>NZ_LT896716.1:2050000-2420371 GCF_900187405.1 Geobacter sp. DSM 9736
AAAACCACGAAAATGATCTATCCGAACAAGATCATAAAGTTGCAAGGAACTCCTCAGCCGCTGGATCCACCATGAATACCCATCTGCAGCAATGGCATCCCAGTCGTATACCGGATTCCCCCATAATTGTCCGGTTTCACTGAAGTAGTCCGGGGGAACCCCTGCAACTACTAGAGGAAGTCCGCGTTCATCAAGCTTGAAAATTTCACGATGAACCCAGACGTCAGCTGAGTCGTAAGCAACAAAAATAGGAATATCTCCAAAAATATCAATGCCCAGATCGTTCGCGAAGCGTTTGACCTCACGCCACTGGCGAAAGAACTGCCACTGCATGTACTTCTGAACAAGGATCGATGTTCGAAGCTTGTCGGTATATTCCGCAATGGCAGACGGCAAACGCCGAGCAATTTCCTCAGGCCAATCGCTCCAGCCTGCTCCCTCAAAATGCTCCTTCAGAGCCATGAAAAGCGCATAATCCTCGAGCCAAACATTATCCGCGCAGAAATCTTCAAAGTCTTGTAGGTGATGCGAGTCGGAAGCTTCGATAAACCGCTGAGCAGCCCTGCTCAGCAAGGGATATTTCCAGGCCGCCACAGCAGCATAGTCAACCCGATCTTCACTTGCTAACTGAGGCTGGACAGGTTCTTCGAGATCCCCATCTGCGGCAACTGAATTCAAATCTATCAGGAGCGGGTTACCCGCAAAGGCGGAATAGCATGAGTACGGCGAGTTGCCGTAAGCTGTGGGGCCTAGCGGCAGAACCTGCCAAAGCGACTGCCCTGCCTCGTGAAGGAATTTCAGAAATTTGCGGGTCTCTTCTCCGAGCGTTCCGATGCCTCCGTGTCCGGGCAGGGAAGTTGGATGCATCAGGATGCCGCTCTTTCGTTTCATCTTCATGAATACCTCTCTCTGCAGTAATCTATCCGTCTTGAAAATATTAAAGTGCTCTTGTAAGCAAAACGCCGGTCTCATCTCTCTTTGCGGAGGAAGGGAATTGTGATAATAAAAAATGAAACGACGCAGAATCAGGAGAACCTATGGAAACGGTAAAGACTGCAATGTTCGAAACGCTGATTGAAAGCGCCCAACCAGACGGAATGGGGGGATACGTTTTTACCCTCGAAGGAAAGAGCTACCATATCAAAGATACGCTTGAAATATCCAAGATTGCACAGAACCATGGCTATATCATCATCTACTGATTGGAAGCGATTATGGCGTCTACCCGTGCTCCATCGAGAGTTTCCTCCTGGAGCAGCGCTTCTGCCAGCGCATCGAGCCTTCTTCTGTTCCCCGAAATAATATCGGAGCTGCACTTTTCGGCGTTTGCAATGATTAAAGCTATTTCCTGATCTATGAGCCACGCGGTCTGCTCGGAAAATGTCTTTTCCTCAGCAAGCTTACGTCCGAGAAACGGGTGTTCCTCTCCCCGACTGAACGTCATCGCCCCGACTTTGTCGCTCATCCCCCACTGGCAAACCATTTTTTCCGCCAGGTCCGTCACCGTCTTCAGATCATTTTGTGCTCCGGTCGATAGATCACCGAGAACAAGTCGTTCGGCAACGCGTCCCCCTAGCGCGACGCTAAGTCTCTTCATCAAGTATGACTTCGAGTAATGATATCGATCGTCGTCCGGCAACTGCTGCGTCACACCCAGAGCCATACCCCGGGGAATAATCGTGACTTTGTGAACCGGATCGGTCCCAGGCAACAGCTTTGCAACCAGAGTGTGTCCAGCTTCGTGTAAAGCCGTTATACGCTTCTCCTGGTCGCTGATGAACATGCGCCGCTCTCCACCCATCAATATTTTATCCTTTGCCCTCTCCAGATGATCTGAAGTCACCTTGGGAAGATCCTCCCGTGCCGCAAGTATAGCAGCTTCATTGACTAGGTTCTCGAGTTCCGCACCAGTCATCCCCGGTGTCCCTCTTGCAATGACACTTAAGTCAACCCCCTCGTCAAGCGGTATCTTTCTGGTATGAACCTTGAGGATTTGCTCCCGGTCCCTCCAGTCGGGGCGGTCAATTACGATGTGGCGATCAAACCGTCCTGGACGAAGGAGAGCCTGATCAAGCACGTCTGGACGGTTTGTAGCCGCCAGCACCACCATTTCCTCGTGAGGATCAAAACCATCCATTTCGGAGAGAAGCTGATTGAGTGTCTGCTCCCTCTCGTCATGACCTCCACCGAATCCGGCCCCACGGCTTCTCCCGACTGCATCAAGCTCATCGATAAAGATAATGCTCGGCGCTTCTTTTCTTGCATTTGTAAACAGGTCGCGTACCCTGCTGGCCCCGACTCCAACAAACATTTCGATGAATTGAGATGCAGCTATGCTGAAAAAAGCGACTCCAGCCTCCCCGGCAACTGCCCTTGCAAGAAGGGTCTTCCCGGTCCCCGGGGGGCCGACTAAAAGTACGCCCTTTGGCACCTTACCGCCGATACGCTGAAATTTCTTAGGATTTCGGAGGTAATCCACTACCTCCTTCAACTCTTGTTTCGTATTCTCCATTCCGGCAACATCAGCGAAGGTTACGGTTATCCGTTCAGTGCTGCTGTAAAGCTTGGCACCCGATTTTGCAAAACCGCCAAGCATTGATCCGGGTCCCTGAGACCTCATACCACGCATGGCAAACCACCAGACACCAATAATGAATATCCACGGGAGGAGATAGAGAAGTATGCTGGCAATTGGAGACGTTTCTGTGGGAGTGGCTACAACATCAACCTTTTTTGCCATAAGCTCCTGCATCAACGAGGGGTCCTCCATGGCAGGCACCACGGTGACAAAAGATGTCAATTCACCTTTACCCCCTCCTTGTTGAGCGGGAATGACTGCTGTTTTGGTTTTGAACTCCCCCTTTACTGCAGTTCCCTTAAAAACAACCTTCTTCACATTATCGGCGGAGAGTTCTTGGCGGAAGCGGCTATAGCTGATTTCACCTGACTGGCCTGATGCCTGACGTGAAACGGCACTATAAAATATGTCGAAGACGACAATGAGGATTAACATCACCAACAGCGGCTTCCATATCGATTGCCCCATCTATCCCCCCAAACGCGCTCCAGATACAGTGTACCTACAATCACCTGGTTGACAATAGCAGCTCATGAAGTTGTCTTCCCGAGCCTATATGCCCCAAAACCAAATGAAGCCCCTTTTCCAAGATGAAGATATTCGCCTGCTGTCAAAAAGGGATAAAGGTCATAAAAATCTCCCACTAAGAGCCCACTACCGACAAGGCCAGAAACATTCCTATTCCATCCGCGCCACTTGAAGTCAGACTTTAGCCAGGAGACCTGCGCGCTCTGATCTGCAAGCCACCGAAAATCATAGTTTAGCTGTACACCCCCATAATAATAAGTCAGCGAACTGATGCGTCGCAGCAATGATCTCAAAAACATTGATGCATCAAGATAACGTGATATAGTACCTTTCCGTACAATCCTCAAAGGCGTTAGGAGCGTCAACCGTAAAGGGCTTTCTGGAAATATAACGTTTGCTACAAGGCCCTTAAGGCTCATCACCTGTAGATTGTCCAAGTGCCCTTCTGAAGCCGAAACAGACAGAACCGGATAACGCTCCCCCCGATACCCTGCAGTTTCAACTTTATTGATAGATGCGGCTTTTATCGATGGATGAGGTTCGAGCTGTTCGAGCATACGCTGCATGGCTCGAAGGTATACCGAACAGTCATTAATGGCGTTGCCAACGAGAGTGAGCCCGATCTCAAAGGTGATTCCCCGATTCGGTGCAGGGGGTAGAATGGGCATATCGAAAACGAAGGGAAGAGGAGGTTTCTGATGCTTTCTGACAGCCTCGACATCAGAACTGAGATCCTGAGAGAAGGCCCTGAAATAGGCGCAGTCCGACTTAACGGAACAATGACAGCAATTTTGGAAAGGGCAGCCCGAAAGGCGCCGGAATATTTCCTGGAACTGCTCGCGCATTGAGAACAAGATAAATTGATCTCCCACATTTGTGAGCAGCTCTGCCGTGAGGAACACCTTAACTAACGATAAGTCCATCCCCACCTCTAAAAAAAAAGGGCAGAGAAAAATCTCTGCCCTGATCACATGACAAAAAACGCCTTACTTGAAGATTGCTTTCTGATACTCGCGGTTGAGCTTCGCGATGAACTTTACGTTGATCCCTTTCGGGCATGCAGCTTGGCACTCATAATGATTGGTGCAATTTCCGAAACCGCATTCCTGCATTTCCTGGGTCATGCTCATAACCCGCTGTGCGGCTTCCGGCTTCCCCTGCGGCAACACTGCCAACTGAGCAACCTTAGCGCTCATGAAAAGCATCGCAGAGCCGTTGGGACACGCTGCTACGCATGCGCCACAGCCTATGCATTCTGCGGCATCCATTGCATAATCCGCATCAGGTTTGGAAATCAGCATTGCATTGCCATCAGGAACACCGCCGGTGTGGCACGAGGTGTAGCCTCCTGCTTGAATAATCTTGTCAAGGGCGCCACGGTCAACGGCGAGATCCTTGATAAGCGGAAAAGCTCTGGCCCTCCACGGCTCGATAAAGATACTGTCGCCGTCCTTGAAGGTGCGCATGTGGAGCTGGCATACAGTCGTCCTGTCCTGGCCACCGTGGGGAACCCCGTTAATGACCTGTGAGCACATCCCGCAGATCCCTTCGCGACAATCATGATCGAATGCAATCGGATCCTTACCTTGCTTGATCAGGTCCTCGTTCACCTCATCGAGCATCTCAAGGAATGATTGATCTGGGCTTACGTTGTGAGCGTCGTAGACTTCCAGTTTTCCCGGCTTGTTCGGCCCGCTTTGGCGCCATACGTGTAGTTTCAGGTTCATTATTTATAACTCCTTACCGCCAGATGGACGTTCTCGAACGTTAACGGCTCCTTGTGCAGTTCGGGTTCCGTGCCGACACCCTTGAATTCCCATGCTGCCGCATAGCAGAAGTTCTCGTCGTCGCGCTTTGCCTCTCCATCCGGCATCTGATGCTCGACACGGAAATGCCCGCCGCACGACTCATCTCGATTAAGAGCGTCGCGGGTCAACAGCTCTGCGAACTCAAGGAAGTCAGCTACGCGCCATGCATTCTCCAGCTGCTGGTTGAACTCGGCACCCGAACCTGACACTTTCACGTTCTGCCAGAATTCCTCGCGAAGCTTCGGAATCTCAGCAAGAGCCTGCTTCAGGCTGGACTCGCTCCTGGCCATGCCGACGTTGTTCCACATGATCTTCCCGAGGCTGCGGTGGAAGTCGCTGACGGTGCGCTTGCCGTTGATGGAGATCAGCTTTTTGAGCTCCGCGTTCACATTTTCCACCGACTTCTTGAACTCAGGGTTATCAGCCTTTACCTTGCCAGGAGTGATCTTCGCCAAATAGTTGGCAATGGTGTAGGGAATAACGAAATAGCCGTCGGCGAGACCCTGCATAAGTGCGCTGGCGCCGAGTCGGTTTGCACCGTGAACAGAGAAATTGGCCTCCCCGAGAACGAAAAGCCCCGGGATGTTGCTCTCGCAGTTGTAGTCTACCCAGAGGCCACCCATCGAGTAATGGGGTGCCGGGTACATGCGCATCGGGCGCTTATAGGCGTCCTCGTCGGTGATCTTCTCGTACATCTCGAAGAGATTGCCGTAGCGTTCCTTGATGGTGTGCTCGCCAACGCGCTTGATTGCGGAGGCAAAGTCGAGGTAGACACCACGGCCACCCGGACCTACACCGCGACCGTCGTCGCATTGCTCTTTAGCAGCACGGGAGGCGATGTCGCGAGGAGCAAGATTTCCGAAAGACGGGTACTTCCGCTCGAGGTAGTAGTCGCGGTCATCCTCTGCAATCTCACTCGGGTTTTTACCAAGGTCCTCTTTCTTCTTCGGTACCCAACAACGGCCATCGTTCCGGAGCGACTCGGACATAAGTGTCAGCTTCGACTGATGCTCTCCGCTCTGCGGAATGCAGGTCGGGTGGATCTGCGTGTAGCAGGGGTTGGCGAAGAACGCGCCTTTCTTGTGTGCACGCCATGCAGCGGTAACGCTGCATCCCATTGCGTTAGTGGACAGGTAGAAGACGTTGACGTATCCGCCTGTGCAGAGCACGACTGCATCCCCGACATGCGTGCGGATCTCGCCGGTAACGAGATCGCGGACAGTTATTCCCTTTGCCTCGCCGTCGACCACAACAAGGTCGAGCATCTCTGCGCGGGGGAAGAGCTTCACAGTTCCTGCCTTCACCTGGCGGGAAAGAGCAGAATAAGCGCCCAAGAGGAGCTGCTGCCCAGTTTGGCCACGGGCATAGAAGGTACGGGAGACCTGCGCGCCGCCGAAGGAGCGGTTATCTAGATAACCCGCATAGTCGCGTGCAAAAGGAACGCCCTGAGCCACGCACTGATCGATTATGTTGTTGCTCACCTGAGCGAGGCGCCAGACGTCTGCTTCACGGGCACGGAAGTCGCCCCCCTTGATGGTATCGTAGAACAGCCGGTAGATGCTGTCACCGTCGTTCGGGTAGTTCTTGGAGGCGTTGATCCCACCCTGTGCAGCAATACTGTGCGCACGGCGGGCGCTATCCTGGTAGCAGAAAGCTTCGACATTATAGCCGAGCTCGCCAAGGCTAGCAGCAGCAGCACCACCTGCCAAACCGGTTCCCACTACGAGGATCTTGTACTTCCGCTTGTTCGCGGGATTAACCAGCTTCATTTCGAAGCGGTGCTTGTCCCACGTTTTTTCGATCGGTCCTTTTGGACATTTTCCGTCGAGTATCACTATAACCCCCTAACCTTTCAGTATGCCGGCGAAGATAAAAATTGGAATTGACGAGTATCCTAAGAGGAAAATGATGGAAAGCACCTTGCCGAGTTTCTGGAATGCCGGCTGTGCCTTCTCGTTGCTCCACCCCATCGTCTGAAAGAAGCTCTGGATGCCGTGGCTGAGGTGGAAGAAAAGAACAACCATCGCCGCAACGTATATCAGGGCAATACCCCCCATCTGGAAGCTGTTGGTCACCATACGGAATACGTCGAAACGACCCTGTGCATCTACCCCTTGGATGATATCGGGAGTTACTCGAGCTGTGAAATGTAGAACATGATAGACAATAAACCCTAGAAGAAGAACACCGGTCCAAATCATGTTTTCACTAGAAAAGTTCGCCTTGATCCGGCTTTTTACAGCATAAGCGTCCGGATTGGCAGCGCTGTTCTCCAGCGTCAACTGTATCCCGAAGAATACGTGAACAGTCAGAAGGGCGAGCATCGCCAGGCGGAAAACCCAAACAAGCGGCCCAAGATCGTGGAGGTGTTTTGCGTAAGAGTTGATGCCGTCAGGCCCGATGAAGATAGAGGAGTTACCGAGCAGATGAACAATAACGAAAAGCACCATGAGCTGGCCTGTAATTGCCATCAGAATCTTACGTCCTACCGTGTGTTGAAGTAGTTGCATAATGTCATCCCTTTACTGTTATTTGCGCATTACCCACAAGGGCAATCCGTACGCCTTGAATGACTACCGTCGGTAAAAACCCTTTGGGGCACCGACTCCGGGGGGCATGGGCAGGGGGCCCGCGCCAACTGGCAAATGTTTGCATTGTCTTCACTCCTTGGGAAAGCGTTATTACTATCGGAATCAGCTTTGTTAGCCAAACAATGCTTAAACATTAGACATTTCCAATTTAGGGAATTGTATACTGTATACTAAACGTCGTTTTAGCAAAATGCAACAATAAATTGATCTTGGTTAACCATAAATATGGCTCTAGCGCGCTAGAGACGGCCAGCTCCAAAACCACTATGCTTCAGGTGACGTATATTCCGCCTGCAATTTTAGACATACAATGCTATAGTGCCTGCCATGAAATTCAAACTACTCCAGAAGGACAAAAAGACAGCCGCTCGGCGCGGAACACTGACTACACCCCATGGCACTATTGAGACGCCTATCTTCATGCCTGTAGCTACACATGCCGCCATGAAGGCAATGACCCCTGTTCAGGTAGTGGCTACAGGAGCTCAGATCATCCTCAGCAATACTTACCACCTTCACTTGCGCCCTGGCGAGTCACTCGTCAAGAAGGCTGAAGGTTTACACAAGTTTATGGGCTGGGATAAGCCAATCCTCACAGACTCAGGTGGTTTCCAGGTTTTCTCTCTACCGAACAAGCGGATCACGGAGGAAGGTGTTTTCTTTAGACATGAGGTTACGGGAGAAGAAGTTTTTCTTGATCCTGCCAGTGCAATGAAGATTCAGGAGGATTTGGGAGCAGACATCATCATGGCCTTCGACGAATGCATCCCATATCCCTGCGATCGAACCTACGCTGAGCGCTCTACACGCAAGACCATTCGTTGGGCAAAACAGTGCAAGGAATCTCATCAGAGCCAGAGCCAAGCACTATTCGGAATAATACAGGGTAGCGTCTTTGAGGACCTCCGTGTGTTGTGCGCACGGGAACTTGTAAGGCTCGATCTTCCAGGATACGCAATAGGGGGCGTAAGTGTAGGAGAAGGGCTGGAACTGTTAAAGCAGGTTGTCAGTGTCACCGCCCCCCATCTTCCTGAAGACAAACCTCGGTATCTCATGGGCGTGGGACTTCCCGAAGACATTCTGGAGAGCGTCGAACGTGGAATGGATATGTTCGACTGCGTAATTCCTACTCGATATGCCCGGAGCGCCACGCTATTCACTAACCGTGGTAGAATCAGGCTGACCAACAAAAAATACCGTCGTGATTTCTATCCCATTGACCCGAACTGCGGCTGTTACACTTGCCAAACCTTCACAAGGGCCTACCTCCACCACCTCTTCGTTGCCAATGAGGTTCTTTCCGCCATACTGGCAAGCATTCATAACGTCACCTTTTACCTTACTATGATGCAAGGCATTCGCAACGCCATCGAAGAGCAGCGCTTCTCCGAATACAAGCGTTCCTTCCTAGAGTCATATCTTGCAGGAGAGCATAAAGCGTAGAAGATGCGAAAACCTAGATGGAGTCAAGAATGAATGAAAATACAAATTTCTACCGGCTAGTTGAAATAATGAGACTTCTCCGAAGTCCCGGTGGATGCCCTTGGGATGCAGAGCAAACTCACGAGAGCCTTAAAAGGTATCTTGTCGAAGAAACTTACGAGGTGATTGAAGCGATAGATTCAGGCAATCCAGAGCAACTTAAGGAGGAGCTGGGTGACCTGATGCTTCAGCCTGTGTTTCATGCTGCCATCGCTGCAGAAAAGGACATTTTTACGATCGAGGATGTAATCGAGACAATCTGCGAAAAGCTCATTCGGCGCCACCCACACGTATTCGGTGATCTTAAGATTGGAAGCAGCGCCGCTCAGATAGAAAACTGGGAGAGGATAAAAGAAGCAGAAAAAGGAGGAGAAAAAAGGTCTGCCCTTTCAGGAGTTCCTCCCGGCCTCCCTGCCCTGCTGAAAGCGCAAAAGATATCAGAAAAAGCGGCACGTGCTGGCTTTGACTGGGATGAAACAGATCAGGTCATTGCCAAAGTACACGAGGAGCTACATGAGTTGATGGAAGCAATTTCTCAAGCGGACCATTCCATGATCGAGGCAGAACTGGGCGATCTTCTATTCGCAGTCGTAAATCTTGGAAGATTCCTTTCACTCGACCCGGAAAGTGCGTTAACGAGTACAATCAGCCGCTTCGTGCGGCGTTTTTCCTATATAGAGCAAATGCTTGAGACACGGGGCATCGACCTGAAAGAAGCATCCCTTGAAGAGATGGAGATTCTCTGGGTGGAAGCGAAGCTGGCAGAGAAAGGCTGATGATCTATAGCGTCATCATCGCGCAAGACTCCATTTTAAAGCCCATAATAAAAGAGGCTCTATCCGTATGAATAGAGCCTCTAACTGCGGGAAGCCAAGCAGGTTAATCCGCTTTAGCCTCACATTGCTCTTCAGCTTCTACAACTTTGGACACAACCTCGGGCGCCTCCGCTGTAGCCAAATCGGCGTTAGCCACAGGCTCTGCAGAAGCAACGGCAGCTTTGGCCACAGTCTCAGCTTTTTGCGTCTTGGCAGATGAAGCTTTCTTCGGCACTGGTTTTTTAGCCAGCTTTTTTTCTACCTGCTCTTCGACAAGCTCAATGATTGACAGTGGAGCGTTATCCCCCGGGCGTATGCCCAGTTTTATAATACGGGTGTATCCTCCCGGACGCTCCTTGTAACGCGGCGCAATAGTGGTAAAAAGCTTGGTGACAACTTTTTTGTCGCGGATGTAGGATGCAGCCTGGCGCATAGCGTGGAGATCCCCACGCTTCCCTAGAGTGATCATCTTTTCGGCTATTGAACGCAGCTCCTTTGCCTTCGCATCGGTCGTCGTAATCTTCTCATGGTTGAGAAACGAAGTGACCATGTTCCTGAACATGGCAACCCTGTGACTTGTGGTTCTCCCCAACCTTCTTCCCGCTTTGTTATGTTGCATGACCCCTGGTTCCTTTCTTCAGCCCTAGCGGATTATTCTTCTTCCTTGCGCTCACCGCGAATCCTGCGCATAATCTCGGGATCCGGGAAACCTTCCAGCTTCATCCCGAGAGAAAGGCCCATTTCGCCAAGGATATCTTTGATTTCGTTGAGTGACTTTCTGCCGAAATTTTGTGTCTTCAGCATTTCAGCTTCGGTGCGCGAAACCAACTCACCGATTAATTTAATGCCTGCGTTCTTGAGGCAGTTGGCAGATCGAACTGACAATTCCAATTCATCAACAGAACGGTAGAGATTCTCATTGAATTTTTCCCGTTCCTCTTCCGGCTCCGCCTCTTCGACCAGCTCGGTCTCCTCATCAAAGTTGATGAAGATTGTTAGCTGCTCTTTGAGAATTTTGGCCCCATAGGCAACAGCATCCTCCGGCCGGACGCTGCCGTCGGTCCAGACCTCCAGCGTCAGCTTGTCGTAGTCGGTTATCTGTCCCACACGAGCATTAGCCACGACGAAATTGACTTTGTGGATTGGAGAGAAAATAGAATCTATCGGGATAGTACCAACCGGAGCTTTCTCGTCGCGGTTACGGTCTGCAGGCACATACCCTTTCCCCATCTTCACGACCATCTCTACCTCAAGGTTGGCATCCTTGGAACATGTGGCTATATGATGATCGGGATTTAGTATCTCTACATTTGGGTCCGTGAGTATATCTCCAGCTTTGATAACTCCCTCACCACGATGAACTATCCTGATGATGCGCGGATCATTACCGTGCATCTTAAGCCGAACGCCTTTCAAATTAAGGATGATATCAGTTACATCCTCAGTTACTCCAGGGATGGCAGAGAATTCATGCAGCACGCCCTTTATTTTAACGGAAGTAATGGCAGCACCCTGCAAAGACGAAAGAAGAACCCTACGAAGGGAATTCCCCAGTGTAGTGCCAAATCCCCTTTCGAAAGGTTCAGCGAAAAACTTGCCGTACGTATCCGTTAACGATTCCGTCTCAGCCTGAAGTTTTTTGGGTCTGATCAGGTCGCGCCAGTTTTTATACATGTATTTCCTCCCTCAGGGGGTGTTGTCATCTGTTACTTCGAGTAGAGTTCGACGATAAGCTGCTCCTGAATCGGCATGGTGATATCTTCCCTTACCGGAAGCGCTTTGATGGAACCCCGATATGCGTCCTTTTGCAGCTCAAGCCACTGGGGAACGCCACGACGAACAACCCCTTCCAAGGACTCATTGATGGCAACAATTTTGCGACTTTTTTCCCGCAGCTCAACAACATCACCTGGACGCACGAGCATCGAAGGAATGGTGGCCTTTCTACCATTGAGGGTGAAATGACCGTGCTTCACTAGTTGGCGGGCTTCAGCGCGAGACGATGCAAAGCCGAGTCTGTAAACAATATTATCCATGCGGCGTTCAAGTAGAGACAGCAGATTCTCGCCGGTGACACCTTTCATGCGATCAGCTTCAGCAAAGTACCCGCGGAACTGCTTCTCAAGAATCCCATAGATCCGACGCACCTTCTGCTTCTCACGAAGCTGAACGCCATAATCGGTAACCTTAGCCCGTCCCTGTCCATGCTGCCCGGGGGCGTAGTTTCTACGCTTGATGGCACATTTGTCGGTGTAGCAACGCTCACCCTTCAGGAACAACTCCATGTTCTGCCTCCTGCACAACCTGCAGGAAGGTCCTGTATATTTAGCCAATTACGACCTCCTTTACTCTATGTTCCAGGGAATCAGACTCTTCTACGTTTTGGCGGACGGCAGCCGTTATGAGGGATAGGGGTAACGTCGCGGATAAATGTCACGTTGAACCCTGCTGCCTGTAATGCCCGCAACGCGGATTCACGACCAGACCCTGGCCCCTTTACGTAGACCTCAACACTGCGCATTCCATGCTCCTGGGCCTTTTTGGCACAGTCCTCGGCGGCAATCTGAGCGGCAAAGGGAGTACTCTTCCGAGAACCTTTGAATCCCTTACATCCGGAGGACGACCACGCAACGACGTTTCCGACGGGGTCGGTAATAGTGATCATCGTATTGTTGAAGGTAGCCTGAATATGCGCCACACCGGTGGGAATGTTTTTGCGCTCTTTTTTCTTTTTAACGATCTTCTTAGCCGGACTTGCCATTATTCCTCCAGGTTTCTATAAACTATTTCTTTTTACCAGCCACTGTGCGGGCCGGCCCTTTTCTGGTCCGCGCGTTGGTTTTGGTTCTCTGTCCACGTACAGGCAGACCTTTGCGATGCCGCAAACCACGATAACAACCAAGGTCCATAAGACGCTTGATATTCATCGAAATATCCCTGCGCAGGTCACCTTCAACCTTATGATTTTTATCGATGTTGTCACGAATACGCGCAACTTCGGCCTCTGTCAAATTGTCGGTCCTCGTATTATGATCGATCCCACATTCCGCAAGTATTTTCTGGGAGGTGGATCTACCAATCCCGAAGATGTAGGTAAGCGCTATCTCAACCCGCTTATTCCTTGGTAAGTCTATGCCAGCGATGCGTGCCAATGCCGTTCCTCCTGATGGTTGCTATTAACCTTGTCTCTGACTGTGTTTCGGAGTGTCGCAGATAACCCGCACGACGCCCTTGCGCTTGATGATCTTACATTTGACGCAAATCTTTTTGACTGATGCTCGTACCTTCATGACTCCCTCTCAATCCGAATATTTACAATTTCGTGAGTATCTCTGGTCCGTGCTCAGTCACGGCGACAGTATGCTCGAAATGCGCAGACAACCCACCATCACACGTAACAGCTGTCCACCCATCATCTAAAACCTTCACTTCAGAACCTTTCTCGTTAATCATAGGCTCTATCGCGAAGACCATACCAGGTTTCAGGCGAACGCCTTTTCCAGGAAGACCAAAATTAGGAATTTGCGGGCTCTCATGCAGCTCCTTCCCAATCCCGTGCCCGACAAAATCTCGAACCACAGAGAAGCCATGCGCCTCGACATAACTCTGGACGGCGTAGGATATATCGGACAGACGGTTGCCGGGTTTTGCAGCGGCTACAGCGGCGTCCAGAGACTCCTCTGTCACCTTCATGAGGAGCGTAGCCTTTTCGGTAACGTTTCCTATCGGCAATGTGATTGCCGCATCACCGTAAAAACCGTCAAAAACGACACCGAAATCTATACTCAGAATATCTCCGGAAGCCAGCAAATGATTGTTTGGCATCCCGTGAACCACTTGATCGTTTAAGGAGCAGCAAAGAGCAAAAGGATACCCACTGTACCCCTTAAAGGCAGGAATCGCCTTATGGCGCCTCGCCTCCCGCTCGGCCAGATCATTAAGCTCAAGTGTACTTATGCCAGGTTTTGCCTTTTCCCTGAGGACCTGAAGGGTCTCAGCAACTATTCTACACGGAATTTTCATCCTCTTAATCTCATCCGGAGATTTAAGAATGATCACGTGTTGCGCCCCTTGCCCTCTACTATACCCACAATCTCGCTTTGTATATCTTCTATTGAGCCCGTTCCCTGTACATTGCGCAGAAGGGACTCCTGACCGTAATAGGTTATAAGGGGTGCCGTCTGCTCCTCATACACCTCAAGCCTCTTACGTATTGTCTCTTCACGGTCGTCATCCCGCTGATAAAGCTCCCCTCCGCACTCGCCGCAACGATCGGGAACCTCAGGAGGATCGAAAGCTATATGGTACCCTTTCCCACAGGA
Organism: Geobacter sp. DSM 9736; assembly: GCF_900187405.1. Classification (NCBI taxonomy): domain Bacteria; kingdom Pseudomonadati; phylum Thermodesulfobacteriota; class Desulfuromonadia; order Geobacterales; family Geobacteraceae; genus Geobacter; species Geobacter sp. DSM 9736. Next base: position 2,064,125 of record NZ_LT896716.1, read on the forward strand.
ACGACAGGTTCTTCTTCCAGTAATGCGGGAAAGCAGTTCCTCCTTATCTACAGATATTGAAATGACATGCTCGATGCTTTTCCCGGTCCGAAGAAGCACCTGCTTAAGCGCATCTGCTTGCTCAACGTTCCGAGGAAACCCGTCAAGTATAAATCCGCTAGAACAGTCCGGCTTAACGAGTCGCTCTTCAACAATGCCTATAACAACACTATCGGGGACCAGCGCGCCTTCGTCCATAAACTTTTTCGCTTGGATGCCCATAGGAGTTTGTTCTTTTACAGCGGCGCGCAGAATATCACCGGTAGATATCTGCGGAATCCCAAACCTCTTCGTCAGAATTTTAGCCTGGGTTCCCTTCCCTGCACCAGGAGGACCAAGAAGAATGCAGTTACACACTAACGCCTCCCCTTGATCTTCACGCCCTTCATAAACCCTTCATAACTACGAGTTATGAGGTGCGACTCAATCTGCGCAACCGTGTCCATCCCTACGCCTACAGCAATAAGGAGTGCAGTGCCACCGAAATAGAAGGGAAGATTGAACTTCCCAATTAAAATAGACGGCAGAACACACACCACCGATATGTAAATTGCGCCTGCAAAGGTTAACTTCGTCAAGACCCTATCAAGAAAATCCGAGGTTTCCTTGCCAGGGCGGATGCCTGGTATATAGCCACCATGCTTCTTCACATTTTCAGCTACGTCTACTGGATTAAAAGTTACAGCCGTGTAGAAGTAGCAGAAAAACACGATGAAGGCAACATAAAAAACATTGTACAGCCACGCACCAGGCGTCAAGCTCTTAGCTGCTGTCTGTACCCATGGAATGTTAATAAAATTTCCAATCGTGGCCGGAAAAGCGATGATCGAAGACGCAAAAATAGGAGGGATTACCCCCGCCATATTGACCTTCAGGGGCAGATGAGAAGTTTGAGCCCCGTAAGTTTTTAAACCTACAACACGCTTAGCGTAATGTATGGGAAGACGGCGCTGCCCACGCTCTACGAAAACTATACCTGCTACGACTGCAAACATTAGTGCCAATACGAAGAGAAGTACAAACAATGAGAGTTGCCCCGCCGAGAGAAGGCGGAAGCTGTTTCCTATAGCTGTCGGGATCCGCGCGACAATACCCGCAAAAATTATAAGGGAAATCCCGTTGCCGATACCCTTTTCGGACATCTGCTCGCCAAGCCACATGATGAATGCAGTTCCGGCAGTGAGCGTGATTACAGTCATGAGACGGAATCCCCACCCCGGATTCGGAACAACCAGCTCGCCAGCAGGGCCCCGCATGCTTTCCAGGCCAATACTGATCCCAAGCGCCTGCACAACACTAAGGACCACTGTGCCATATCTGGTGTACTGAATGATCTTCTTTCTACCACTCTCACCTTCCTTTGACAGCTTCTCAATCGCAGGGACAACAACGGTAAGAAGCTGGAAGATGATAGAAGAAGAGATGTAGGGCATAATTCCAAGCGCAAAAACGGTCAGCCGTTCAAGTGCACCGCCTGAGAACATGTCGAACAAACCGAGCAGGGTGCCCTGTGCCTGTTTGAAAAAATGGGCGAGCGCCTGTCCGTCAATGCCTGGTGTAGGTATATGACATCCTATCCTATACACTGCCAGCATGCTCAGCGAAAACAGGACCCGTTTTTTCAGCTCGGGAATCTTGACGATGTTCTGGAAGGCTTCGAGCAAACTATATCTCCTCGACGGTTCCGCCTGCGGCAGCTATCTTCTCACGGGCGGTGGCGCTGAACTTGTGAGCCTTGACTGTAAGTGCCTTAGTAAGTTCCCCTTTGGCTAGCACCTTGATTCCGTCACCGATCCTCTTTATGAGGCCGGCTTCTATGAGTGCCCCGGCATCTATCTTGCTGCCGCTCTCGAAAATGTCCAGTTGCCCCAAGTTAACGAGCGAATATTCCTTGCGGGCCAGTGGATTGAAGCCCCTTTTCGGAAGACGGCGCTGCATGGGCATTTGACCACCCTCGAACCCAGGCTTGACGCTGCCGCCGCTACGGGCTTTTTGTCCCTTATGACCCTTTGTAGCAGTCTTGCCGTGACCGGAACCAGTACCCCTGCCGATGCGTTTTCTGTTTTTAGATGCTCCTGCTGCCGGTTTAATGCTGTTGAGTTCCATTTATTTGCACCTCAAGGGGATTACTCTTCGATTTTGACCAGGTGAGATACCTTCCTGATCATTCCGCGAATCTCAGGGGTATCCTGTAATACCACTATTTTATTGAGCTTGTTGAGCCCCATGCCATTGAGGACCGCCTTCTGCTTGGGCGGTTTCCCGATGTGGCTTTTGATCAGTTTTATCTTGAATTCTGCCATTACCCGTTACTCCTTCGCATGATTCTTAAATTACTCAGCCATGCCCCGACGAGCCATAATCTCTTCCGGACTCCTCAAGCTCTTCAGACCGGCGAAAGCTGCTTTAACAACGTTATGGGGATTGTTCGACCCGAGACATTTGGCCAGAATATTATTTACGCCTGCTGATTCAAATACAGCACGCGCTGCCCCGCCGGCAATGACACCTGTACCTGCAGAGGCCGGCATCATAAGAACCTTGCCTGCTCCAAAGTGCCCTTCGATCTCGTAGGGAATAGTGTGTCCTTCGACGATAGGAACCTTGATAAGATTCTTCTTCGCCTGCTCCACCCCTTTCCTGATAGCCTCAGGGACTTCGTTAGCCTTGCCTAGTCCATAACCTACATGGCCATTACCGTCACCTACCACAACAAGAGCGGAGAAGCTGAAGCGACGCCCCCCTTTAACGACCTTGGCGACACGATTTATATGGACGACGCGGTCCGTCAGATTAAGTTCGCTGGGATTGATCTTAAGCAATTATCGCCTCCTTGTATCCTAAAAGGATAACCCTTTCTCTCGTGCGGCCTCGGCCAATGCTTTAACTCTGCCGTGGTACAGGAAGCCGTTCCTGTCGAAAACCACCGACTTAATGTCCTTGCCTAGGGCGCGCTCTGCTATGACAGCACCTACCTTGCGTGCCGCCTCAATATTGCCGGTGTACTTCAGACCGGAAGTGACTTCCTCGATAAGAGTCGATGCGGCAACGAGGGTAGCACCGGTAGTGTCATCCACAAGCTGGGCATAAATATGCCGCGCACTCTTGAAGACATTGAGCCGCGGACGATCGGATGTTCCGCGGATCTTTTTCCGGACCCTGACCTGTCGCTTGATACGGGCAGATTGTTTTTTTGCGAGAGAACTCAATGTGCTTCTCCTTGCCTTACCTATTTTTTACCGGTCTTTCCGGCTTTCCTCAGGATGGTTTCAGTGGCGTACTTAATACCCTTGCCCTTGTAGGGCTCGGGACCGCGGAAGGATCTGATTTTGGCAGCGGTTTGACCAACAAGCTCCTTATCAATGCCTTTAACCAGGATCTTGGTCATCTTATCAACTTCCACGCTGATCCCTTTAGGAAGCGGGAAGTTGATCGGATGTGAATACCCGAGGCTCAGATTAAGGACATCTCCCTTGGCTTCTGCACGGTACCCGACGCCATTGATTTCAAGAGCGGTCTCGAAACCTTTGGTTACTCCGACAATCATGTTATTGATCAGCGTCCTGGTTAGGCCATGAGCAGACCGCGATTGAATGTCGTTGCTGTTTCGCGTGACCTGAACGGAGCTATCGGAAATCTCGATGGCTACACAATCCATAACCTTGCGGGAAAGACTGCCTTTAGGACCTTCGACCTTAAACACCGAATCGTTGAATGCTATTTTAACCCCCTTGGGAACTTCAATGGGGCGTTTGCCGATCCTGGACATGCTGTTGCTCCTTCTTCCTGTATGATTACCAGACGGTGCAGATGATTTCGCCACCGACGCCGGCTTCCCGTGCTGCCTTGTCGGTAATGATCCCCTTAGAGGTCGAAAGAATCGCGACTCCCATACCGTTTTTAACACTGGGGATGGCATCGCTCTTTACATAGCGCCGCCCACCGGGCTTGCTGATCCGCTTGATCTCGGTGATGATGGAATCCTTCTCGTCGATGTACTTTAGGTAAACCCGGAGAATTCCCTGTTTCTGGTCAGCGATCACCTTATAATTCTTGATGAAACCTTCTGCTTTGAGAACTCCGGCAAGGCTTACCTTCATGTTGGACGATGGAATATCCACCTTCTGCAATTTTGCCATAACGCCGTTTCTTATGCGGGTCAGCATATCGGCAATGGGATCAGTCATCGACATCGATTAACTCCTCTTACGTGTACGTTTAATTACCAGCTTGATTTGATAACGCCGGGAATCTGCCCGTTGGATGCGAGCTTCCTCAGACAGATCCTGCACATATCAAACTTGCGGTAATATGCCCGAGGCCTGCCGCACAAGGGGCAACGGTTATATTCACGAACCTTGAACTTACTGCCTCGCTGCGCCTTGATTATCATTGATTTCTTAGCCACTGATTTCCTCCAGCCGTTTAATTCCTGAAAGGCATTCCAAGAAGTTTAAGCAAAGCCTTACCTTCTTCATCGTTTTTGGCATTGGTAACGATGGTGATGTTCATGCCCTTGATTTTATCGATTTTGTCATAGTTGATTTCCGGAAAGATCAACTGCTCCTTGATACCGAGCGAGTAGTTACCGGCACCATCGAACGCTTTGCCGGAAACCCCTTTAAAATCCCTGATGCGTGGAATTGCAACGTTGATCAGACGATCGAGGAACTCATACATCCGCTCCTTACGAAGGGTTACCATGCACCCGATGGGCATACCCTGACGCAGCTTGAAACTCGCTATGGACTTTTTTGCCTTGGTAATCACGGCTTTCTGTCCGGAAATGGCAGCCAGCTCTTCAACGGCAGAGTCTAGAATCTTGACATTCTGTATAGCTTCGCCGAGCCCCATGTTTATAACAACTTTCTCCAGTCTCGGAACCTGCATTACACTCTTGTAATTGAATTCCTTCATCAACCGGGGAACCAGTTCTGTATGATAAAGCTCCTTAAGCCTAGCCATTTACCCCTCCATCCTATTTATCGAAAGCTTCGCCGCACTTGGTGCAGACACGAGCCTTTTTACCATCCTCAAGAACGTTGATCTTTGTACGAACTGGCTTGCGGCATTTGCCGCAGTACAGCATGACGTTCGATATATGAATCGGAGCTTCCTTTTCCAGGATCCCGCCCGGCTCGTTACCACGGGCGCGGGTGTGCCGCTTGACGACATTGAGACCCTCGACGAGGACGCCGTCCTTTTTCGGGAGAATCTGTATGATTTTCCCGGATTTGTTTTTATCTTTGCCGGCTACCACCATGACGGTGTCGCCTTTTTTCACGTGCAGATTCTTGCCGAGCATCGTTGTCTCCCCGTCTATGATTAAAGTACCTCAGGGGCAAGGGAAATGATTTTCATGAATTTCTTTGCCCTGAGTTCCCTGGCTACCGGCCCGAAAATACGGGTTCCGACAGGTTCCTTCTGGTTATTGATGACGACGCCCGAGTTGTCGTCGAAACGGATATAGGAGCCATCTGGCCGGCCGATTTCCTTGGCGGTCCTGACGACGACAGCCTTTACCACATCCCCCTTCTTAACCTTAGAATTGGGGATAGCTTCCTTAACCGACGCTACAATTATGTCGCCGATGCTGGCATATTTTCTTTTTGAACCACCAAGCACCTTAATGCAAAAGAGCTTTTTGGCCCCAGAATTGTCAGCTACATCAAGTATGGTTTGCATCTGTATCATGAATAACTCCTAGCCTCTGCGGTCTTCTATATGATCTGTCTGACCTTCCAGCATTTGTCCTTGCTCAGGGGCCGTGACTCGACGATAACCACCTGATCGCCTACCTTGCACTGATTCTGCTCATCGTGCGCTTTATAGCGGGCTGACCGCTTGATGAACTTGTTGTACACGGGGTGTTTGATAATGCGGTCGACCTTCACCACTACCGTTTTATCCATCTTGTCGCTGACTACTACCCCGATCTGGGTTTTCCGATTGCCACGCTCGCTCATATCTGCCTCTCTAACCCCTCTTCTCGCGGAGTATGGTTTTCACCCGTGCTATGTCCTTGCGAATGGAAGACAGTTTAGCGCTGTTCTCCAAGCGTCCGGTATGGAGCTGGAACTTGAGATTGAAAAGTTCCTGGGTCAGGTCCTGCTCTTTCTTTTGCAGCTCGTCGCTGCCCATACTTTTAAAGTCATTCGCCTTCATAGATTTCCTTCCTCGAAACGAACTTTGTGGCGAGCGGCAGTTTGTTCGCAGCCAGTCGCAAAGCCTCGCGCGCTATCTCTTCAGACACGCCTTCCATTTCGTACAGGATCCTGCCAGGCTTGATGACACAGACCCATGAATCGGGAGAGCCCTTTCCCTTGCCCATACGAGTTTCGGCAGGCTTAGCGGTAAGCGGCTTATCAGGAAAAATACGGATCCAGATCTTGCCGCCCCTTTTTATGTAACGGGTCATCGCGATACGCGCAGCTTCGATCTGACGGGAATCCAGCCAGCAGCACTCAGTGGCCTGAAGTCCGAAGTCACCGAAAGCAAGGGAGGTACCGCGGCCTGCAGCGCCTGTCATTCTCCCTTTCATCTGCTTTCTATGTTTAACTCTCTTGGGCATTAACATCGCAAGCTTACTCCTGTTTCTATTTTTGACCGGGCAGAATCTCACCTTTATAGATGAGGACTTTAACCCCGATGATACCGTAAGTCGTCTTAGCTTCGGCAAAGCCGAAATCTATATCGGCCCGCAGGGTGTGAAGAGGTACCTGGCCTTCACGATACCATTCGGTTCGTGACATCTCGGCACCACCGAGGCGGCCTGAGCAGGTGATGCGGATTCCCTTGGCACCGAATTTGAGAGCAGACGTCACACTCTTCTTCATGGCGCGCCGGAAGGCAATCCTGCGCTCCAACTGCAGAGCTATGTTTTCCGCAACAAGTTGGGCATCCAGTTCAGGCTTCCTGACTTCCTGGATATTTAGATAAACCTCTTTGTCCGTGAGGTTTGCCAGATCCTTCTTCAGGGTCTCCACCTCCGAACCTTTCTTACCGATGATAAGGCCCGGTCGAGCAGTATAGATATTGATTTTGGCTTTATTGGCAGCCCGCTCGATTTCGATCTTGGAAACACCAGAGTTATAAAGCCTCTTTTTCAGGAAGGTCCTCAGCTTCAGATCCTCGTGAAGAAGGTTGGAATAATCAGCCTTCGCGTACCAGCGGGAATCCCATGTTTTGATGACCCCAAGCCTGAAGCTTACAGGATTAACTTTCTGACCCAAACTACACCTCCGCCGTATTCTTGTTTACTTTTCAGCCAGCACAACAGAAATGTGGCTGGTCGGTTTTCTTATCTTACTGGCCCTGCCCATCGCGCGGGGCACGAAACGCTTCAGAACCGCGCCTCCATCAACCGATATTGTCTTGACGAAAAGACGATCTACATCGGAAACCCCTTTTTGCTCGGCGTTGGCCACTGCCGAGCTCAGCAGCTTGGCAACGAGTTTCGCCGAAGGCTGGGGTGAAAAACGAAGTATGTTGAGTGCGGACTGGATCCCTTTTCCGCGTACCATGTCCACAACCAGACGGGTCTTGCGAGGGGAGAGTCGAGCGAATGATAACTTGGCGCGTGCTTCCATGCGGAAAACTCCTTTTCGGGATTACTGCTTACTTCTTCTTCAGTTTGCTTTTCTTGTCAGCACCGTGCCCGTAAAAGGTTCTTGTGGGCGCGAACTCACCTAGCTTGTGGCCAACCATGTTTTCGGTAACGAAAACCGGAATGAATTTCTTACCGTTATGAACGGCCAGCGACAGCCCGATGAAATCGGGAGTGATCGTGGAGCGTCTCGACCAGGTCTTGATGATCTTTTTCGAGTTGGGACCCTCGGCTGCCACCTTATCAGCGAGATGCCCATCGACGAATGCGCCTTTTTTAATAGAACGTGCCATCTTTACAGTCCTTTATGCAGAGGTCTTATTTTGTCCGCTTCTTGACGATGAATCGACTCGAAGTCTTGTTGGTCCTGGTCTTGTAGCCCTTCGTCGGAATACCCCAAGGTGTAACCGGATGACGACCACCGGATGTACGGCCTTCCCCACCGCCGTGAGGATGATCTACCGGGTTCATAGCAACACCGCGGACCTTCGGCCGTTTGCCGAGCCAACGGGAACGCCCCGCTTTACCAATGCTGACATTCTCGTGATCGATATTACCAACCTGGCCGATCGTCGCCATGCACTCCTGAAGGACCATTCGCACCTCTCCCGAGGGGAGTTTAACCTGTGCGTACTTTCCTTCTTTGGCCATCAACTGTGCAAACGTTCCAGCGCTGCGAGCCAATTGAGCGCCTTTTCCGATCTTAAGCTCGATGTTGTGAATGATTGTACCAAGCGGGATAGCTTTAAGCGGAAGCGAATTACCTGGCTTAATATCAGCCCCTGCGCTTGATATTACAGTGTCGCCAACCTTGAGATCGAGGGGCGCCAGAATGTAGCGCTTTTCTCCATCTACGTAATTCAGAAGAGCTATGCGTGCACTGCGATTCGGATCGTACTCAATCGAGGCCACTTTCGCCGGGATATCTTTCTTGTCGCGACGAAAATCGATGATCCTGTACTTCTGCTTGTGCCCTCCGCCGATATGGCGCGAGGTGATCCGACCGAAACTGTTTCTGCCGCCAGTCTTCTTGAGCGTAACAAGCAGTGACTTTTCGGGAGTGCTGCAGGTTATTTCCTCAAAGGTTGAACAGGTCTGGTGTCTGCGCCCAGCCGACGTCGGTTTATAACTCTTGATGGCCATTTACGAACTCCAGTACGATTTTATACTTCAAAGAAATCGACGTTGCTCCCCTCCTTGAGGGTCACATACGCTTTTTTCCAGTTTGATCGCTTTCCAACGAACTTGCCGGCACGCTTCACCTTGCCCGCGACATTGACCGTCCGCACTGCTGCTACTTCAACCTTGAAAAGCTTTTCGGCGGCCTGCTTGATCTCGATCTTATTTGCATCACGATTCACCACGAAGGCGACAACATTTTTATTGTCTTTTTCAATGGTAGACTTTTCGGTGATGAGCGGCTTCTTGATCACGTCGTAAATAATCATGGCTGTAGAACTCCTTCAACTTTACGAACGGCGTCCTGCGTGAAGATGACATTCTTGTACTTCAGTATGTCGACCACATTGAGGCCATCCGACTTGAGAACTTTCACGTCCTTGATGTTCCTGGCGGAAAGCTCAAGGTTGCGGTTCGTGCCATCGATAATGACAAGGGCTTTTGCAACAGAGAAGCTGTTTAGAACCCCAGCGAACTGCTTAGTGGATATCTCGGCCAGGTCAAGGTTATTCATGACGGTCATTCTGTTATCCTTGTACAGGAGCGAGAGCGCAGACCGCAGTGCTGCCTTGCGAGCCTTCTTGTTCATGGAAAGATCGTACACTTTGGGCCGTGGTCCGAACGCAACACCGCCACCAGGGTAGTGAGGAGCACGGATTGAACCTTGGCGCGCACCACCGGTTCCCTTCTGGCGAAAAGGCTTCTTACCACCACCCGAGACTGCAGAGCGGTTCTTAACGCACACAGTACCAGCACGTCTGTTGGCAAGCTGAACCTTGACCGCTTCATGGATCAGATACTCCCTGACGTCACCGTTAAACACGGCTTCATTCAGCTCGATCTCCCCCACCTTTTCCTTCTTTATGTCAAATACATCTATCGTAGCCATAACACGCTCCAGAGATACTCTATTTACTAAGCTTTGACGCTGTCCTTGATCAGCACGAGGGCATTGGTCCCTCCAGGAATGGCGCCTTTGATCAGCAGGAGATTATCGGCAGCATCCACCCTTACGACCTTAAGCTTCTGCACGGTTACCTGCTCGTTGCCCAATTGTCCGGGCATCTTTTTATTCTTGAAAACACGCGATGGTGTTGCAGAACAGCCAATGGAACCGGGTGCCCTGTGAAAACGGGAACCGTGAGTCGAACGCCCCCCCTTGAATCCCCACCTCTTGACGACCCCCTGAAAACCCTTACCAATACTGGTTCCGGTGACGTCTATAACATCTCCCTCAGCAAAAACATCAGCATTGATGGTGTCGCCGACGTTATACTGGTCGATGTTCTCAACCTGCAACTCACGGAGGTAGTTGAAAGCGCCCTGGCCGGCATCCTTGCAGTGCCCGAGGAGTGCTCTCGTTGCCCTAGCAGTTTCCTTGGCAGCGAACCCTACTTGAATGGCGTTATACCCATCCCTCTCAACGGTCTTCTTCTGAAGAACCACACAGGGACCAGCCTCAACGACCGTCACAGGGATTCTACGACCATCCTCGGCGAAGATCTGGGTCATTCCCAGTTTTTTCCCGATTATACCCTTCTTCATGGCAGTCAGTCCTATCCTTGAATTCTCAGTTAAAGCTTGATTTCGACGTCGACGCCGGCCGAAAGATCAAGTTTCATAAGTGCGTCTACGGTCTGCTGGGTCGGGTCGAGTATGTCGATCAGCCGCTTGTGAGTCCTGATCTCGAATTGCTCGCGCGACTTCTTGTCGACGTGCGGCCCACGGAGAACGGTGTACTTATTTATGACCGTTGGAAGCGGAATTGGACCGGCAATCCGTGCTCCCGTTCTCTTAGCGGTATCGACAATCTCCCCAACCGATTGGTCGAGCAGTTTATGATCGTAGGCTCTTAAACGAATTCGTATTTTCTGGCTTGGCATCGCTTCCTCGTCTGCAGTTATTTCCAGCGAAGCGCCCTGCGCTCCGCATCAGGAATTTATTCGATAATTGAGCTGACCACTCCGGCGCCGACGGTACGGCCACCTTCGCGGATCGCGAAACGAAGTCCTTCGTCCATTGCGATCGGGGTGATCAGATTGATGGTGACGGCGATGTTGTCGCCGGGCATTACCATCTCGGTCCCCGCAGGCAGCTCGACAATACCCGTCACGTCGGTGGTGCGGAAGTAGAACTGCGGACGGTATCCGTTGAAGAACGGAGTGTGGCGGCCACCCTCTTCCTTGGTGAGTACATAGGCTTCGGCCTTGAACTTTGTGTGCGGGGTGATGGAGCCGGGCTTGGAAAGCACCTGACCGCGCTCGATGTCCTCACGCTTGACGCCACGCAGAAGTGCGCCGATGTTGTCGCCCGCACGACCTTCGTCGAGGAGCTTGCGGAACATTTCGACACCGGTGACGGTTGTCTTGGTTGTCGCCTTCATTCCGACGATCTCTACCTCTTCGCCTACCTTGACGATACCTCTCTCGACGCGGCCAGTGGCAACAGTACCACGCCCGGAGATGGAGAATACGTCCTCGACCGGCATAAGGAACGGCTTGTCGATGGCGCGCTGCGGCTCGGGAATGTAACTGTCCACCGCGTCCATGAGCTGCATGATCGCCGGCTCGGCCAGCTCGCCCTGCTCGCCGTTCAGTGCCTGGAGGGCGGAACCCTTGATGATGGGGATATCATCACCCGGGAAGTCGTAGGAGGAGAGGAGCTCCCGAATTTCGAGCTCTACCAGTTCGAGGAGCTCGGCATCGTCGACCATGTCGGCCTTGTTGAGGAAGACTACGATGTAGGGAACGCCAACCTGACGGGCAAGCAGGATATGCTCCCGGGTCTGCGGCATCGGACCGTCGGCTGCGGAGACGACCAGAATGGCGCCGTCCATCTGCGCGGCTCCGGTGATCATGTTCTTCACGTAGTCGGCATGGCCGGGGCAGTCCACATGGGCATAGTGACGCTTGTCGGTCTCGTACTCGACATGGGCGGTGGCGATGGTGATCCCGCGCTCACGCTCTTCAGGGGCGTTGTCGATCTGGTCGAACGCCTTGAACTCAGCCTGCCCCTTGCCGGCAAGCACTTTCGTGATGGCTGCGGTAAGGGTCGTCTTCCCATGGTCAACGTGACCAATCGTCCCTATGTTTACATGCGGTTTCGTTCTCTCAAATTTTGCCTTGGCCATGTCGGAACCCCTCCTTGGTAAAAATGTTTAACCTTTTACTTTCGCAATAATCTCTTCGGAAACCGACTTCGGTACCTGTTCATAGTGGTCGAAGGTCATGGTGTATGTGGCACGCCCCTGAGTGGCGGAGCGAACGTCGGTAGCATAGCCGAACATCTGGGCAAGCGGAACCATGGCAGTTACGACCTGAGCACCGGCTCGACTCTCCATCCCCATGATGCGGCCACGACGGGAATTGAGATCTCCGATGACATCACCCATGTACTCCTCGGGCACAACAACCTCAACGGACATGATTGGCTCAAGAAGAATGGGGCCAGCCTTCGCACAACCCTCCTTGAAACCCATGGAGCCGGCGATCTTGAACGCCATCTCAGAGGAGTCGACCTCATGGTAGGAACCGTCCACCAGAGTAATTTTGACGTCGACAACAGGAAATCCAGCCAATATACCAGTCTCGGTAGCCTCAAGGATCCCTTTGTCGACCGCAGGAATATACTCGCGCGGAACGACGCCGCCCTTGATGGCATCCACAAACTCATAGCCCTTGCCGGGCTCCTGAGGCTCGACCTCAAGCCAGACATGGCCATACTGGCCGCGCCCGCCGGACTGGCGAACGAATTTACCTTCAACCTTGACCTTTTTGGTGATAGTCTCGCGGTAAGCAACCTGAGGCTTGCCGACGTTGGCTTCCACCTTGAACTCACGCATGAGACGATCTACGATGATTTCGAGATGAAGCTCACCCATACCGGAAATAATCGTCTGGCCGGTCTCTTCGTCAGTCTTAACCCTAAAAGAGGGGTCTTCACTGGCCAGCTTGGCAAGGCTCGTCCCAAGCTTCTCCTGATCGGCTTTCGTCTTCGGCTCTATGGCAATTGCGATAACCGGCTCAGGAAACTCAATCGACTCAAGAATAACCGGATTGTCCTCGGGACAGAGAGTGTCTCCAGTGGTGGTATACTTCAGCCCCACAGCAGCAGCGATATCACCTGCATAGACTTCCTTGATTTCTTCACGCTTATTAGCGTGCATCTTTAGGATGCGACCGATACGCTCCTTCTTCTCCTTGGTAGAATTGTAGACATAGGAGCCTGAATTGAGAACACCGGAATAAACACGGAAAAAGCAAAGCTGCCCAACGAACGGATCGGTCATGATCTTGAATGCAAGCGCAGCAAACGGCTCTTCATCCGACGCTTTACGCTCAATCTCGCCACCCCGCTCGTCAACCCCTTTGATAGCAGGAATATCGACGGGAGAAGGAAGATACGCAACTACCGAGTCGAGAAGGTTCTGAACACCTTTATTCTTGAAAGAGGACCCGCAAATGACCGGACAGATCTGAATGTCGATGGTCGCTTTCCTGATTGCGTTGACAACCTCTTCCGTCGTCAATTCTTCGCCGCCCAGATATTTCTCCATCAGGGCGTCGTCATGACTGGCAACTTCCTCAATCAGCTTTTCACGGTACTCGTTGGCCTGGTCGAGCAGATCAGCAGGGATTTCCTCTTCATGGAATTTTGCCCCCAGCGATTCCTCGTCCCACACAATGGCTTTCATCTCAACAAGATCTATGACGCCCCTGTACATATCTTCAGCGCCGATGGGAAGCTGAATAGGCACGGGATTCGCCTTAAGACGATCCTTAATCATCGAAACCCCGCGGAAAAAATCCGCGCCGACGCGGTCCATCTTATTGATAAACGCGATACGAGGCACACGGTACTTATCAGCCTGGCGCCAGACAGTCTCAGACTGAGGCTCAACCCCGCCCACCGAACAGAAAACTGCAACAGCACCGTCAAGAACACGCAGCGAACGCTCAACCTCGATCGTGAAATCAACGTGACCAGGCGTGTCTATGATATTAATCCGATGGTCGTCCCAAAAACAGGTAGTCGCCGCCGAGGTAATGGTGATGCCCCGCTCCTGCTCCTGAGCCATCCAGTCCATTGTAGCGGTGCCCTCATGGACCTCCCCGATCTTGTGCGAAACCCCCGTGTAGTAGAGAATTCTCTCAGTAGTGGTGGTCTTGCCTGCGTCGATATGAGCCATAATCCCGATATTGCGGGTTTTTTCCAGCGAAACCAAACGTGCCACAACAAACTCCTTAGTACTTGTCTATATGAACTACCAGCGGTAGTGAGCGAAGGCGCGATTGGCCTCAGCCATTTTATGGGTATCTTCACGCTTCTTCACAGCAGCACCGCGATTATTGTAGGCGTCCAGAATCTCGCCAGCGAGCTTGTCGGTCATCGTCTTTTCAGAGCGATCATTAGCGTAGCGAATCAACCATCGCATCGCCAAAGAAGTCCGACGGTCAGCCCGAACCTCAACAGGCACCTGATAGGTGGAGCCACCAACACGCCGGGACTTTACTTCAAGCATCGGCTTAATGTTGTCGAGGGATTTTTTCAAAACCTTAACCGCCTCTTCATTGGCCCGCTGAGCGACAAGATCGAGAGCATTATAAAGAGCCCGCTCCGCAGTACTCTTCTTCCCGTCCAACATCATTATATTGACCAGCTTTGCAACGACCCGATCATTGTACTTGGGGTCGGGCAAAATAACTCGCTTGGCTACTTCTCTTCTCCTGGGCATATCAACCTCTCACGTAGTCTTTACTTGGGTCGCTTCGCGCCGTACTTGGACCGGCTCTTCATGCGCCCCTTAACCCCAACAGAGTCAAGGGTGCCGCGAACGATATGATACCTGACCCCCGGAAGGTCCTTTACCCTTCCACCCCTGATCAGCACAACAGAGTGCTCCTGCAGGTTGTGCCCCACCCCGGGAATATAGGAGGTTACCTCTATCCCGTTCGTCAGACGAACCCTCGCAACCTTGCGGAGCGCGGAGTTTGGCTTTTTGGGAGTGGTAGTGTAAACCCTCGTACACACACCACGCTTCTGCGGGCAGCACTTTAGAGCCGGGGCAGTCGACTTGTCTTTCTTACTCTCCCTGCCGAGGCGAATCAGCTGATTAATCGTTGGCATAAAAAATCCTTCTCCCACGAGCTTCTTTTTGGCAAAGGTACCCCCTCGCCGGAAGCGACAAAAGTAACAAGGAAGTATACACTTGTCAAGGTTTTTTTCACATTTTTTGGGGGAGGCGAACCTCCCCCTTATTTATATCCTTAAACAGCGACTACTTCTTCTTCGGTTTCTTCAGCAACTACAGGCAGTTCCGGCTCCTCAACCTGAAGCTTCAGATTACGGTATCGTGAAAGCCCTGTTCCGGCAGGAATCAACCTGCCCATTATTACATTTTCCTTCAGGCCGCGAAGGCTGTCAACCTTACCTTCGATGGCTGCCTGTGTCAAGACCTTTGTCGTCTCTTGGAAAGACGCGGCCGAGATGAAGGACTCGGTAGAGAGAGACGCTTTGGTAATCCCGAGGAGAAGCGGCTCCGCAATGGCAGGGCGTCCACCCTTCGCAAAAACCCTTTCGTTCTCATCCTCGAACACGTACCGCTCAAGCTGGTCGTCGATTAGGAAGCTTGTATCACCCACATCCTTGATTCGAACCCGGCGCAGCATCTGACGCACAATGGTCTCAATGTGCTTGTCATTGATCTTGACACCCTGTAACCGGTAAACCTCCTGAACCTCGTCCACCAGGTACTTGGCAAGGTCCTTCTGCCCTAGAACCCGTAGGATGTCGTGGGGGTTGGAAGAACCGTCCATGAGGGCCTCACCCGCACGTATGTGATCTCCCTCGTGAACGCTGATGTGCTTCCCTTTCGGGATCAGGTATTCCTTCTCCTCACCAAGTTCCGGCTTGACGATCACCTTCCGCTTCCCTTTGGCATCCTTCCCGAAGGAGACAACACCGTCGATCTCGGAAATGACGGCGTAATCTTTCGGTTTACGTGCCTCGAACAGTTCGGCTACCCTCGGTAGACCGCCGGTGATGTCCTTGGTCTTTGTTGTCTCTCGGGGGATCTTCGCTATGACGTCGCCTGCATTGACAAAGGAGTCATCCTGGACCGAGATATTCGCTCCGACAGGGAGGAAATAGCGCCCCATCATGCTCTCGCTGATCTTGACGGTTTTTCCGGAATCATCCTTGATTGTGATGCGCGGACGCTTGTCAGGGTCGCGGGATTCAATGATGACCTTACGGGAAAGCCCGGTGACTTCGTCCACCTGCTCTTCCATCGTAACAGACTCGATGATGTCTCCGAACTTGATCTTACCGGAGACCTCGGTGAGAATCGGCATGGTGTACGGATCCCACTCGGCCAGCGTCTCGCCAGGCTTGATGACGCCATCGGGCTGAACCTTGATTTTGGCCCCGTAGACGATGCCGTAGCGCTCCCGCTCTCTTCCGGTTTCGTCCACCACCGCCACTTCACCGTTTCTGTTCATTACTATGTGATGCCCATCGATGTTGACGACGGAATTGATATTGATGAACTTCACGCGCCCTTCGTTGCGGGCCTCCAGAGAAGTTTGCTCGGCGCGACGTGAAGCAGTACCACCGATGTGGAACGTACGCATCGTCAGCTGGGTGCCCGGCTCCCCGATTGACTGGGCAGCGATGACACCAACCGCCTCACCTAGATTCACCAGATGTCCGCGTGCGAGGTCGCGGCCATAGCACTTGGCGCAGATGCCGCGCCGACTCTGGCAGGTGAGAACCGAGCGGATTTTGACTCTTTCAAGTCCGGCATCCTCTATCCGCTTCACGAGGGTCTCGTCGATCTCCAGGTTCGATGGGACGAGGACCTCTCCCGTGACCGGATCAAGGACATCGTCGAGAGCAACACGGCCAAGAATTCGGTCACCGATGTGTTCGATTATTTCACCACCTTCGGTGAGCGCTGAAACAGTAAGCCCGTCGAGCGTACCGCAGTCGTCCTCGGTAATGATTGCGTCCTGGGCAACATCGACGAGACGCCTTGTCAGGTAACCGGAATTTGCAGTTTTGAGCGCCGTGTCGGCAAGACCTTTACGGGCACCGTGGGTAGAAATGAAGTACTGGAGAACTGTCAGCCCCTCACGGAAGTTTGCGGTGATCGGAGTTTCAATGATCTCACCTGACGGCTTCGCCATGAGACCCCTCATCCCGGCCAACTGGCGGATCTGCTGCGCCGAGCCCCTGGACCCCGAATCGGCCATCATGTGTATGGCGTTGAAGGACGGAACCTTCACTTCCTTGCCGTCCGGTGATGAGACAGTGTCGCGGGATAGGTTGTCGAGCATCTCCCGAGCAATCTCTTCGGTTGCTTTCGCCCAGATGTCGATTACTTTGTTGTAGCGCTCGCCATCTGTTATGAGTCCTTCGGTATACTGGTTCTGGATCTCCTTCACCTCTTCCGAGGCCGCCTCTATGATGGCCGGTTTCCCTTCGGGAATCACCATATCGTTGATGCTGATGGAGATGCCTGCAAGCGTGGAGTAACGGAAGCCGGTCTCCTTGAGCTTGTCAGCCAGGATGACTGTCTCCTTGTTTCCGGCAAGTCGGTAACAGACGTCCACCAGGTTGGTCAGCTCCTTCTTCGTCATTACCCGGTTGATCGTGCTGAACGGAACTGCAGCAGGAAGAATCTCGCGGAGCAGTATCCGGCCTGTAGTGGTTTCCATGATCTGCGGTAGCTCGTCGGTGGGGAGGTTCTTCATCCTCACCTTGATACGAGCCTGCATATCGATCTCTCCCGCGTCGAATGCGATCCGAACTTCTTCAGGAGATGCGAAGATCTTCCCTTCCCCGAGAGCAAAGTATTTGTCCCGGGTCATGTAGTAGATGCCAAGAACCATGTCCTGCGACGGAACGATGATCGGCTTTCCATTGGCCGGGGAGAGGATGTTGTTGGTGCTCATCATGAGAACCCGCGCCTCAACCTGGCTCTCGATGGAGAGTGGGAGATGGACGGCCATCTGGTCGCCGTCGAAGTCGGCGTTGAACGCTGTACAGACGAGGGGATGGAGCTGGATTGCCTTCCCTTCTATCAGAACCGGCTCGAAGGCCTGGATGCCAAGCCTGTGCAGGGTAGGAGCTCGGTTGAGCATAACCGGGTGTTCCTTGATGACCTCTTCGAGGACGTCCCACACCTCGGGGCGTTCTTTCTCCACCATCTTTTTTGCGCTCTTGATAGTGGTGACGAAGCCGCGCTCTTCAAGCTTGTTGTAGATAAACGGCTTGAAGAGTTCGAGGGCCATCTTCTTCGGCAGACCGCACTGGTGGAGACGTAGTTCCGGACCGACAACGATAACGGAACGGCCCGAGTAGTCGACACGCTTTCCGAGAAGGTTCTGGCGGAAGCGGCCCGATTTCCCCTTGAGCATGTCGGAAAGGGACTTGAGGGGACGCTTGTTGGGTCCTGCGATGGCCCTGCCGCGACGGCCGTTGTCAAAGAGGGCGTCAACCGCTTCCTGGAGCATCCGCTTCTCGTTCCGGATAATCACCTCGGGAGCCTGCAGCTCCATGAGTCGCTTGAGACGGTTATTCCGGTTGATGACTCGGCGGTACAGGTCGTTAAGGTCGGAGGTGGCGAATCGTCCGCCATCCAGAGGAACCAAAGGACGCAGTTCGGGAGGGAGAACCGGGATGCACTCCAGAATCATCCACTCCGGCTTGTTCCCGGAAGCTTTGAACGCCTCGACAACCTTAAGGCGTTTTGCGGTCTTCTTCCGCTTCGCTTCGCTGGTAGCCTCCATCATTTCAATGCGAAGCTGCTCGGCCAGTTTGTCCAGGTCAAGAGCCTTCATGCAGTCGCGAACCGCAGCTGCTCCCATTCCGGCTTCGAAACCCTGCTCCCCGTGCTCCTCCTTCGCCTTCAGGTACTGGTCCTCGGTGAGAGTCTCGGCTAGGGTCATGCCCGTATTTTTAGGATCAGTTACTGCGTACGCCTCGAAGTAGAGGACGCGCTCTAGATCCTTGAGAGTCATATCGAGAAGATTTCCTATGCGCGAGGGCAGGGACTTGAGGAACCAGATGTGGGCGACAGGGGTCGCCAGATCGATATGCCCCAGACGCTCCCGTCGCACCTTCGAGGGAATAACCTCGACGCCGCATTTCTCGCATACGATACCACGATGCTTCATCCGCTTGTACTTGCCGCAGTTGCACTCGTAGTCTTTGGTAGGCCCGAAGATTTTAGCGCAGAAAAGCCCGTCGCGCTCCGGCTTGAATGTCCGGTAGTTAATGGTTTCCGGTTTTTTCACCTCACCGAATGAACGTTCACGGATCTTCTCCGGTGAGGAGATGGATATCTTGATAGAAGAAAAATGGAGCGGATCTTTCGGCTTGTCGAAAAAGTTGAAGATATCTTCCAAAATCGTTTCCTCCCTTTGCTAGGAGTTGCTAGTTCAAAAGCATGGGTCCTATAGGTCGTATAGGACCCATGAGTGTTTTTTCAGTCTTCGTCGTTCTCAAGGAGCTCCACATCCAGACAGAGGGACTGGAGTTCCTTGATGAGGACGTTGAACGACTCGGGGAGGCCCGGCTCAAGAGTGTGCTTCCCTTTCACGATAGCCTCGTACATCCGTGTGCGCCCCGCCACGTCGTCCGATTTGACCGTGAGGAATTCCTGGAGAGCATATGCAGCGCCGTACGCTTCCATTGCCCACACCTCCATCTCACCGAGACGTTGTCCCCCGAACTGGGCCTTGCCACCAAGCGGCTGCTGCGTGACGAGACTGTAGGGGCCGATGGAGCGCGCGTGGATCTTGTCATCGACAAGGTGGTGGAGCTTGAGAACGTACATGACCCCGACGGTTACCTTGTGCTTGAAAGGATCGCCAGTCTTGCCGTCGAATAGGGTCACCTGCCCCGTGGCCTCGAATCCGGCTTTCCCCAGCATGTCCTGGATGCCGTCTTCGGACGCGCCTTCGAATACCGGAGATGCCATAGGCACACCACGTTTCAATCGCTTGGCGACTTTCTGGAGCTCATCCTCCTCAAGGGTATCGATGAAGCGGCTCATCTCCTTGTCATTGTACACTTCTTTCAGGTACTTTTTCATATTGGCCGCAGGAGAATTCTTCTCTAGCATCTCCTCGATCTTCCAGCCGATCCCCTTGGCGGCCCATCCCAGATGCGTTTCCAGAATCTGGCCCACGTTCATACGGGAAGGAACGCCAAGCGGGTTGAGGACGATCTCGACAGGCCGCCCATCCTCCATGTACGGCATGTCCTCTTCCGGCAGGATGCGGGAAACGACACCCTTGTTTCCGTGGCGACCCGCCATCTTGTCACCCACCTGGAGCTTGCGCTTGATGGCAATGTAGACCTTTACCATTTTGATGACGCCAGGAGGTAGGTCGTCCCCACGCTTGAGCTTCTGTATTTTGTCATCAAAGACGTATTTGATTATGTCGATCTGCTGGTGGAGGGTACTGAGCACCATCGCCACCTTCTCGTCGACTCCTTCCCCGTCGACCAGCGAAATCTCGTCCCACCGGTCCATCGGGACTGCGTTAAGGGCTTCGTCGGCAATTACCTTCCCTTTTGCTATCAGGACCTTGCCGTCCCTTCCTTCAAGACTCACCGCCGCGGTCTTTCCTACCAGAAGCTTCTTCAGTTTTCCAATGGCGGAGTCTCGGATGATGCGGATCTCGTCCTGCTCGTCCTTGCGAAGCTTCTCCTCTTCGGCCCGTTCGATGATTTCCGTACGGGTGTCCTTGTCGGCACCCTTGCGGGAAAAGATCTTGGCGCCGATGATGGTTCCTTCGACACCGGGTGGAACCCGCAGGGAGGTATCACGTACATCACCTGCCTTCTCCCCGAAGATAGCGCGGAGAAGTTTCTCTTCCGGCGACAGCTGGGTCTCTCCCTTTGGTGTAATCTTACCAACGAGGATGTCGCCGGGCTTCACTTCGGCGCCAATCCTGATGATACCCGATTCGTCGAGGTCCTTGAGGGTTTCCTCACCCAGATTGGGTATGTCGGAGGTGATTTCCTCCTTGCCGAGTTTTGTATCGCGAGCTACGCATTCAAATTCCTCGATGTGGATCGAGGTATAGCGGTCATCCTTGACCAGCTTTTCTGAAATTAGAATTGAGTCCTCGAAGTTGTAGCCGCCCCAAGGCATGAAGGCAACGAGCACATTCTGGCCGAGGGCGAGTTCTCCCATGTCGGTGGAGGGGCCGTCTGCTATGATGTCGCTCCGCTTCACATGGTCCCCGACCTTCACTACCGGCCGCTGGTTGATGCATGTGTTCTGGTTGGAGCGGGCAAACTTGATCAGGTTGTAGATATCAACGCCGGTGCCGGTCTCGTCGTATTCGTCCTCGTCTATCTTTACGACGATGCGGGAAGCATCAACCGACTCAACAACACCATTGTGGCGAGCTACTACGGAAACTCCTGAATCGCGGGCCACTACGCGTTCCATGCCGGTACCGACGAGGGGACTGTCAGCCCGCAGCAGCGGCACTGCCTGTCGCTGCATGTTTGAGCCCATGAGTGCGCGGTTGGCGTCGTCGTTCTCCAGGAACGGAATAAGGGAGGCAGCTACAGATACAAGCTGCATCGGTGCCACGTCCATCAGCTCAAGTTCATCGCGGTGAACCAGTACGAACTCTCCGGAACGACGGGCGGAAATGTACTCGTTAGAGAACTTTCCGTCCTTGTCCATTTCGGCATTTGCCTGAGCGATGGCGTGCCCCTCCTCCTCAAGAGCCGAGAAGAAGCGAACTTCGTTGGTGACCTTCCCCTCTTTTACGATCCGATACGGGGTCTCCACGAACCCGTGCTCATTGATCCTAGCATAGGTGGAGAGCGAGGCTATGAGACCAATGTTCGGCCCTTCCGGAGTCTCGATTGGGCAAACTCGACCGTAATGGGTCGGATGAACGTCGCGGACTTCGAAACCTGCACGCTCCCGGGTAAGACCGCCCGGTCCAAGGGCTGAAAGACGCCGCTTGTGTGTTACTTCGGAGAGCGGGTTTGTCTGGTCCATGAACTGGGAAAGCTGCGAGGATCCGAAGAACTCCTTCACCACAGCAGAAACAGGCTTCGAGTTGATCAGGTCGTGAGGCATGAGGTTTTCCACTTCCTGAAGGCTCATGCGCTCCTTGATCGCTCGCTCCATGCGTACAAGGCCTATGCGGTACTGGTTTTCCAGGAGTTCGCCGACGGCGCGCACCCGGCGATTGCCCAGGTGGTCGATATCGTCGATGTTCCCTTTGCCGTTCTTGAGGTCGATCAGGTACCTGACCACCTCGAGCACGTCCTCTCGCGTCAGGGTCTGGGTGTCGAGAGGGGTTGAGAGCCCGAGCTTGTGGTTCAGCTTCAGGCGACCGACAGCCGAGAGGTCGTACCTTTCCGGATTAAAAAAGAGGTTTCCGAAAAGGGCAACGGCGCTTTTGATAGTTGGCGGATCGCCGGGACGCAGTCTGCGGTATATTTCGATCAGGGCATCATCGGTTGTGCCGATCTTGTCGATGAGAATCGTGTCGCGGAACGACGAGGTCGCATGCAGGTTGTCTATGAACAGAAGCTTGAACGAATTTATTCCACGGGTTTTTATCTCTTCAAGCTTGACCTGCGTGATCTCCTCATTGCACTCGACGATAACCTCGCCGGTGGAGGGGTCGACGATATCGTGGCAGGAAAAGCGCCCGAGGACGTCCTCGGCCGTTATCGGTATCTGCTTTATATTGTGCTCTTCCATCTTCCTGATAGCGGCCTTCGTGAATTTCCGGTTGGCCTTCACGAGCACTTCACCCGTCTGCGGGTCGGTAATGTCTATGGCCGCCTTCTGATTGGTGAGGAGTTCCGGATCGGCGGTCTTCACCATCCGGTCGCCATCGAAGAAAATCTCCTCGCTCTTGTAGAAGTAGTTAAGCAGCTCTTCAGCGGAGTAACCCAACGCTTTCAGCAGAACGGTCGCCGGCATTTTGCGGCGGCGATCGATGCGCACATATAGGATATCCTTGTGATCGAATTCGAAATCGAGCCAGGAACCGCGGTAGGGGATGACCCTGGCGGAGTAGAGGACCTTGCCGCTGGAGTGCGTTTTACCCTTGTCATGGTCGTAGAAGACGCCGGGAGAGCGATGGAGCTGACTGACGATAACCCTCTCGGTGCCGTTGATTATGAACGTACCGTTCTCCGTCATCAGCGGGATCTCGCCGAAATAGACTTCCTGCTCCTTGATGTCGCGGATCGACTTGGCACCTGTTTCCTTGTTCAGGTCCCAGACGACAAGCCTGACCCGTACCTTCATGGGCGCAGCGAAGGTCATGCCACGCTGATGGCACTCCTCCACATCGTATTTCGGGGTTCCGAGGGCGTAGGAAACGTACTCAAGGGACGCGGTCTCGCTGAAGTCCCTAATGGGGAAAACGCTCTTGAAAACGGCCTCCAGGCCGCTGTTCTTTCTGGCTTCCGCGGGTATGTCAATCTGGAGAAATCTCTTGTATGAATTCTTCTGAATGTCGATCAGGTTGGGGATATCGATGATCTTCTTTATCTTGGCGAAGTTCTTGCGCAAAAGGGGGTTATTCGCAATTGAATAAGCCATATTTTCTCCTTTGGTGAATGCCGGAGCGACATCCGAACCACTTGGATTGTTGCGAAACTACGATGCAGGCAGGCAGTGGAAGGCGCCAACTACTAAAATAGAACAGCCAAGGCCGCACACCAGGCGGCCTTGGCTAGCATTGGGACAAGTTGTCGACGGTTATTTAATGTCAACTTCTGCGCCGGCCTCAACCAGCTGTTTCTTGGCGTCTTCGGCTTCCTGCTTGGAAACGCCGGTCTTTACAGGCTGCGGAGCGCCGTCCACGAGATCCTTGGCTTCTTTGAGGCCCAGGCTGGTGAGAGCGCGGACAACTTTGATGACGCCGATCTTGTTGGCACCGGCGGACTTGAGGATGATGTCGAACTCGGTCTTCTCTTCAGCAGGCTCTGCAGCAGCAGCAGGACCGGCAGCGGCGGCGACCGCCACAGGAGCGGCAGCAGAAACACCGAACTTGTCTTCGAGCTCCTTGATCATTTCGGAAAGTTCAAGAACGGTCATGTTCTCGATGAATTTGATTACGTCTGCTTTGGTGATGTCAGCCATTTGATGTTCCTCCATAGTCGCTGATTCTGTTAAGTTTACCCCGTTGGGGGATTTTTCTTTATTTGCCTTCTTTTTGGTCTCTTACAGCAGCAAGCGCGCGGACGAAGCCGCCCGGCACCGCAGCAAGCACTCCGACAAAGCTGGCGATCGGGGCCTGCATGGTCCCGAGAAGCTTCGCGACGAGTACCTCACGGCTCGGGAGCTCGGCCAGGGCCTGGACATCGCTCACGCTCATCGACTTGCCCGAAAGCACTGCTGCTTTCAGCTTGAGCGTCGAGTTCGGCTCCTTGGCAAAGCGCGACAGTACCTTGGCAGCGGCTACAGGATCGGTGTAGCTAAGTGCAATGGCTGTAGGGCCGGCGAAATGATCTGCCAGTCCTGCCTTGTCGGTGTCGCGGGAAGCGAGTTCGAGCAGGGTATTCTTTACAACCTTGTACTCGACGTCTGCTTTGCGCAGTTCGTTCCTGAGTTCGGTGGCCTTGCCAACAGTCATTCCGCGGAAATCTGCGAGAAACACTGCCTGTGCACGCTGCAGCTTCTCGTGCATTTCGGCGACGACCTGTTGTTTGCCTTCCTTGTTCATGCGCCATCCTCCTTTCTTTTGGTATGAGGGTCGATGACCCCGCCAAAGTCAGGGAGCTTCAGGAACAACTACTTTCCATCGACAACCGCAGTCTCGGCAGGCTTCGGATTCTCAATTAAGCAGCAGCTCCATTGCTGCTGCGCCTGCTGTCTGTGACTTTGGCAAAATTATAAATAGTCCTCTAGGTCGCATTGGTCCTATAAGGCCTATGAAACTTTTACAGCTGTGCGGCAACCTCTGTGGTATCAAGCCGTACCCCAGGCCCCATGGTGGAGGAGAGGGAAATCTTCTTGACGTAAGTTCCCTTGGCAGCAGCAGGCTTCGCCTTCATCAGCGCATCGACGAGAGCGATGATGTTCTCCTGGAGCTTGGTGCCGTCGAAGGACACTTTCCCCACAGGAGCATGAACGATACCTGCCTTCTCTACGCGAAACTCAACCTTGCCGGATTTCGACTCCTTTACCGCGCGACCCACATCGAAGGTAACCGTTCCGACTTTCGGGTTAGGCATAAGGCCACGGGGACCAAGGAGCTTGCCTATCTTTCCGACGACCCCCATCATGTCCGGGGTGGCGATGGCGGTATCGAACTCGAACCATCCCTCCTGGATCTTCGCAACGAGATCGTCCCCCCCTACGTAATCGGCGCCGGCTTCGCGTGCTTCCTTCTCCTTCTCGCCCTTGGCGAAAACAAGTACGCGAACATCCTTTCCAAGGCCGTTGGGGAGCACAACTGCCCCGCGGACCATCTGATCTGCGTGGCGCGGGTCGACACCCAGGCGGACGGCAACATCGACGGTCTCATCGAATTTGGCAAACGAAGCGGACTTGACCAGGTCTATGGCTTCGCTCAACGTATAGGCCCGGGCGCGGTCGACTTTTGCAAGGGATTCTGTTTTCTTCTTCGCAGTCTTAGGCATTTCTTCACCCTCTCTTGATCTTAAACTATCTCAACACCCATACTGCGGGCGGTTCCTTCGACGGTGCGCATGGCGGCTTCGAGGCTGGCTGCATTGAGATCCGGCATCTTCTTCGTCGCGATCTCCCGGACCTGGTCCTTTGTCAGCTTTCCGACTTTGTTCTTATTCGGAACCGCGGACCCACTCTCGATTCCGATAGCCTTCTTGATAAGAATAGGCACCGGGGGCGTCTTCGTGATGAAGCTGAACGAGCGGTCGGCGTACACGGTGATGACCACCGGGATGATCGTTCCCTCATCGGCCTGGGTCTTCGCGTTGAACGCCTTGCAGAATTCCATGATGTTAACGCCGTGCTGACCGAGGGCAGGGCCGATGGGGGGGGATGGATTGGCTTTCCCCGCCGGGATCTGCAGTTTTATGTAACCAGTGATCTTCTTCGCCATGTATCTGCTCCTTTTATCTGTTTCCTGAAGGCGGGGGGCCCCGGCGACCCTGAGGCGGGCGGGGCGTTTTTCCTGCCTATTGCTTTTCTACCTGCATGAATTCCAGCTCAACGGGAGTAGCCCTGCCGAATATGCTGACCATCACGCGCAGCTTCGCCTTGTCGGGCTTAACATCTTCGACCACGCCGGAGAAGTTGAGGAAGGGGCCATCGATTACCCTGACGGTCTCACCCACTTCGAAGAGCACTTTAGGACGAGGTTTCTCGGCACCCTCTTCTATGCGGCGGGTAATTTTCTGCACCTCCTCGTCGGGTATGGCGACCGGGCTGTTACCACCGACGAAACCTGTAACTTTTGAGGTCTCCTTCACCACATGCCACGTTTCGTCGTTCA
Organism: Geobacter sp. DSM 9736; assembly: GCF_900187405.1. Taxonomy (NCBI): domain Bacteria; kingdom Pseudomonadati; phylum Thermodesulfobacteriota; class Desulfuromonadia; order Geobacterales; family Geobacteraceae; genus Geobacter; species Geobacter sp. DSM 9736. Next base: position 2,090,432 of record NZ_LT896716.1, read on the forward strand.
GCTCCATATTGACGAGGATATAGCCTGGAAAGAATTTGCGCGATGATGTGCGCTTCTCTCCTTTTTTCAGCTCCACCACCGTTTCGGAAGGTATAAGTATCTCTCCGAAGGACTCCTGAAGCCCAAGGTTCTTGATCCGCTCCTGCAGAGAGAGCTTGACCTTGTTCTCGAACCCGGAATAGGTGTGGACACCGTACCATTTCAATGCCATAAACTCGTTCCTTACCCCAGTATGAGCCGCATAGTCTTGGCTAGAATCACGTCGCAGAACCCAAGGTAAAGGGAAATCAACACGACGATGACAACTACGACCCATGCGGTCGCTATTGTTTCCTTGCGTGTCGGCCAGGTAACCTTGCCCAGCTCGACCTTGACTTCTTCGAGAAAGCTCTTCGTTTTAGCCAGCACGGTCAGCTCCACTAAGGTTTGTATAATAAAAATGGCAGGCCAGGAGGGATTCGAACCCCCAACATCCGGTTTTGGAGACCGGCGCTCTAGCCGTTAGAGCTACTGGCCTGCAGACAATAGCCGCACAGAGAGCGCGGCCCAATCGGCTATTTCGTTTCCTTGTGAGGCGTATGGGTGCGACAGAAGCGGCAGTACTTCTTGAACTCAAGCTTCTGCGGAGTGTTTTTCTTGTTCTTTGTAGTCGTATAATTTCTCTGCTTGCACTCGGTGCAGGCAAGGGTGATGATGTCTCTCATTGCCGTCGTCCTTATTTAGCGGATAACGGAGGGCGCATCGTCATGACCGCCCTCCGCATTAAATGACAGAATTACTCGATGATGGCGCTGACCACTCCGGCGCCGACGGTACGGCCACCTTCGCGGATCGCGAAACGAAGTCCTTCGTCCATTGCGATCGGGGTGATCAGATTGATGGTGACAGCGATGTTGTCGCCGGGCATTACCATCTCGGTCCCCGCAGGCAGCTCGACAATACCCGTCACGTCGGTGGTGCGGAAGTAGAACTGCGGACGGTATCCGTTGAAGAACGGAGTGTGGCGGCCACCCTCTTCCTTGGTGAGTACATAGGCTTCGGCCTTGAACTTGGTGTGCGGGGTGATGGAGCCGGGCTTGGAAAGCACCTGACCGCGCTCGATGTCCTCACGCTTGACGCCACGCAGAAGTGCGCCGATGTTGTCGCCCGCACGACCTTCGTCGAGGAGCTTGCGGAACATTTCGACACCGGTGACGGTTGTCTTGGTTGTCGCCTTCATTCCGACGATCTCTACCTCTTCGCCTACCTTGACGATACCTCTCTCGACGCGGCCAGTGGCAACAGTACCACGCCCGGAGATGGAGAATACGTCCTCGACCGGCATAAGGAACGGCTTGTCGATGGCGCGCTGCGGCTCGGGAATGTAACTGTCCACCGCGTCCATGAGCTGCATGATCGCCGGCTCGGCCAGCTCGCCCTGCTCGCCGTTCAGTGCCTGGAGGGCGGAACCCTTGATGATGGGGATATCATCACCCGGGAAGTCGTAGGAGGAGAGGAGCTCCCGAATTTCGAGCTCTACCAGTTCGAGGAGCTCGGCATCGTCGACCATGTCGGCCTTGTTGAGGAAGACTACGATGTAGGGAACGCCAACCTGACGGGCAAGCAGGATATGCTCCCGGGTCTGCGGCATCGGACCGTCGGCTGCGGAGACGACCAGAATGGCGCCGTCCATCTGCGCGGCTCCGGTGATCATGTTCTTCACGTAGTCGGCATGGCCGGGGCAGTCCACATGGGCATAGTGACGCTTGTCGGTCTCGTACTCGACATGGGCGGTGGCGATGGTGATCCCGCGCTCACGCTCTTCAGGGGCGTTGTCGATCTGGTCGAACGCCTTGAATTCAGCCTGCCCCTTGCCGGCAAGCACTTTCGTGATGGCTGCGGTAAGGGTCGTCTTCCCATGGTCAACGTGACCAATCGTCCCTATGTTTACATGCGGTTTCGTTCTCTCAAATTTTGCCTTGGCCATGTCGGAACCCTCCGGATTTATCCTTTTTGCGTTTAAAGTATGGGGCAACAATCCCCTTATGGCTGAAAAAAATGGAGCCCACATCCGGACTCGAACCGGAGACCTCTTCCTTACCAAGGAAGTGCTCTACCTCCTGAGCTATGTGGGCACGATTGGAATTTGGAGCGGGAAACGGGACTCGAACCCGCGACCCTCAGCTTGGAAGGCTGATGCTCTAGCCAACTGAGCTACTCCCGCCTAGTTCCAGGTATATGAAGTTTTGTGAAGACGTCAGACCCGCCAACTCCCAGTACCGGCGACTCTCGTCTCCTGGGTGGCCGATCGTACCCGCGCCTTCTGCAGTTTGTATGGTGGAGGGAGGAGGATTCGAACCTCCGAAGTCGTCCGACGACAGATTTACAGTCTGTTCCCTTTGGCCACTCGGGAATCCCTCCAGACGAAGAAGCCGCTTCTAGCCCGGCATAGCGCCGAACGTTCAACTGGAGCTGGCGATGGGACTCGAACCCGCAACCTGCTGATTACAAGTCAGCTGCTCTACCAATTGAGCTACGCCAGCGCAACTTAACCTATACACGATGTACAAAGAACGTCAAGCAAACCGGTCCAGAAAACAGAAGCATTACCTATACAGAAATGATCCGACGCTGTCAACGTTTTTTTGCCGGAATTTTTCTTTTCCCTCTGCCGACTGCGACAGCAGCCTCAGCTCCCCCTGCTCCAGCAATCCTCCCATCGCGCTCGTTACCTCCGAGAAGCAGGGGCGCAGCATCTTCCCGGCCGCAGACACGAAGCGCTTCCAGAACATGCCGTCGCTCTTCCGCAAGATGGCAAAGTAGAAGTGACTTTTGCAGCCGCTTTTCCCTGTCCGTCCGCGCCACGTGCAGTTTGTTGCCGGAGAAGGGATCGATGCCAGTGTAGTACATGCAGGTCGAAAGCGTACCGGGAGTAGGCGTAAAATCCTGCACCTGCTCCACCCGGAGGCGATACCTCCCGAGAAGCAGTGCAAGCTCCACCATGTCTCCGAGGGTGCAACCCGGATGACCCGACATCATGTAGGGGATAACGTGCTGCCTTCTTCCGAGCCGTTCGCTCTCAGCCCTGAAGCGGGAGAGAAAACTTTCGAAGCGGGCGCGGCCAGGTTTCCGCATAAGCGCCGTCACCCCGTCCACAAGATGTTCCGGGGCTACCTTGAGAAGCCCACCCACATGATGCGCAAGCAGTTCGCCAAAATAAGCCGGCTGCTTATCGAGCAGGTCGTATCTGATTCCCGAGGATACGGCAATATGCTTTACTCCGGTGAGTCCACGCGCCCGTCGAAGAAGCCGTGCTCCCTTCACATCCCCGGCCTTGAGGTGAGGACAGGGAGACGGAGCAAGACAACTCCCTCTCCGGCAGGTCCGGCAGGACGCCAGACTTCCGCTCTCCATGCCGTACATGTTGGCGGTCGGACCGCCAAGGTCGCTGACGCTCCCACGGAACCACTCCGACTCCGTCAGACGCTTCACCTCGCACAGAACCGAATCCTCACTTCTGGACTGGATCGCAGTCCCCTGGTGCTGAGCTATAGCGCAGAAGGCACAGCCGCCGCAGCACCCCCGATGGGTGGTGATCGAGTTCCTTATCTGCTCCCATGCCGGAATAGGCTCTCTATACGATGGATGAGGTTTTTTCGTGAATGGAAGATTGTAGAGCGCGTCCATCTCCGTAGTTTCCAGAGGAAGCGCCGGAGGGTTGCTCACAAGACAGCGGTCGCCGTGCCGCTGCACGAGAGATCGCGCGCAGTGCGGATTCATTTCATGGGAAACAAGGATGAAGGCATCTGCGAATTTTCGCCGATCCGCTGAGACCTCCTCGAACGAAGGAAGATGTACCACCGGCTCATCGTCAGATTCCACAAACTCTTTCTGAATCCGTGCAGTCCCCCTGACCCCGGCGATATCCCTGAACGGCTCTCCCTCCCTCACCCTCTCAGCCAGCTCAAGAAGGGGCCGCTCCCCCATCCCATAGACGAGAAGATCCGCTTTGGAATCAAAAAGAATCGATCTCCTGACCTTGTCTTCCCAGAAGTCGTAATGAGCGAAACGGCGAAGGGATGCCTCGATGCCACCGATTACCACCGGGACGTCACGCCACGCTTCTTTTAGACGCGACGTGTAGACGATGCAGGCCCGATTGGGGCGCGCGCCGTGGCGGTTGCCGGGGGTATAGGCATCGTCGTGGCGAAGTTTGCGGGCAGGGGTATAGTGCGCCACCATCGAGTCCATGGCCCCCGCCGAAACGGCAAAGAAGAGCCTCGGGCGCCCGAGAACCATGAACGCGTCAACACTTCGCCAGTCGGGCTGAGGGATGACCCCGACACGGAACCCGTGCGATTCGAGCCAGCGGGCAAGGAGGGGAACGCCGAATGCCGGATGGTCGATATATGCATCGCCGGTTACGAAGATGACGTCGAGCTCATCCCATCCCCGCTTGAGTGCTTCTTCTTTAGTGATTGGTAAGAACATTTGGAAGTTGGCCACAGAGACTCAGAGAAAGACCGGTAGCAGGCTCAACTGCTTTAAACCCCATCTATGTAGATCCGGATAGTACAAAGTGCATCACGCTAAGCCCTCTCGGTCTTTCTGCGTCTCCGTGGAAGATCATTGGCTTCAGGGAAACAGTGCAAGCCCTTCCAGTCCCATATTCTCGGGGAAGCCGCACATAACGTTCATATTCTGCACTGCCTGCCCCGACGCCCCCTTGACGAGGTTATCGATAGCCGAGACAACGATGATCCGTCCCGTACGCCGGTCTACTGCAAGACCGATATCGCAGAAATTGGCCCCGCGAACGAAAGCGGTAGAGGGGAAGCTTCCCTCAGGGAGGATGCGTACGAAGGCCTCCCCTTCGTAGAACTCGCGATAGAGCGACACCAGCTTCCCGGAGCTGACAGTATTACGCGGTTGGCAATAGATGGTCGATAGGATTCCTCGATCCATCGGAACCAGGTGCGGTGTGAATGTAACACGGAGCCCGGTTCCCGCCAAATTCCCCAACTCCTGCTCAATCTCCGGAATGTGCCGGTGAAGACCTCCGACCCCATATGCCTTGTACCCGTCATTCACTTCGCAGTAGAGGTTGTCTACCTTTGCCCCACGCCCTGCGCCGGAGACACCGGAGGCGCTGTCGGCAACTATGCTGCAAAGATCGATAATCCCATTCTTCAAAAGCGGAGCGAGGCCAAGGATGATACTAGTCGGGTAGCACCCCGGGTTGGCTACCAGCTTTGCCTTAGCAATCTGGGCACGGTAAAGTTCCGGAAGGCCATATACCGACTTGTCGAGCAGCTCAGGGTTCAGGTGCGGCTCGTACCACGCCGCATATTCCTCTGCGCTCTTCAGCCGATAGTCGGCAGAGAGGTCCACAACCTTCTTCTTGAGCCGGAGAAAGGTGGGCACCACCTCCATCGCTGCTTTGTGGGGGAGAGCAGTGAAAACCAGATCGGCTTTCTCCGCAATCCTGACCGGCTCCAGGTTTTCCAGCACATGATCATACCGGTCCCGGACCGAGGGGAATATATCGGACAACCGCTTCCCGGCACTCTGTTCCGAAGTGATGCATGTTACCGCCACCTCCGGGTGACCATGAAGGATACGGACCAGCTCGATTCCCGTGTAACCGCTGGCGCCGACAATGGCAACTTTGAGCATAACTGTCCTCCGGTTTTTGGCAGTTTTGCATCCATGATATGGGATGTACCGACCAGAAAGGGACGCGAGATTTCCGTCAGATCGTCGCACCCGCAGGCTGGCCCAGCGGAGGCGTAGCAGCGCTACGCCGCACAAAAGGGATAGCCGAGGACGGCGGCGAGATGGCGGGAAGGTCGCGTCTCGAGTACAAGAAAAGGGAGGAATCCATGCGGACTCCTCCCCTCCTGTACATGCAGCATATCCGGCAGATTAACGCTTGGAGAACTGGAAGCTGGCGCGGGCTGATTTTTTCCCGTACTTCTTACGCTCCTTGATGCGCGAGTCCCGGGTGATAAACCCGGCTTTTTTCAGAGTACCGCGCAGGGCAGCATCGACTTCGAGAAGAGCCTTGGTGATACCATGCTTGATGGCGCCGGCCTGACCCGAATCCCCTCCACCCCGGACAGTGACGTAAATGTCAAACTTACCGACATTCTCGGTCAGTTCAAGAGGCTGGCGGACGACCATCTTGGAGGTCTCGCGGCCGAAGTAATCGTCGAGACTCTTGCTGTTGACGGTGATGGAACCGGTGCCCGGCTTGAGCCAGACCCTTGCTATGGAGGATTTCCTTTTGCCTGTGCCGTAGAAGCTGGTTGCTGCCATTGTCTCTATTCTCCTGAATGAAGTATCGATCTATTAGATGTTGAGAGCTTTGGGCTGCTGCGCCTTGTGCGGGTGAGCGCCGCCGCTGTACACTTTGAGCTTGCTCAGCATGTGACGTGCGAGCTTGTTCTTGGGGAGCATCCCCTTCACTGCCTTGCGGATCAGCTCTTCCGGCTTCTTGTCGAGAAGCTTGCCGGCCGTAATCGACTTGATCCCGCCGGGGAAACCGGAGTGGCTGTAATAGACCTTGTCGCTCAACTTGCTGCCGGTGAGAGCGATTTTCTCGGCGTTGACGACAATGACGAAGTCGCCGGTATCCACGCTGGGGGTGTAGGTGGCCTTGTTCTTGCCGCGAAGCACGTTTGCGATCTCGGTGGCGATCCTGCCGAGAACCTGATTCTCCGCGTCAACCAGATACCAATCCCGAACCACTTCAGTTTTTTTAGCAACTTGAGTCTTCATCGAACCCTCACAACTGGTAAAGTATCAAAAACCGTACAGAAGGGATGAACTATAGTTGACGCCTCAGATGTTGTCAAGGAAAAATTCAGAACCATAAAATACTTCCATGAGACACAGCCCCTGGGGTGGCGCAGTCATGCCAGCATTCACCCGTGCCTGCCCCGTGAGCAGTGCCGCAACAACATCCGGCGGCATCTTCCCCTGCCCGATCTCAGCCAGGGTGCCCGCCATGATTCGAACCATGTTGCGCAGAAAGCCTGAGCCGAAAACGTCGATGTGAATGAATTCACCACTCCGTACGACCTCCACCGAATAGATCGTGCGAACAGTGGTCCGGGCACTGCACCCGGACGCCCGGAACGCACAGAAATCACGCTCCCCTACGAAATGAACCGCCGCTTCCCGCATCAGGTCCAGATCAAGGGGCGCCTTGAGCTGCCAGGCGTACAGGCGACTCAACGGGGAGCGGTGAGGAGCGTTCACTATAGTATACCGATAATGCTTACCTTTCGCATCGGCACGGGGATTGAAATCCGCGTCCACCTCCGCAGAGCCTTGAACCTTTATATCGCAGGGGAGCAGGTTGTTCAGCCCGTAGGTGAATGCCCGGAGGGGAAGGTTTCGCTGCGTCCGGAATACGGCCACCATCCCCTTCGCGTGGACACCCGCGTCAGTGCGCCCCGAGGAATAGACCCTCACCTGCTCCCCGAGGAGCCGCTCCAGGGCCTCCTCCACCACCTGCTGGATCGATAGGCCATTCGGCTGCAGCTGCCATCCGACGTAGTTGGTGCCATCATATTCAAGGATCAGCTTGATGGTTCGCATGGGCGGGGAGTATAGCAGCATCGCCACCGGAATCCAAGCAGGGCGAACTGGAAAGGCATTGCAATTATCTCCCGGAAAGTCTACATAAACGGCTCACGCACATTCATCTCATCCTGCAAAGGAGGAACCATGACGCGCTATATCAACACCGATCGCATCGCCGCCGTCCAACTCACCACCCCCGCGGAGAATCCCCTCGTCACTGACGACACACGCCTCATGGACATCTGGTTCGACGGAGCCGCAATTCGCAAGCAGCTCTTCAAGAAAGTGAAGAAGACCGAGCAGGAACAGATGGCAGCAGATCTTGAACGAAAAGGCTTCATCCGCTCCGGAAACCTGCTCATTGATCCGAAGGCCGTGCTTTTCGCAGAGATGGAGCACGAAATCGTCGGCGGCCTCGTCACAATAGGGTTTCAGGACAACGGGAAACCGGTGGAACTCAAGGTTGACGCGAAGGCATTCAGTGAGCTGTGCGAGAGGCTGGGTGGTAAGGGGTAGTTCCTCTGAGGGAAGTCCTGGTTTTTATTGGGAGAGCGGCACTCACGCTGCTCTCAGCATGAAATCCACATGCACGGCGTCGAAGGGAAAGACGAGGAGGCCATTCTCGGTTTTCTGCAAAATTCCGGCTTTAAGGAGTACCTGAACATCGCCATGCACCGCCTTCACATCTCTCTCCATCCGGCGGGCAGCCTCACGTATCGTCATGGGGCCTGCCCCCGTCATAACCTTGAGCAGCTGCCAACGTTTGCCTGAAATTACCTTGAAAAGGAGCTCAGGCGAATCGAAACTGATAAACTCCCCCTGCGCTTCCCCCTTGAACGCTTGCAAAAACCTTCGGCTGCTTTTTTCCCGTGAAGCGATTTCCAGCGTTACCGTACGCATATCAGAACCTCCAATTGTCCACATCTCTCCAGAAATCGTCGAGCAGCGCCTGAGATGTAGTGAAAGCATATGAAGCCTCCTCCCCGCCTAGGTGCTTGTGGTCGCCCTTCCCCGCCTCATTGTCGTAACGCACCACGCACCGGCCGTCAACAACGAGGGCGAGACGACACTTGAAATTGTGATGACTCCCGGAAAGAGGCGAAGGAAGGCGCCAGACAACCATCTCCACAAACGCGGCTTCTGAAACGATGTGGCGCTCGTTGAGCAGCAATTCGGCTTTCATGTTGGAAACAATACCAACAGCATGGTGCGTTGTCAATATTTACAACAGGAGACTCACCAACTTGTAAAAAGGGTGCGGCCCTCTAGCTCACCATATCCGACCTAGTAAACGATACGGTGCGATACGCCCTCGCCGAATTCGAAGCAATCTTTCGGCATATTGGGAACGTGCCAAATAACCATGGGTCTCATACGAGGAGTTCGGCAAGGAACTGAAGAAGAATGGAAGGATATAAGGACTTCCTGAAGAAGTCGGCAGCCAAGGAGATCGAGACACTTCCGAAAAAAGGAGATCGTAAAGGTACTGGAGCGGATCGATTCAGTGCGCCACGGCCCTCCGGGGAGCGAGAAGCTTGGCGGACTCGATGTCTACCGCATCAGGCAAGGGCATTATCGGATCATGTATTCCATCGAGGATGATGCGCTCACGGTCTGGGTGGTGAAGGTAGGCATCGGCGGGAGGTATCGGTAAGTTCAACGAAGTCAAGTCAGGCTTGATAAGTCCTGCATCAAAGAAGATTTCCAGCCTTCATACCCACCATCAGCTATCTTGTCGAAGAAGCCGGTGTAATCCTGGGGGGAAAGGAAATAGAAGTGATACCGCCACGGCTCGCCCGCCTCGGTCAGCGCCGCATTCAGCCGCTCGAAGTGAGCCTTGCCGTCTCGAAACTTGGCTCTGTTGCGGTTATTGTCATCGCCATCCTGCTTGATCTCCACCACTAGTACATCATGGCACGCCTTGAGCCGGATAAAGAAGTCAGGATTGAAGAACTCATTCCTCGCATGGGTCTTGCCGGTTTTGGCAGGCTTGTAGGAATAGGGGAATGAGTAACAGCCTCGGTCAGGCGATTTGATAAACGAGCCGATCAGGTCACTTCTTTCAAACAGCAGATCACTGAACCTGCGTTCAGGTTCATGGCTGGCGTAGAGCACATTGACCGGCGTCTTGAATTTTGCGGCATCCACCTGATGCAGCCGTTTGACTATCTCCTTGATATTCTCCGGTGTCTCGTCACCAAATGCTTCAACCATTTCCGCCCACTTGCAGTACTGTTTCCACAGGTAGGCCTCATCCTTGTCGAAAGGTTTTGTGTCGCCATCAACATGGTAGACCGCCCCGTTCTCCTTGATCCGCCCTTCCGAAAAGGACTGTCGCATGGATTCACGATAGTCGATCGTCATCAGCGCCTTTGCCACATTGGCTTTCCGCGGATGCTCACGGTCAACATCCCGGAACAGCGGCCCAAAAGCCTGCTGCACCAGCGACAGATTTTCACGACTCAAAAACGTATCATCGTACCCACCTGACCGGAGTGCACCAGTAATCAGTTTCCTGATCCTGCTTTTCGGCCACTTCTCCCCAAGCTTCCTGTCCTTGTCGGCTATGAAATCATGCAGCATGCAGACTGCATACTCGATCTCGTGAACGTCCTCATGCAGCAGTTCAATAGCCAACTTGCCGCTTTCGGAGAAGGTGGAATACTCTGTGCTCTTGCGACTCTGGGGCTTCAGCGTCAGTATAATCTCCGTCGCCTTCTGTTTCTTCGTCTCCACAGTCTTATCCACCAGCTCGTAACTCAGGTTGTGGAGGGGGAACACGTACTCATCGCGCCTGCTGTCGTAGCCCCAGGAAAGCGTATTCTCCACCTCCAGCACATCTCTCAACAGGTTAGCTATCTCCGCCGACCAAGCTTCGTGGTTCGTCACCTTTAACAACGGACGCGTATCCAAATTTGGCGGGACCCGCAGCCCGCGCCCCAGCACCTGTGCAATCAGGAGCTTCGAACCGAATGCACGGGAATCATGGGGAACAACTTGAAAGACGTTCTTTACATCCCATCCCTCGGTAAGCATGCTGACGGAAACGATCCATTCCACCGGACTAGAGGGATCATCCACACCCTTCAGGGCAGCAATGTTCTCCTTGCGTCGTTTGTCGGGCGAATCCTTGCTGTCCCGTGGACAATACGCCGCTTCCACTCGGGCCTTTGCTGCCTTGGCTGTAGGAATGCCCGAGGTGACCCAGATTGCCTTTTGCTCCGCATCAGCGCGGCTGATCTTCTCCTTCTTCACCAGGAAATCCACCAGCTGCTTCCATTGCTCGACGCACTCCGCAATATCCTTGGTGACGACAATGGATATCGGGCGGACCTTCGTGCCATATTCCTTCACGTTTCCCATGTGAACCGTGTGGATCTTGTCCCAGCTCTGCTTCTTATATGTCTCTTCCTGAACGTAATCAGGCTTCTTGACAACCTTGGCTTCCACGGCCTGCTTCAGGCCAAAGCGATAAATCACATCAGGAAAATAATCGTTACCGACATAGGCGGTACCGGTGACATGAAGCATATAGCGGAAATCATATCCAGCGCCTTTAAGGAAGAGCAACCACTTCTTCATGGATGACTCGTCGCTGTCATCAGGGCTGAACAGGTGGTGCGCCTCGTCGTTCAGCACCAGGGTCCGTTCCCCGTTCCCCCTGAAGCTGTCGGATATGGAAGAGCCGGCGTTGCCGTAAACCGCATGAATGTTTTCAATGCAAATATCACCGGGCTGAATGGTCTCATTCCCCCGCTTGATCCCTGGAATGGAAATCAGTGCCCCGAGTTCCTTCATGACCTCCGCCAGTCGAGGATCACCAGCCAGCCGATTGAATTTTTCCAGCAACCCATCCTCAATGGTCAGTGACGGGCACAGTACCAGTACCCGGTCCACCAGCCCTTCGGCCAGTGCAATGGCGGCAATGCCGTACATGAGGAAGCTTTTACCCCCACCGGTCGCGATATCCAGCGTCGCTGCCTTTCGGTCACGCAAAGGCATTTTTGCCAGAAAGGCGTCAATACTGTTGTCGTGGCGCGCAGCCAGTGTTTGGTTATTCTGCCAGTTTTCCCGGGCCAGTCGCTCCAGATCTGGATATTTTGGTGAGATGAGAAAGCGGATTGCCGTGCGGGCAGCGTCACGTAGAAAGGCGTAGTTGCCGGTATGAAGCAGATTGAGAAAAGCATCGTATTTGTGTACCAGCCCTTCGGTGGCATCGCTTGCATCATCCACCCGAAGGATTTGGTCAGTGATGCGGAATTGAACGCTCATTGAAAATCCGCCTTGCCGAATACCAGGGTCTTTTCGTTGCCGTAGCGGTCGCAGAGAATTACCATCATCTTCTCCCCCTTGAACTCCTCTTCAGGGATGCGAATTTCCAAAGCCTTTGCTTTTTCCAGCCCCCCTGCCGCCTTCAGCAGATCCTCGCCCCAAAATACCCGGTCCAGCCTGAAGACATCACCATCGTAGTTGAGATCGATCATAGCCATGGAAAAAGTTTCAAAGTTAGCGAAATCCTCAGGATCGGTAGTCAGAGTCTTCGAGCGGAATTCGCTCACATCCACGACCAGCTCGGGGAGCAGTCCACGGCGCTTCGCATGCGGTTTGTACTTCACCACCGGCTGTGAAATGAAATCAAAGCCGATAGCGTCAATGACCTCATTCACATCCGCCTCACGCATCGGCTGCTTGAGAGCACCCGGCTCCCGCTGCTGAATCAGGCGGAGAATGACCGAGATAGGCACCTTGAGAAAGACATACACCGCACCCACGCGCTCAATCTCGTCCTCGGCAAAGTCCATGGCAACAGTCGGCGCTATCACATAGAACCGTTCCCCCTTCCTGCCGCGCAGGATCTGCTGGAGATTATCCACGTAGCCGTAATCGAGGGTCAGGGTGGGGTGATCCGGGTAGTTCCAGACCAGAGCGGAATGGGTACCGATGTAACCATCAAGCTCCAGGCCGTAACGGCTATGAACTTCCTCACGCACGCCGAACAGCTTTAGGACGAAGGGGCGGTACTCCTGCCACGGCATCCCGCGCAGCGACTCCATGTCGTACAGCCCCGCGCGATACAAGGCAAACTCCTTCGGCGGCAGCGTTTTTTCCTTCTCGGGCTTCTCCTTCGGAGCGACCAACGAAATGCGGAACTCACGCCCGTCCACGGTGACGCTCTTTTCGCCGGGGCCGTCGTCCGGGCCTACGTCGTCAAGTCTGTCGGGAGAAATACAGAGATTGGTTTCAGGGCAGGCAATTGCGAAAGGCGTTCCCTTCTTCAGGAGGTCGTGCTTGGAAACAATCTCAGCCAGGTCAGCTAGCAGATCCAGCGTTACGTTGCATTCTCCATTTTTCGCTTTCTCAGTGATGAGGAGGAGGCCGGGGTGGCTTTTAAGGTGGTCGTTCCAGTCCGAAATACGTCCAGTAACAAGACGTTCGTCTGCTTTGGCTGATCCGATGTTACTGGTTAGAGTAAATAGCCGTTTCTGTATTGTGTAAATGGCTAGTTTACCGCAGTCAAAGGCTATCCATCGACGCCCGAGCTTTTCTGCAACCACCGGCGTAGAACCGCTGCCTGCAAAGCAGTCAATGACAATGTCGCCTTCTTTTGAAGAGGTTTTTATTATTCGTTCAAGCAACTTTTCTGGTTTTTGGGTAGGGTAGTTCGCTCGTTCTGCCGCCTGTGAGTTTACAGGGAATATGTCCAGCCAAAGATCCTGGACGGGCTGGCCTTGTACCTCATCAAGATAGCGTTTAATTCGAGGCACACCATTTTTTGTGTAGTAGAGGCGATCTTCTAACTCATAGCGCTGCATCGTTTCAAACGGACAACGCCAAATTTTTCTTATTTTCTTCCACTCATAATCATATCCACCACCTTTCAGCCCAGCTCCGACGAGGTCACCATCAGTAAATCTACGACCATCTTTGTCAACATGCTTATATCGTTCTTTTAGATGTACGTGTGAATACTGGCTGTACTGAGCCGAGAATACATTGGAATCTGATTTAGTATAAAACAGGATGGTGTCATGGACATTTGCATACGTTTTTGAGTCACTATGAGCAGATGTCCTCTTCCAGATAATTTCATTTTTAAAGTTATACTCTCCGAAGACTTCATCCATGATAGCCTTCATGTAGTGGATCTTTTTTACATCCAGATGAAGATAAATACTACCGTCATCGGCTAAAAGATCGCGGAGCAAAATGAGACGACGGCGCAGAAACTCGATGAACTGTGCCCCGAGAACCTTATCTCGATAAGCCTTCTCCTTGTCCTTCATAAAGTCCTGTTTCGTAGCAAAGGGAGGATCTATGTATATAAGTTTAATCTTGTCGCGAGTGCCAAAACGGTTAGCCCCCTGCTGATCGGCTAACAGTTCGCGCAAAGCCAGCAGGTTATCCCCCCACACAAGCAGATTCCGCCAGCCATCGCCATGTGGCCTGTCTTCGGCAAAGCGGCGCACCAGTTGCCACGGTGCCGCAGGCGTCTCCGCCAGCACCTGCTCCCGCTTCATCTTCCCGGCGTATTCCAGCCGGTACTCCTTGCCTACCTCGACGCTCTGCTCCCCCCCAGGGAACAGCTTCCCCCGCCAGTGCGCAGGTATCTGCTGCCCGGCCTGCAGCAAGCGTATCAGTTCATTTCGGTCGTCGTTATTGAGATTGGTCATCTTTTCCGGTTCTTTCCACGACCACTATTGGCAGGTGCAAGGAAGTGAACCAGAAAAATACACTTTAGATGTGTATGTTTCAATAGATTTTATATATCGGATGATGCGGTAGTTAAGCACAAAACAGGTCTGTTATAGTGCCGCCATGCCACGGAACAGGATCATCAAAAGCGGAGAAATCGGCGCGGCGATCAAAAGGCGCAGGAACGAGCTGGGTTATTCGCAGGAGTGGCTTGCAGAATTTCTTGATGTGTCGTACCAGCAGGTACAGCGATACGAAAACGGGATCAGCATGATCAACGTGGAGACTCTGCAGAAGATTGCCGGGGCGCTGTCCGTACCGGCAACCTTCTTCTTCAACACGGAGCGTCCGCACGTGGCGGCGGAGCCGTCACTCCCCTACCAATCTGCAGACGAAAAAGCCCTCCTGAAGCATTACCGGCAAATCCCCGCAAAGTCCGACAGGGAGCTGGTTGTAAGGGTCGCCCGCCTTGCTTCCAGAAAATGAACGCGGAGAACAAAAACGCAAAAAAGGCACGGAGCCAGTCCGTGCCTTTTTTATTCGAATAAAAAATTTTTTCTGCTCCCACTATTGCCCTAGTAGCGCGTCCCCCTCCTCCGGCGGAAGCTCCTTCCCTAAGACCTCCCACAGATTGAGCACCAGCTCGGGGAATATGGCGACGGGGAGAGTTTCCGTCCAGCCGATAACGTCCCCCGCTCCGTAGCGGCCCTCACTCAGCACGAACCGCTCCACCATGTCGTGCTCGGGATCGACAATCATGTATTCCCGCACGCCGAACCGCTCGTAAAGGGCTTTCTTCTCCCGCTTGTCCTTCACCCCCGTGGAGGGCGAAAGAATCTCCACCACCAGGTCCGGAGCGCCCTGCACATTGGCTTCAGTGAGCTTGCTTCCGTTGCACACAACCAGAATATCTGGCTGGACTACGTTGCTGTCGTCGAGAACCACATCGGTGGGGGCATATAAGACATTGCACTGTTTGCCTTTGAAGTAACTCCTGAACAGCGCGAATATGCTCCCTGACACTTCCTGATGACGTGTCGTCGGCGCCGGAGTCATGGCATATGCCTCGCCGCCGATAATCTCCCATCGCTCGTCGGAGGGCCATGTGAGGTAATCCGCATAGGTGAAGCGACCTCCAACTTTTCGCGCCGTGGGACCCATAGCTGCCTCCTCAGCAGTCGTGAAGCCTGCTTCAAATGACCTTATACCATGAGGTTGTCGCCATGTAAACGGTGGGTTTTTAAGACTAACCTGTCACAGTCCGCTGGATCACCTCATGCTCCGCCTCGATAATCCGCCGGAACAGCTTGCCCAAGGTGAACCAGTTGAATGCATGTATCATGAAAGGGAGGTCCGACCTCGAGAGTGCCTTTTTCAGGTCGGTGAATTCGAGCGGGTCGAGGAATCCGTCGGCGATGATCACGAGATCAAGATCGGAGAAGCGCTTGAGGTTGCGGCCGTGGACCCGGGAGCCGAAGGCCCATACCTCGTAGCAGGGGATGTGGGAACGCAGAATTTTCAGGATAGTTTCCAGGTCTGCTGGGTCGATGTGCATCGGAGGTGGAGAATCCTTTCATGATCTGCGAGTAAAAGCGAAAAAAGGGACGGGCCGTCAGTGCCCGTCCCTTTTCCTTTCTTCTGATGAAGCAGCCGCCAAGACTGCTCCTACTACTTCTCCATCAGGATACGCAGCATGCGGCGAAGCGGCTCGGCGGCCCCCCAGAGGAGCTGGTCGCCGCAGGTGAAAGCCTGCACGTACTGTGGCCCCATCTTCATCTTACGCACCCGTCCGACCGGAACGGTGAGGGTGCCGGACACGGCTGCCGGAGTGAGCTGCGCCAGCGAGTCCGCCTTGTTGTTGGGGACGAGCTTCGCCCACTGGTTGTCGTTGGCGATGAGGTTCTCGATGTCGGCTATCGGCACATCCTTGTTGAGCTTGATGGTGATGCCCTGGCTGTGGCAGCGCATCGCGCCGACCCGCACGCAGATGCCGTCGACCGGAATCGGCGACGAGGCACCGAGAATTTTGTTTGTCTCGGCAAAGCCTTTCCACTCTTCGCGGCTCTGCCCGTCCTCAACCTCACGGTCGATCCAGGGGAGGAGGTTGCCGGCCAGCGGAAAGCCGAATTCTTTTTTCGGCATTGCATCACCGCGCAGCTCTGCCGTCACCTTCCGGTCGATCTCCAGGATCGCCGACGATGGATTTTTCAGAAGATCGGCAACCGAGCCGTGGAGAACTCCCATCTGGGAGAGGAGTTCACGCATATTGGGGGCCCCTGCGCCGGATGCGGCCTGGTAGGTCATGGAGGAGAGCCACTCCACCAGCCCCGCGCGGAAAAGTCCGCCCAGCCCCATGAGCATGAGGCTTACGGTGCAGTTGCCGCCTATGAAGTCCTTCTGCCCTTGGGCGAGCGCCGCGTCGATGACGTTGCGGTTCACCGGATCGAGGATGATGACAGCGTTCGGCTCCATCCGCAAAGTCGACGCCGCGTCGATCCAGTAGCCGTTCCAGCCGCTCTTACGCAGCTCGGGATGAACCGCCTTCGTGTAGTCCCCACCTTGGCAGGTAAGGATCACGTCGAGCTTTTTCAACTCCTCAAGATCAGATGCGTTCTTCAGCGTCCCGGCGTTCATGGGGGCAGGCTGCCCCGCCTGGGAGGTGGAGAAAAATACCGGTTCGATCCCTGCGAAATCGTTTTCCTCCTGCATGCGCTGAAGGAGTACCGAACCGACCATGCCGCGCCAACCGATAAGTCCAACTTTCATAACCTGTTTCCTCTTCTATGTGTGATGTGGAAAAATGAATAAATAGCGTAACAACTATACATATAGGGGCCGAATAAGGGAAGCCCCTTTCTCTCGGCTACTTAAGGTACTTGGAGGCAAGCAGCTCGGCGACCTGCACCGCGCCGCAGGCCGGAAGCCGCACATTGTCGGCGGCCGTCCAGATATTCAGGGCGTTCTCCTCCGAGGCATCCTGCCGTATGCGCCCTGCATGGACCTGCTCCTCCCCCGTTGCGTCAACCGGCATCGGATACTCCCTGCTCGCCGGATCATCCACCAGGCGCACCCCCGGAGCCTTTTCCAGCATCTCGCGTGCCTTTACCACAGACAGCGGCCGTGTCGTCTGTACGTTGATAGATGCGCTGTCCCCGTAGAAGACCGGGACACGAACGGTAGTTGCGGTGACGCGGACGTTACCACCGAGAACCTTCTTCGTCTCATTGATAAGCCTGGTTTCCTCCCGCGTGTATCCCTCCTCCGCAAATCCATCGATTTGAGGGAGACAGTTGAATGCGACCTGGTGCGGGTAGACCTCTGCCGTCGCCGGCTTACCGTTTAGCAGCGACACGACCTGCTTCTGCAGCTCGTCCACCGCCTTCTTCCCAGTGCTCGAGACCGACTGGTAGGTCGACACGACGACTCGTTCGATGGAGGCGGCATCATCCAGCGGCTTGAGGGCCACTAAGAGCTGCATTGCCGCGGCTGAGGGGATGGCTATTATCCCCCTGGCCATGTATCCGGCTACAGCGTCGGAGTTCACGTCAGGAACTACCAGCGGCACGTCCGTCTCCATCCGCCAGGCAGCCGACGTGTCGATGCACAATGCTCCCGCCCGGACCGCGGCGGGACAGAACTCACGGGCATGGTCGCTGCCGGCGGCAAAGAAGGCGATGTTGATGCCGGTGAAACAGTCGGCAGTAAGTTCCTCCACCACGACGGCCTTGCCACCGAACTCGATGACCTCGCCCACACCCGCGCCCGCAGCGAGTAGCTTTAACGTGCCAACAGGAAACTCCCGATCCTTGAGACACTGCAGGATCTCCTTACCGATGATGCCGGTTGCACCGACAACTGCTATGTTCCACTTTTTTCCCGACATGTATTTCATTCTCCGCTGAGGGGAGGTTAAGGTTGAGGAACGTCCAATACCTTTACTTTTGACTAGTACGAGATGCGATTCCGGAAATCAACTTGTTTAGCTCATGATGCAAGGAACGCAGATCCGAATCGAGAGTTCCCCCTGTCTCCAGCTTTCTCCCTCAACCTCAACCTCAACCTCAACCTCAACCTCAACCTCAACCTCAACCTCAACCTTAACCTTAACCTAGGTTTTCCACGATAGCGTCGCCGATTTCCCGAGTATTTACCAGCTTCTCCCCGTCCTTCTTCTGGTAGATGTCGCGGGTACGGTACCCCTGGTCGAGGACCTTCGCCACGGCGTTGTCGATGGCGTCCGCCGCATCCACCATCCCGAAGGAGTAGCGGAGCATCATTCCCGCTGAGAGGATCTGGGCGATGGGGTTCGCAATCCCCTGGCCTGCAATGTCGGGGGCCGAGCCGCCGGAAGGCTCGTACATGCCGAAGGTGCCCTCAGCCAGCGACGCCGACGGAAGCATCCCGAGAGAGCCGGTCAGCATGGCAGCCTCGTCGGAAAGGATATCACCGAACATGTTCTCGCACAGAAGAACGTCGAACTGCTTCGGCCAGCGCACGAGCTGCATGGCGCCGTTGTCCACGTACATGTGTGTGAGCTCGACGTCGGGATACTCCTTGCCGATGCCGGTTACCACCTCGCGCCATAGGACCGAGGAGGAAAGAACGTTCGCCTTGTCGATGGAGCAGACCTTCTTGCCGCGCTTGCGGGCCGCCTGGAACGCCACGTGCGTGATCCGCTCGATCTCGGGGACCGAATAGCGCATGGTGTCGAAACCCACCCGCTCGCGTCCCGTCCCCTCGATCCCTTTCGGCTGGGCGAAGTAGATGCCGCCGGTCAGCTCGCGGACGACGAGGACGTTGAAACCGCCGGCGATGACTTCTTCCTTGAGGGAGGAGGCGCCGGTAAGCGAAGGGAAGATGATGGCGGGTCGCAGGTTGGCGTAGAGCCCGAAGATCTTTCGCAGCGGCAGAAGAGCGCCGCGCTCGGGCTGCTCGTCGGGGGGAAGAGTTTCCCACTTCGGACCGCCCACGGAACCGAAAAGGATGGCGTCGCTCGCCCTGCAGATGTCGATGGTCGTCTGGGGCAGCGCCTTCCCCTCGTTATCGATGCCTGCCCCGCCGACGTTGGCATGGGTCCGCTCGAACTTCACTTCGTATTTCTTCTCAACCGCGTCCAGCACGCGGAGCGCCTCGGCCATCACCTCCGGCCCGATGCCGTCCCCCGGCAGAACCGCCACTTTGTATGTCTTCGCCATATGGAATCCTCCTTTTTCGCATTAAATCTTGCGATATTATGTGCGGAGGTGGGAGGTGTCAATAAAAAAAGCCGGGGTCTCCCTTCAGGTTGAGCGGGTAGGACAAGGCGCCAGTCTTGATCGTTCCTTGATGCGCCTCGTTTCTGAAAATGTGTAAGCACTGGGGGAAGAAATGGTGAGGACACAAGTGCAACTGACCGAAGAGCAGGTAGCATCTCTTAAACATCTGGCTGCCGAGCAGCATGTATCAATGGCGGGAATCATCCGCAGAGCTGTGGACCTTCTGGCCCGAACACGCTTCGTCCCCGATGACAAGACCCGGCGGCAAAAAGCGGCAGCGGCGGCAGGCCGATTTCATTCCGGCTGCGGTGATCTTGCAAAAGAGCACGACCGGTATGTCGCGGAGGCGTTCCACAGATGAGCATATTCATCGACACCTCCGGATTTCTTGCCGTCCTCGACAGTGACGATAGCTGCCATGAAAAGGCAAGAGCAGAGTGGCTTAGGCTGCTGGATTCCGACCATGACCTGATATCCAGCAGCTATATCCTGGTGGAAACCATTGCCGTGCTCCAGAAAGATTGGGTTTGGAAGCGGTGCGGGTGTTCCAGGAAGATGTGGTTCCGGTGCTGAAGATTCTGTGGGTTGACGAGATCATGCACGTTGCGGGAATCAGTACCGTTTTATCCTCAAACAGAGAAAGCTTTCCCCCGTTGACTGTGTAAGTTTCGAGTCAATGCGGGTTGGCGGAGTAACGGCAGCCTTTACCTTCGATCGGCACTTTAAGGCGCAGGGGTTCGCTTGCGTTCCGTGATGTCCTATTTACATCTCTCACGAGGAAGAGCATCAGTACGCGTAATTCCTGAGAGAGCAGGAGAAAGCAACAATGAAGCACCCGAAGCTGGATAAAGATGAGCAGGAACTACTCGACTCATTCTACAGGGGTGAATGGACGTCGACGGGCCGACAAGAAGGCCGAAAAGCGGCGCTTCTCCAAGATCGCGCACCATACCGTCCGCAAGGACCAGCGCGTCAACATCCGCATCTCGTCCAAGCACTTGGAGGGGCTCAAGAAAAGGGCTATCGAGGAATATTCCTTACCAGACCCTTATTTCAAGCATACTGCATAAGCACCTTTCGGGGGCATTGAAGGACAGGGCGGCGTAGGGAGGTGGTATGCAGAACCGATGTTACTGACAGAGCCCGCATATGGCGGGCTCTTGTCATTTGCGTTCATTGTCTTGTCGCAAGTGGATCATCGGCAAATCCACCGTCTGCCTTTTGCTGATTCAAGAAGCCATGCAATTGCTCTTGTAATTATCGAACCTCTGAATGTCTCTGTGTCAGGTTTGCAGGCTTGCAAGCCTGACCCGACAGATCCACGACAGATCCCACATGGCTGACCCTATTCTTACTGCTGTTACTGTTCTTACTTGCGCCCACCTTAAAGGCAGAAAGCCTTCAATAGGCAATTATATAGTTGAGATCCTCACCATCCCCCCATCGGTTGCAAGTATCATTACCAACTATTGAAACTGTGTTTTTTGTTGATAACGCTGCAAGCAATACTGCCAGCTGTTGCTTACCGACTGTAGAGTTTTCATCTCTGATTATCCAATATCCGCCGGTAGCACATGAGGGTTTACCAACTGGAGTTCCAGCAACTGTAAAATACACTAAGCCGTCAGATGCTCTTACTATTATTGAACTAACCGTTCCATAAACTGATCCGGCCATACTTTCATTAGATATAAAACACGACAAAACCAAAGTTAGACATAAAACGGAGATAATTCTCATTTTGCCTGCTCCTTTCACTAATGATTTCAAACAAGTAATATGGCTACCCAAGTATCATGTGGAATCAAAATACGGGTCAAGTCTCCAAAACTCCGTGAGAGGTGGCCCCATCTTTTAGGACAGGTTGGCGGCCGGAATAAGGTGGATTGCCGTTGTCGTTATGCCGCCTCTTCCAGCCTGACCGTAAAGATCCCCTAAAAGGAGAAATACCTTACATTGGCTTCGGACCAAGGCGCGAAAGAGATGCAGTTTGCTGGCAATTGATCTCCATCGAAGTACATATCGGGTATAGGGGCGCCAGATGTTTTTGCTGCGAGCAAGGTGGCATAGATCGCCTTACAGGCTGCAGGGGAAGTGCTCCCCGCAAGAGAACCTGGGACCACCCAATCAGCATCAGTGCTGCAGATGTATACAGGCGTGTTCATACTGCTCAATCGAAGCAGCAATTTGCCTGGTTGGTGATAGGCAAGCGTCTGGACCGTTCCGCCGCAAACCACAGCTTCGGCGTAGGAGGCAGGCACTGCTAGCAGAACAACTAGTAACAACAAGGTTCCTGTTAAATTTCTCATTTTCACTCCTCCTGGTAGAATCTACCTTGTAACTTGCTTACCTGCGGTTTCAATCACCTGTATCTTGGTCCGACCCGCCGCTCGCCGGCTTCAGTTATCGAACAGTGATATAACCGATGTGACAGTATCCACTGCCATCCGTATTTACATTGACTCCCACTGTTAAATTAGAAATTTTAGCGGCCAGCAGAGCAGCAACATATGCTTTGTAATTGCTATCAGTGTCAAGTAGATAAGCCCAGTATTGCCCGTTGCAAATTACAGGGTTTCCCTCAAGCTGAATTCTAAAACCATAATTATGACCGCTTGTTACATCTACAACCCCTATCCTTCCGCTCACAGCTCCATCCCATGCAAAAGTAACAGACGAAGTACATACAAAACTCAAAAAAATACTTATGAATACCAAAGCATAATTTATTATCTTCTTGTGTTCTACACTTTTGAAAATAAAATTAGTGTGGACGGCAATATTTTTCATAATCTTCCTCCAGATAATAAACCTACAACTGGATGTCGTCATCTGTGAATATGGATTTGAATCTCCCTTGGAACAGATGCCCGCACCGCTTTCTCTGGATGTTCGTGTAGGTGGTATAGGAACTGTTTCTCTGATGCAAGCGGAAGGAGAGGGGTCAGCCCTCGACAAGAGACACCTTCCTGCTCAATCGCCTCTATCTCTCTTCTTAAAGGTCGTTCTCCGGAAACTCTTTTGGATAACCCTTTGGGTACAACTTCACTGCCACCGCATGAGTTATGCTGCCCCAACTGCTCACAGATCTGCCGGTTGTGGCTGTTGTGTATGTCCCATGTCCAAGGCTTACCCCTTTGCTACTCCCTTCTTAGAGGCTTGTTTTTGAAGGTCAAAAGAGGCTTTAAGGCTTGTAAACGGGTTAATCCTATATGTTTAACAGAAAAATTTCAGACACTTGTCTTGGTCCGACCCGCCGCTCGCGGCTTCTTCCCCCCCCTCCAAACACCTCCACACCTGGCGCGGCCTCAAGCCTGAGCCAAGAATGTCATTCTATTTTCTCCACAACGGCAACTTTTGAAGTATCTCACCAGTGAATGCATTTATTTCGTATGCCCATATAGTTTGTCCTGTCCACACTACATAGGGTGGATCAGCAATAACTAGCTTGTTTAAGGTGACCTCCTCGATATCTACTGGCACATTTTGTTGTTTATGATCCTTCTCAATAATTTGTTTGACATCATCTTCAGAAAGAGTGGTCTTCTTGGTAGCTTCGTAGGCCTCAGGTGGGACTGAGATTATCTCGGCCTTAACGCTGGTAACGTTATCTTGAGGGCCTATCGTAATTTGAATAGCGTTTCCTAGCGACAACCCATTAATGAAACGGTCAAAAATTAAGGTTACATATGTTCCGTTGCCCCCTTCGGCTGAGAATATCTTACTTTCTCGCATTTCAGTCGGTTTGGATATACCTAGCAATTCAGCCTCATCTTCCATAAAAGCCTTGGCAACGGCTCGTGCTCTGAGATGTCTGTCAGGCTCTTTTGCCAGATCGATAGCTATCTGCTTCTTCGGCACCATAGCCCCGCTGAGCCATACATTCCCAGAAAGCCCATGTTTAGTTTTCTTAACGTCAGACTCGGCGTACTTCACACTTGAATACTTACCTTTAACATGATCCTTGAACTTCTGAGGTGACTCATGTGGGTTATTCTTTTCTGTTGAGGAAGGCGCTCCCTTGTTGTCAACAGCATCTGCCGCAGGATCTCGAGATAAATCGGCACTCATGGCCATGGTAGCCTGCAGAAATGCACATGCCACCACACATATGATTCTCCTAATGTTCAAATTACTAGTCATTCTCTTCATACTCTTCTCCACTTGCTAATGTATGTACCGGATCCATGAAAACCCTAGAATAGCAATATCCCAGACATAAGTGCCGGAAGCGTAAGCCTGAACCACAGGGCCTGTGGCGTTGTAGTACTAGTTACGCCGACAGCTGCCCAAGCTTTATTGACCTGTTCAGCCTCAGTAGATCCTGGGTATAAATCCTCAGCGGCAATAATCATACCCTGTCTTGCTTCCCTGAAGGTAAAATCTGATCTTGGCGTAGATCGCTTCCATTTTTCTCGGCTTGACTTATATACAATTTGGATAGCTTTATCGATACCAATAGGTTGTACACCTTCTCCGCCCTCAGAAAGTATGTAGAACATTTTATTGAAGACGCCGGCATTTATGTAGGTACCGCATTCATTATTATCAGGTGTTGGAGTGCAAACGGATCCTGGCATTGTATAGCTCCAATTTTTTCCACCATAAAATGCAGCCTGAGGGGGCGATGAGTTTAACGGGTTTACAAAGTCATGTTTTGCTTGGCCCTGCCCAAAATCAAGCATCCAACTTCCGCCCCCTTGGGAACGCTGCTTCACAAAAATAGCCATACAATCAGCAAATGCTTCCTCCAAAGCCGCACCTTCCCCAAACGTTCCGATAGGCTGGTTATAACCTCGAATGAGTGATGCCCTGCTACTAACCGCATGAGCCCATTCATGCGCAACAACGTCTATGTTTGGAGGTGGTAATCCAACGCAGTACCTGACAGTCGAATCGGACGTCTGACTAGAATTATACCAAGAATAATAGGCCCTATTAGAGCATGGACTCCCATCTGCGTATTTTGTTTCTTCAACGATGTTTATCATGCTACGACCATCACCAGCAGGTGAAGGAAGGAGGAATGTTTTTAAGATATGTGCGTATACAATAGATGAATTTACATGTGCATCAATCGCTGATAGGTGTGTAGGATCATTCCATACATTATCTGAATCTTGCATTGGACCTGCGATGCCATATGCTTCGGTTGTGATAGAGGCAGTATCCTGCATTTCACCTCCCTCACCAATGACATTTTTAATGCCGCTTAATTTTTTACGCGTTGTTATATCTTTAAGCAAATAGTTTTTAGAACCAAAATCATAACAAGTATTAAATAATCTGTTGGATAAAACTATCTCTGGAAAACATTCCATTGAAGGACCATTAAAGAATTTACGTGTCTCTGAAAAAGGACCAATACTGTTACTATTGTAAGCTTGAACGCGCCAATGAAATACACCTAACTGGCCACTTAAGGGAGCGTCGGTTTGTAACCATGGCCATCCCAAATATGATGTCTTTATATAATACGTATTCCAATCAAAATTAGAGCGAGGAGATATTTCCAGCTTAAATCTTTCAGCACCCGGTACTGTTCCCCAAGTTAGATTAACATAGCTACCAGAAGTTGTTCCTGTAAAGAATCGATTGGGAGTGGTCAGTGGCGGAGCTGCAGTAACTGGCGGTACGGTTGGGGCAGGTGGATCAACAACTGGTGGTGGCGGATCATAGGTTATAGTGATAGTCCATTCATAAAAATAGCCCTCATGCCCATGGTACGCTGGGTTACAATTGGCATTGGGACAACCGTTACTTGATATCGCCATCGTAATTGACCAGCTATCATTTGGATTAGCATTTTCAAAATATTTACTGTCATTGTATGTATAATTCGGTGTGACGTATGCTGGTGTCCAATCATCCATGATCTCAATTGGCTGAACATCGGCTTTACTTTTCGACAAAGTTACTTTCAAACGATCATATGGACAGTGATGATAAGCGTAGACTACTTTCACATTTGTTATTTTAGCACCACTAGGTATGCCACTTACTGTTACAGTTGAGGTATGACTGCCAGGATTGTCAATATACACCGGTGTATTGAAGTATCCGCCCGTTTTTGATATAAAGTCCGCAACAGCAAGGGAATAGCTCATCAAGCAAAACACAATAACCAAGAATGGGATGTGTACCTTCCGAAAAACCTGCATACTCTTCCTCCTACACCCGCACAGCATAAAATGTTGTAAAAGACGCCCTGTGAAGAAGTGCTGGGGTCAGCCCTCGACAAGAGCCACCTTCCTGCTCAATCTCTCTATCTCCTCTTCTCAACAGGGCATTCTCCGCCGACTCGTTTCAGATTATCTGATGCTCTTCGCTGCCGCCTGAAAGCTCATATTTACTATATATGCATACCTCTCGGGTTGTGGCGGTTGTGGGTGTCTCATGCCTAGGACGGACCCCTTCTGTCCTAGTGTCCTAGAAGTATGCGGTGGTTTTATATCTGACATTTTTACCAGTCAATAAGGATACGCAAATAAGCAATAGTTAAGTTGTGTGCTTTCATATACTTACTCGCACTCTCTATCGCAGGCATTTTTTCAAGCATTCGCACTAGGTTACTCCTCCTCCTTGAAATGAAATATCTGCCACTGGCTGAGACATTTTTATGCAAGCCGCCGCAAAACTTGTCGCGATTTGGGTATTTTGATTGAGTAAAATATCTTTACCTTTCTCACACAACGGTTCAAAAGTCCTTCGACACCTGCTATATTCCCCCCATGGGAAAAACCAAAAATACCGAACAAGCCGGAAAGACGAGCGAGACAACCCGGCGCCACGCCATGCGCCGCCTCACGGCGGGAACAAGCCCCAGCCTTGTCGCCAAGGTTTATGGCGTCCATCGTTCGACCGTCTACAACTGGATCAAAAGGTATAAGGCTGGGGAGCTGGAAGGACTGAAAGACCGGCCTATCACCGGACGGCCGAGAAAGCTGGGGATTTCAGATGAAATGGCGGTATTCCGAGCGATAACCAGAAAGGACCCCCTACACTACAACCTGGAGGCGGCCCTCTGGACCGTTGACACGGTCCGCGACTGTATCCGGCAGAAGTTTTCGATCGAGGTGAGCAAGGTCTTAGTAGGACGGCTATTCAAAAAGCTGGGGTTGTCAGCGCCGGCGCCCCTGAAACGAATCTACCGGCTGAACCCGCGGCGGATCGAGCGGTGGCAGAGTGAGGAGTTTCCGACAATCGTGAAACTGGCCAGGCAAGAGAAGGCAACGGTCTATTTCACGTATGTAACGGAGGTAAAGTCGGACTGGCTGCGTGAGAATGAGTCGAGACCTCATCAAGGTCTCCTGATGATGTCGGCTATTACCGGCAAGGGCAGCATCCGGTTCCTCCTTTTAAAAGGAAAAAAACCCACATCGGACCGGTTCCTCAAATTCCTCGAGCGGCTGATACATGGCGCGAATAGGCCTATGTGGCTGATCGTGGACGGACATGAATATCAGCGTTCGCACCACGTCCTCAATTTCGTGGCGTCAACCCGTGGGCGCCTCAAGCTGATCTTCCTGCCGCTCTACAGGCCCGGGTACGACTAGGAAAGCTCCTGAAAATCTCCCTCTCTACGCTCCGGCTACCCCCAGCCACTGCGCATCGACAGAGCTGCCTTTTCACGCTCGCCGAGCCCGGCCACCCGCTCCCGGCTTCTGCTCCTCTCCAAACCTGCTACAATTTTCTCAGAACTGGACAAACTACGGCTGCACTTAGGGGCAGACAGTTTAAGCGATGTATTGGTTCAACGACGAGTGAAAAACGGGAGCCGGAAAGGAGGGTGCTGTGTCCGATTTCGAAAAAGAACAATTTCCCTTCCCCACGTCAATTCCCGCCGAGGATGGCATCATTCAGGGGCCGGAGCAGCGGCGAGTCGAAGGGGTGCTCCTTGATCTGGCGGATTCGCTTTCGAGCCGGCTCGGCATCTCACGCCGCCGGTTTCTCTCCACCGCCTCGGGAATGGCGGCGGCATTTCTCGCCATGAACGCCGTGCACGGTTCGCTCTTTTCCGTCGATCCCGCGGAAGCGGCCGACCCCAAGGCAGCGGCAGAGAGGCTTCGAACCTTGCACAACCAGTTCATCTTCGACGTTCAGACCCACTTCGTCAGCGACCGTTATACCGGCACCGGGCTTCTCGGACTTCGGGAACTTGCAAAGGAGTGGAATCCGGAGATCAAGGGGAGGCAGACACTCGAGAGCATCCGTTACGAAAACTACGTGAGAGAGGTCTTCCGGAAAAGCGACACAAGCGTGGCTCTCCTCTCCAGTGCTCCGGCCGACAATCCTGCATCCTGGTTCCTCCACAACCCTGAAATAATGGCCGCCCGTGAAAAGATCAATGCGGCGGCGGGTTCGCGGAGATTGCTGGCCCATGCGATCTTCACCCCCGGTCAGCCGGGATGGCTCGAGAAGCTGGACGAGGCAGCGGCGATGAAACCGGACAGCTGGAAGGGCTACACCCTCGGCTCTCCGTCAGGATCGAAATGGCCGTGGCGGCTGGACGACGAGGATCTCGTTTATCCGGCATATGACAAAATGCTGAAGGCGCAGATCCCCATTGTCTGCATACACAAGGGACTTCTTCCGAGCAGGCTGCGAAAGACGGGGACTCAGTGGCAATATGCGGGGCCGGGCGACATAGGCGGGGCGGCGAAAGCGTGGCCGCAGCTGACCTTCGTAATCTACCATTCCGCCATCCGATCGGGTTCTCCCCCGACCAGGAAGGAAGCGGCGCGGTTCGAAAAAACCGGCTACATCCCATGGGTATCGGAGCTGGCAAAAATTCCGGGGAAATGGGGCGTGACGAATCTTTACGCAGAATTGGGTTCGGTTTTCGCGGTCACCGCCATAAGCAATCCACGATACTGTGCAGGCATCCTCGGAACGTTGATCAAGGGATTCGGCCACGAGCGCGTTCTCTGGGGAACCGATTCGGTCTGGTACGGCTCCCCCCAGTGGCAGATCGAGGCACTGAGGCGGCTGGAAATTCCTGAAGATCTGCGCCGCAGGTTCGGCTTTCGGGAACTGGGACCGGCGGACGGGCCGGTGAAGAGGGCGATACTGGGAGGGAATGCCGCGCGTCTGTACGGCATCAAGGCGGAAACGGCATCGTACGGCCATGACAGGATCGCCGCATGGAAGCATCGAGAAGAAGGAGCCGCAGAAGCCCGAATGGCAGGTTACTAGCGCACGCGCGAACTCAGCTTCCTCGCCTTTAAGCGTCTCTCCCCTCGCCGCAGCCGAGTGAGTAAGCTCACTCGCGAAGAAGGCGGCACCCTGAGCGCAGCGAATTGTGCCGCCGCGCGAGAGACCGACGGAGCGAGGGACCCCCCCGAAGGGGGCAAGGCGTTGGGGTGCCCTTTTCTTTGCTTCCGTTTCTTTTGGGCAAGCAAAAGAAATGAAGTGGGGGCAAGGGGGCAACGCCCCCTCAGGCGGGTGATTACCACTAAGACACTAAGGGCACTAAGGAAAAACGTCGAATATCCTTGATATTCCTCGATGTTGCCGAGATCGTATACAGCATTAACCATAAACTTCAGCAGCTCCCCCACTGATCTCTGCCGTATTCAATACGCCACCACATAATCCGCATCCCCCCGCTTCAGATTCCTCATCGCCTCAGGCGACAGCATCGGAAGCACCACCTTGTACGGCATCGTCGTCAGCTGGGACACCTCCTCGGGGACCCCCCGCTTCATTGCGTGTCCCACACCGGTTACCACCACCATCACCCGCTCGGGGTTCTTCGTGAGATACTCCACCGCGAGCCACGCCATGGTCTGGTTGCGCACCGACTGCGCCTCACAGAAGTGTTCGAAGGAAGAGCCTCCCATGCCGTGTCCAAAATACATGTCGCGGACGAATTTCATGTAGGGAGTATCGATGCGGCAGGTAATACCCGGAGGGAGCAGCGACTTCTCTGCTTCGGTAAGGGAAGCGAAACCGCTGCGATAAACCTTCCGGGCTATCTCCTGGGGCACGTTGAGCCCTCTCATCGGTATTCCATGATTACGGGCATAGAGGAATATTGTGTCGTACTGCTCCCAGGAAATGGTCCAGTTCTGACGGTACACCTGCATGAAATCCAGTAGATCGATTTCTCGGGCTACCCACGCGTTGAGGGCCTGCTGGCTGGGCCAGCTGAACATCTCGATCCCTATTGCTACCTGCTTGCCCGCTGCCCGAAGGGCCTTGATCACCTCCAGCTGCAAGGCATGGTGAGTGCGGTCGTCGTGGAGTTCGCCGACGAATATGAGACGGTCGTTCTTAAGCTCACCGATCATCTCCTGGAACGAGACCAGCCGTCCGTCGGCCATGCGCCTGATCCCCCCAGTATCGAGCAGGGGAAACGAAGCGCACGAAGCAAGAACCACCAGCATCAACAGGCAGCACGAAACCTTCAGGATCGAGATCATCGGATTCATTCGGCTTCCGTCAGCTTGCCGCCGGGCAAAACCCGGAACAGGTGGCCGCGCCACCTGACCCGGCTGCCGAGGAACGAGAGCGCCCATGTGCCGAAGGAAAGGAGGTCGCGAAGCGGCAGGAGCCACAGATAACGGGGAAGAAGGCCGTCCCGGACGAAGCGGCGGCTATAGACGAGAGAGACGATGGAACGGACGAAATAAAGAAGTATGACGGCACCCCAGGCGGTCGCCGATCCATATTCAAGCAAAAGTGCCAGAAGAGCCGCCGGCGCAGGCTGGGTGATGCCGGACGCGAAGTAGCCGCCGGGGCGGCTCACCCGCATGGTGCGCGCCCAGCGAAGCTGCCGGGAGAGGACCGAGTCCAGCGACTCCCGGTGCATGATGCTTTCCACCCAGTAATCGGAGAGCTCCAGCCGGTACCCCGCCCGGTGGACCTTGTTGCCGAGCTGGTAATCGTCCGCCAGGTAATCCACGAGGGCCGGAAATCCGCCGATCGCTTCGAGAGCTTCACGCCGCACGGCCATGGAAGCGCCGAGAGCGAAGGATAACCCTTCCAGCCTGCGCGCCACCATCACGTTGGGTACCATCTCCGTGGTGAATCCGAGGGCCTCGATGGCGGTGGCCGCTCCATGGACTCCCCTGGTGCGGTAGAGGGAAGTTACCAGGCCAACCTGCGGGTCAGCAAAGGAAGCGCATACCTCCTGAAGGAATCGGGTGCCGACCCGAATGTCGCTGTCGCAGACGATGAGGATGTCATGCTTCGCCCTGGGGAAGGCATTGATCAGGTTACAGACCTTGTAGTTGGGGCCGTAGATGCGCCCGTCGATGACGAGGTCGATGTCGCGGTCGGGGAACTCCGCCATGAGCCGGCGAATGACCGGCACCACCGGGTCGTCGGCGGAAGCGGCGGCGAAGACGATCTGGAATTCCGAATAATCCTGACGGCAGAAGGAAGCGAAGTTCTCGAAGCTCTCCGCATCAACCCCCTTCACCGGCTTCAGGATGGTCACCGGAGCAGCCTCGCCATGGGAGCCTGCCGAACAGTTGTGTCGCCGGAAGAAGGGGGCGGCGCAGAAAAGGGAGAGGAGCGAGTAGGCAAGGGGGGGAAGGACAATGATAAACGGCAGCAGCCCGGTCATTTGGAGCCTCCCCGGGAATAGGCCGCAACCTTTTCCACCGAGAGGACGTATGCAGCCTTTTCAGAAACGTTGACCCGGGAACTTTTCCAGACAGAGAAGTCTTCGGAGGGAAGCGACTCTCCCCACGCCTCCACGGCAGCGCACTCCTCCGCCCCTCCCGGATGCCCCGGATAGAGCACCGCAACGAGAATCCCTCCCGGAGCGAGAAGCTCCACCGCCTGGGATAGGGCCGGAATGGTGGTTTCGGGGCGGGTGATACGGCTCTTGTCGCCGCCGGGAAGATATCCCAGGTTGAAAATCGCCGCCTGAAGGGGCCCTGCTACGAATTCCGCCAGCCGCTCGTGGCCGGAATCGACGAACTCCACTTGAGCGGTAGATCCTGCCTCCGCAAGTCGGGCCCTGGCCCGGCGAAGCGCCTCATCCTGAACGTCGAAGGACCAGACATGTCCGGTCTCCCCCACGAGAGAAGCCAGGAAAAGGGTATCGTGCCCGTTGCCGCAGGTGCCGTCAACCACCCGCCCCCCAGGTCCCACCCGATCCCGCAGCAGCATGTGGGAAAGGCCCACGGCATTGAGATGCCGCTTCTCCGGAGTCATGCGATCCCTCTCACGTCCGCTTACCGAAAAGTGTCAGCACCGCAGGCAGGACCAGGACAAAGGCAACCTGGCAGGCAAGCATTCCCAGCGACATAGCCGCGCCGATGCTGAAGACGCCACGGTGGTGAGCAACCATGAGCGCACCGAAACTGGCCATTATGGTGAGTGTGTTGAGGAGCACCCCGATGCCGGTGCTGCTGTAAATCACCTGAACCGGCGTCTCGTCCTCGCGCCTGTATCGGTTTACGATATAGATTCCAGAGTCCACAGCGATGCCGAGAACAAGAGGCATCACGATGATGTTGGCCGAGTTGAAATCGACACCCATAAGCCACATGCCGCTCACCATGAGGAGAACCCCCACCACGAGAGGAACAAGTCCGATTACGGTAAACCTGATGCTCCGGAAGGTGACGAAGAGAATGCCGACGATGGCAACGAAGGCATAGATGAACGCTCCCCGGTACGCGTCACGCAGGATGGTCATCGATTCGAAGACCATCACGGGTTCGCCGGTGGCGTGGGGGTCAACCTTGCGGACGTCGCCAATGAAGGCAGCCAGCGGCTCCCGGTCGAATATCTCCTCCTTCGGCGCCACCTGAAGCAGATATTTTCCCGTCCTCCCGATGAACCGCTCTTTCAGTTCCGCAGGGACGTCAGCCAGCGTGACAGGAGAGGCATTGAGGCTCTCCTTGAGAAGCCCGATCTTCGCCGGCAGCTCGGCGAACATCCCCCCCTGAAAATCCCGGAGCATCCCCAGCGCATTGGTGTTCCGCTGCTTCTCCAGCCTGGCAAAGAAGGCATCGAGGGTGGCGAGAAAAGCGCCTGCCTTCTCCGCCTCCGGCCTCTTCTCCTCATCGAGCCGCTTTTTGAGTCTCACCACGGCGTCCCGGAATCCCTCGAACACCGCCGGGAGCTCCAGCACCTGAAGATCCTCCTCGTAGGTCCCCGGCTTCACATCCGCCAGCTCCCTTCGCAGGTCCGCCAGGAGAGCCAGCTTCTTCTCCTGCTGGTCGGGAACGAAGGTGAACACGCTCACCACATGGTCGACCGTCGGGAGCGCCTCCAGAGCCCTGGTCTTCGCAGCGGCCTCCTCGGAGGAGGCTGCCATGACCACGGCAAAATAGCCCGAATTCTCCTTGCTCCGCATAAGCTTGTGTGCATACTCCACCGACTCCAGCCCCTTCGCCTGCATATTCATGAGGTTGTAATCGAAACGTACCCGACTTGCCGGGTAGAGGGAGATGAGACAGAAAACGGCGGTGACTGCGAGAAGAGTCCGCGGATATCCGAAAAGGATGCGCCGGTAGCCGCTGTCACTATCGACGGCTTTCCGAACCGGGGTCGCGACAGGAGACTTTCGGAACCGGGCCAGAAGCAGGAGCATTGCGGGAAGGACAGTGAAGGTAACGGCGACGCAGATGACGATGCCCCCGGCGGCGATAATTCCGAGCTCGGCGATACCTTTGAAATCGGTGAAAGCGAAGGTGAGAAACGCCGCGGCCACCGTAGCCGCCGCCATGATTATGGCCCATACGTTCCTGTCCAGGCCGGTCGCGATGGCATCCGGGTGATCCGCCCCCCCGACGAGCTCTTCCTTGTAACGCAGGACGATCTGGATCCCGTACTCGATGCCGATGCCTATGAGCATTATGGCGAACACCATTGAAAGAATGTTGAGATGTCCCACCGCAAGAGTCGCGAAGCCGAAGGAGAGGCAGATGGCCACGATGAGGGAGACCATGGCCGCAATGGTATTGAGGATGCCCCGAAAGGCCAGGAGCAGGAGGAGCACCGTGAGAACGAGTGAAATGACCGTGGCGATGGCAATGTCATGCTCACTGGTCGTCATCTCCTCGTGTTCGAGAACGGGAACACCCGTGAGCCCGACATTTACCCCTCTCAGTTCCGGCTGCTTCTGAAGCTTTGCAATCTCCGCCCTGACAATCCGGATCGTTTCCTCGGCAGGAACGAAGCTCGTCCGGTCCTTGACCGGCTGCACGGTCAGGATCTGCATCCTTCCCGCTCGCGCCATTGCGGATTCCTTGCCGTCCGCCCCGCGGAAAAAGAACTCCTCCAGCGACAAAGGCGCACTATCCTTGCCGCCGAACCTCGTAAGCCCCTCCCCCAGCTTGTCGAGCATGAAGAGAAGGCTTTCGAGGCGCTTCGGGTCGCCGTCTGCGATAGCGCGATCAGCTTCCGAAGTCAGGAAGGTAAAGAGGGTCTGCACCGAAGGAGCCGCAGCCAGCTCCTTGAGAACCGGCTTCGCCAGAGTCAGGTTGCGGTGCAGGTTTTCCAGGTCCGAAAGGGGAAGAAGAAGCAGCCCGTTCTGGCGGAAGAAGGGGAGCCCGAATGGATGGAAGACGTCGCGGACGTGGCGCGTCTCCCTTTTCAGCGCTTCGGCAAGCTCCGCCGCGAAACGTCCCACTTTCTCCTGGTCAGCCCCTTCCAGTACGACCACTATCTCCTCTGACTCGCCGAACTCGGCGAGCCAGCTCCGGTAGTCCCGGTGAAAAGCCGTGGTCTTGGGCATGAGATCGTCGCGACCCGTGAGGAACTCCATGCGCTGTTTGGTGTAGATCACCGAAAGGATCGAAAGAAACAGCGCAACCGCGAGAATCAGCCGCGGATAAGCTGCTACCGAAGCAAACAGACGTGATCGTATCTTGTTGGAGGTCATGCTCATCACTCACCTGAATAAAATATTATTATTGACAATTAATATGAATCCCTGTATTTGCCGGGATGTACAGTACAATTAGAGACGGCAAAGGCGGAAAGTGTGCAACCTACCATAGCCGGAGAGTTAAATCAACCGCGGCTTACCCCGGATAAGCCGCTGATTTACCTAGACAAAGCCGGCAGATTTTTAAAAAACGGTATACCTTTTTTTTAATTTGTGGTAGAAAGGCTGCTTATTTTTTAATTAAGTCATTGATTTTTCGAAGACAATGACCTGACGATTCACAGGAGAACCCGCGGCATGACCACTTCCAAACATCCCATCTCTCATGCGCTCACGTCCTTCAACGGCATCGTTATGGAGCCAGAGTCCGGTACGGCCGGCAAACAGGCAGGAAAGATCCATCACCTCCCCACATCACTCTGGAAAAAGCGGGAGGGAGAGGCAACGGACACGCTCGATGCAGCCATCGTGCGGACCCGAGACTTCTTCTTCCGCGAGCAGCTACCGGCAGGCTACTGGTGGGCCGAGTTGGAGTCCAACGTAACCATCACCGCCGAATACCTCATGCTCTTTCACTTCATGGGGATCGTGAACAGGGAGAAAGAGCGGAAGATCGCCAACTACCTCCTGAGCAAGCAGACCAAGGAAGGCTTCTGGGCCATATACTACGGCGGTCCCGGCGACCTCTCCACAACCGTCGAAGCCTACTTCGCCCTGAAACTCGCCGGCTATCCCGCCGAACACCCGGCCATGGCCAAAGCCCGGGCTTTCATCCTGGAGCAGGGTGGGATAATCAAGTGCCGGGTCTTCACCAAGATATTCCTCGCGCTGTTTGGAGAATTCGCATGGTTCGGGGTTCCGTCGATGCCCATCGAGCTCATGCTCCTCCCCAACTGGGCTTACTTCAACATGTACGAGTTCTCCAGCTGGTCCCGCGCGACGATCATACCGCTCTCCATCGTAATGACGGAGCGTCCCGTACGAAAACTCCCCGAGAGGTCACGGGTGCAGGAACTATACGTCCGGCCCCCCCGCCCCATCGACTATACCTTCACCAAGGAAAACGGCATCCTCACCTGGAAGAACATCTTCATCGGCGTCGATCACCTGCTGAAGATATACGAGAGCAACCCGATCCGCCCCCTCAAGAGCAAGGCGCTGGGAACCGCGGAGAAATGGGTCCTGGAACACCAGGAGCCGACCGGGGATTGGGGGGGAATCCAGCCCGCAATGCTCAACTCGGTTCTCGCCCTCCACTGCCTCGGCTATTCCAACGATCATCCCGCCGTGGCCAAGGGACTCGAAGCTCTCGCCAACTTCGCCATAGAAACCGAGGAGGGTCTCGTACTCCAGTCGTGCGTTTCCCCGGTCTGGGACACGGCCCTCGCACTGAAGGCCCTGGTGGATTCGGGAGTCCCGACGGACCACCCATCCCTCGTAAAGGCCACCCAGTGGCTCATGGACCGGGAGGTCCGGAAACCGGGGGACTGGAAGGTGAAAAGTCCGAACCTTGAGCCGGGGGGTTGGGCATTCGAATTCCTCAATGACTGGTACCCCGATGTGGACGATTCCGGCTTCGTCATGATGGCCATAAAAGATATCGAGGTGAAAGACCGGAAGGGGAAGGAAGAGAAAATCAGACGCGGCATCAACTGGTGCCTCGGAATGCAGAGCAAGAACGGAGGGTGGGGGGCCTTCGACAAGGACAATACGAAGCACCTCCTCAACAAGATACCCTTCGCCGACCTTGAGGCGCTCATCGATCCGCCGACCGTCGACCTTACGGGAAGAATGCTTGAATTGATGGGGACCTTCGGCTATCCTAAATCCCATTCGGCCGCGGTCCGCGCCCTCGACTTCATCAAGGAGAACCAGGAGCCGGAAGGTCCCTGGTGGGGTCGCTGGGGGGTCAACTACATCTATGGAACCTGGTCGGTGCTGTGCGGACTTGCCGCCATCGGTGAAGACCTGTCCCAGCCGTACATCAAGCGGGCCGTCAACTGGATCAAGTCGCGGCAGAACATGGACGGCGGCTGGGGAGAGACGTGCGAATCGTATCATGACCCGTCCCTTGCGGGTGTGGGAGAAAGCACCGCATCCCAGACCGGATGGGCGCTTCTCGCTCTCATGGCCGCAGGAGAGGCCCACTCTTCAACGGTAGCCCGCGGCATACAATACCTTCTGTCTACCCAGAAGCCAGACGGGACCTGGGACGAAGACCAATACACCGGCACCGGGTTCCCGAAGTACTTCATGATCAAGTACCACATCTACCGCAACTGCTTCCCCCTGAGCGCCCTTGGAACCTACCGTTCCCTTACGGGGAAGAAGATGTAACATACCCTCCGGCCCTGCAGGCGCGGTGGGCATTCGACAAGGGTAGGGGCGGACGGAGAGTTCGCCCCTACACACGTTTTCCCCTCCCGGCACTTCCGGAGAGAGAATTCGGAACATCATGAAAACGTTCGTTACGGGCGCCACGGGGTTCATCGGCGCCACCCTCGTACGGGAACTCCTCAAGGACGGACACGAGGTCCGCGTACTGGCTCGTCCCGGTTCCGATCGGAGGAATCTTCAGGGCCTGGATGTGGAAACATGGGAAGGTGACCTCCGTGACCTGCCCTCCCTGAAAAATGGCCTGACCGGTTGCCGCCTTCTCTTCCACGCCGCCGCCGACTACCGCCTCTGGACCCGCAACCCCTCGGAGATGTACGACAGCAATGTCACCGGCACGAGGAACATTCTCGAAGCGGCGCTGGAATGCGGCGTTTCCCGTGTCGTCTACACCAGTAGCGTCGGCACACTCGGCAACCCCGGCGACGGAACGCCAGGAACGGAAGATACGCCGGTATCTCTGGCGGACATGGTAGGGCACTACAAAAAGAGCAAGTTTCTCGCCGAGCGCGAAGCGCTGAAATTTCTGAACCGCGGCCTGCCCCTCGTCATCGTCAACCCCTCTACACCGGTTGGCCCCTACGATATCAAGCCGACACCTACCGGGAAGATCATCGTGGACTTCCTCAAGAGGAAAATGCCCGCCTACCTGGACACCGGCCTCAACATCATCGACGTGCAGGACTGCGCTCGCGGGCACATCCTTGCGGCGGCAAAGGGCAGGATCGGTGAAAAATACATCCTGGGGAACCGCAACCTCACCCTCCGGGAAATCTTCGTCACGCTGGAAGCGCTTACCGGATTGCCGGCCCCCCGCGTCCGCCTCCCCTACACGCCGATCCTCCTGGCTGCGTACCTGAACGAAGGCTTCTCCCGGTGCACCGGATGCGAGCCGATGATTCCTGTGGCGGGAGTACGGATGGCGGGTAAGTTCATGTTCTTTGATTCGGCGAAGGCGATGAACGAACTGGGGCTGCCGCAGCGGCCGGTAGAAGAGGCGCTCGATCGGGCCGTAACATGGTTCAGGCGCCACGGGTATGCCTGAGAGGAATCTGGAGGAGTCTCACATGTACAAGCTGCTCGAAACCATAAATGCACCCGGAGACCTGAAGAAGCTCTCGCCCGACGAACTAGTGAAGCTTGCCGACGAGATCCGCCGGTTCCTGCTGGACACGGTCTCGAAAACGGGGGGGCACCTCGCTTCAAACCTTGGAGCGGTAGAACTGACCATGGCCCTCCACTACTGCTTCGACTCCCCCCGCGACAAGTTTGTCTGGGATGTAGGGCATCAGGCATATACACACAAGATACTCACCGGGCGGCGCGACCGGTTTCACACGCAGCGCCAGTACCAGGGCATCAGCGGGTTTCCCAAACGAGCCGAATCCCCCCATGACGCCTTCGACGCAGGCCATGCCTCCACCTCCATTTCGGCCGGCCTCGGAATGGCAACGGCCCGGGACCTGGCCGGGGTGGACAGCAAGGTGATCGCCATAATCGGCGACGGCTCCCTCACCGGCGGAATGGCCTTCGAGGCGCTCAACCAGGCGGGACACCTGCGCAAGAACCTCATCGTCATCGTGAACGACAATGAAATGTCGATCTCGAAAAATGTCGGAGCCTTCTCCACCTTCATTTCCCGCAAACTCACCGGGAACCGCCTGCGGGAGCTGAAGCACGAGATGAAGGGCCTTCTGCAGAGCATTCCGGCAGTGGGAAACAACGTTCTCAGCTTCGCGCGCAAGGCTGAAAACTCGCTGAAGGGGTTCCTGACTCCCGGCACCCTTTTCGAAGCCCTTGGATTCGAGTACATCGGCCCCATCCAGGGACACGACCTGCCCCAGATGATAGAGATCTTCGAAAATGTCAGGTCCATGGAAGGACCCGTAATGATCCATGTTGTTACCACCAAGGGGAAAGGCTACACCCCGGCGGAGGAAAATCCGGACAGATTTCACGGAGTCGGCCCGTTCGATGTCGTCACCGGACGGCTCTCCTCGGGGAAGGGAACCAGCTGCTCCTACACAGCCATCTTCGGG
Source organism: Geobacter sp. DSM 9736 (assembly GCF_900187405.1). Lineage (NCBI taxonomy): Bacteria > Pseudomonadati > Thermodesulfobacteriota > Desulfuromonadia > Geobacterales > Geobacteraceae > Geobacter > Geobacter sp. DSM 9736. Next base: position 2,129,236 of record NZ_LT896716.1, read on the forward strand.
GACACCCTCTTGAAACTGGCCGCCGAAGATCCCAAAATAGTGGCCATTACCGCCGCCATGCCGGACGGCACCGGGCTCTCCCCCTTCGCCAAAGCCTACCCGGAGCGTTTCTTCGACGTCGGCATTGCCGAGCAGCATGCGCTCACCTTTGCAGCAGGTCTTGCGGCGGAAGGCTTCAGGCCCGTCGCCGCCGTCTATTCATCCTTTACACAACGGGCATATGACCAGGTATTCCATGACATCTGCCTGCAGAAGCTACCGGTGACGCTTGCTCTGGACCGTGCAGGGCTCGTCGGAGACGATGGTCCGACACATCACGGCGTTTTCGACCTGAGCTACCTGCGCCACCTGCCGGAAATGACGGTAATGGCGCCCAAGGACGAAAACGAGCTGCAGCACATGATAAAGACCGCTGTATATGCAGGAAAGCCTGTGGCGTGCCGCTACCCGCGGGGCAACGGCTATGGCATCCCCCTGGATACCGAACTCCGAGAACTCCCCATTGGAGTGGGGGAACTGCTGGAAGAGGGGGAAGACCTCGTTATCGTCGCCGTCGGCATAACCGTCTATCCTGCCGTCGAAGCGAGCCGCACCCTCAAGGAGCGCGGGATCAGCGCTGCCGTCATCAACGCACGCTTCGTGAAGCCCCTGGACCGGGACCTCATCCTGAACTGGGCACGCAGGACAGGTTGTGTCCTGACGGTGGAGGAGAATGCGCTCCAGGGAGGCTTCGGCACCGCCGTGCTTGAACTGCTGGAAGAGGAGCGGCTCTTTAACGTGGCTGCGAAGCGGCTCGGGATCCCCGATCGCTTCATCGAGCAGGGCCCCCAGGCGCAGCTTCGCCGGGACCTGGGGCTCGATGCCGAGGGCATCGCCACGGCAGCGGAGGCGCTGGTTACCCGGCGCGGCGCGGGCACTGCTCAACTGGCGCTTGTAAAATAGGCATTTCTACGAGGGGCATATCCCTGTCGATGTACCGATACGAAAGGAAAGAAAGACTGCATGCGTTTTCCCTGGCGACTGAATTACGATCTGACAAAATACATCGTCCATTGCAAGATGAAGAAGATAGAGAAGGCCCCCCTCGTTCTGATGCTGGAGCCGACGCACCTGTGCAACCTGGCATGTTCCGGCTGCGGGCGCATCCGCGAATATGCCGATACTATCCAGGAAATGATGAGCCTCGAAGAGTGCCTGAAGTCGGTTGACGAGTGCCCCGCCCCCGTCGTCACCATCACCGGCGGCGAGCCCTTTCTCTACCCGCCCGTTTACGAACTCATCGAGGAAGTGCTCAAGCGGGGCAAGCACATCTACCTCTGCACCAATGGCCTTCTGCTGGAGAAAGCCCTCGACCGGATGCGCCCCCACCCCAACTTCACGCTCAACGTCCATATGGACGGCATGGAAGAGACCCACGACAGGATCCTGGAACGGAAGGGGACCTTCAAAACGGCCATCGAAGGTATCCGGAAGGCGAAACAGCTCGGCTTTCGGGTCTGTACGAACACGACGATCTTCAAGGAGACGAACCTTCTGGAGATCGAAATGCTCTTCTCCTACCTGCAGGATCTGGGGGTGGACGGTCTCCTCGTGGCACCCGGCTTCGGTTACGAGGCTGTGGGAGAGAAGTTATTCCTGGAGCGTCGCGAGATCGAAAAAAAGTTCGAGGAAGTGTATGAAATGAGCAAGCGGTTCCGCTTCTTTTCCACCCCCATGTACCTCAGGTTCCTCAAGGGGGAAAAGAAGCTGGAATGCACCCCGTGGGGGAACCCGACCCGCAATCCGCGCGGCTGGAAAGCCCCCTGCTACCTCATCACCGACGGACATTACCCGACCTTCCGGGATATGATGGAGAAGACCGACTGGAGCCGGTACGGCGTGGGCAAGGACGAGCGCTGCGCGCAGTGCATGATGCACTGCGGTTTCGAGCCGACGGTTGTGAACGAGATAGGGAAAAGCTGGAAGGATATCTGGGAAATGGTGGTGTGGAACCTGACTTAGTCAAAAGCGGGTTCCATGAAGTAAAAAAGCCGGGGCATCCATCGATGCTCCGGCTTTTCTCGTTTCGGCTGCGCCCGCGGGGGCGGAGGCTCACACCGCCGAAGGGTTGGGGACTGCATCTTCAACAGTCCTGAACATTTTTATCTCCTTGTGCAGCAGACCGATCTCATCGCTGATTTCCGTAATGGCAGCGGAAGCTCCCCGCAACTCGGCCAGAGTGCTCACATTCACCTGCACAACCTGCTCCAGAGACGAACGGATCGCGTCGTTGACCGCCTGCTGCTCGGATGAGGCCGACACAATTTCGGCGGTCTTTTCATTGGCAACCCCCAGGTTGCCGACAATCGAGTCGATAGTAGACGCCTGCTCCTCGGTGGCCCGCCGCGTTTTCTCGATCGCTTCGTTTATCGTGCCGATCCCTTCGATCAGACGTGCCGTACCGGCCTCCTGATCAACCGTCGCATCATTGAGGGCGGCGTTCACCTTCTGCAGTTCCCTGATCGCCATCAGGATCTGTTCGAGACTCCTGCTCTGGTCGGCGGTCGCCTGCTCGATCCGTTCGACCATTTCGGTCGATCTCCTCGAACTCTCCAGGATTTCCTCCAGCGCTCCACCGGCCTTGGCCGCCACCCGCCCCCCCTCGTGGACGATCTCCGAGGTCTGTTTCGTTTCCTGTACCGCGCTGCCTATTTCGTGCTGAATGGAGATGATGATATCCTCAATGTCCCTGGTGAAGTCGGCAGTCCTGTCGGAAAAATTCTTCATCTCGTTGGCCACCACGGCAAAGCTTTTTCCATGCTCCCCAGCCTGGGCTGCTATGATGGAGGCGTTGAGAGCAAGGAGCTTCGTCTGGTCGGTAATCTGCCGGATCACCAGGACAATGCCGGCTATGTCCTTCGACTTGTTCCCCAGCCGTGAAATGGAAGAGGTAAGGGCATCGACCAGGTGTTCGATCCTGTGCATGCTGGTCATGACCTCTGACACCGCACCCATACCCTTTTCGGAAATTACCCGGGTCGTATGGGCGCTCAGTTCGCTCGATTCCTTCACGACCGTCTCTATCTCCCTGACGGACGTGCTGGCGCTTTCCACGGAGGATGAAGCATCCTCCACCGCCCGCGACGCCTTCGCCGCCACTACCGCCACATTACGCGCCGAAAGGCCGAGCTCCACAACCGTCTTCTGATAGGTGGCCGCATTTACGTTCAGACTGTCGACCTCGACGGCTATCTCCGCCGAAGCGCCCCCTATCTCGGAAAGGGAGAGGGTGTTCTCGTTGGAAAGATCGAGAAGGCTGTTACTGTTCTCGATGATGTGTATCTGCGAAGCCGAGGCATCCTGAACCGCCATCGATATCTGTTCCGTCGATTCGTGCTGGCGGATTAGCCTTTCTTCCACGGCCTGGAAGTTGCCGGTAAGACGGATGGAGGTGCTGGCCACGCTCCCGGACAGAGACTTGATCCTGCTTATGTTGGAAGCGAGCCGCTCCACCAGGAAATTGAGGCCGTTGGCGATCAGGGATATTTCATCCTGCTGCCGGAACTGGACCCGCTGCGTAAGGTCCCCCTCGGTTATCCGGTCGAGACATCCGCTGATGACGGAGATCCGTCTCCCCACGTCACGGTTGAAGAAGTAGTAGATGAGCAGGCCGAGAACCACGAAAACCACTATCTGCAATACGAGAGTGGTGATCAGATGGTGGAACACCTTCTCCATCGAAGGGTCGAGGCTATAGCGAAGAACCAGCTTCCCGACCACATCCACTCCGGACCTCACCGGCAGTTCTATAATCCCTGTTTTCAAAGAGGCAACCGGGTTCTTTTTTTTGAAGACCTGTATGTTGTTCGCGTCGTGAAGTGAAACCTCCGAAACGTCCTCGTCCTTCACGACCTCGTCCATCACCATCCCGAGGTAGGTAAAATCGAATGTGGAAAGAGCGGTGGCGGAAGTGGTCGAGAGGAGCTTTGCGCTGAGGAGCGCCTTCTGGCGAGTTCCCTCCTCCATCTCCCCTTTGTCATGCCGGTAGGAAGAAAACAGAATGACGAACTGTCCGAGAAACAGGACGAGCAGGACCTGCAGAATGAATTTTTGCGATAGGGTCGCCTTAAGCATGCATCATCTTTTCAAAAGTTGAAATCGGCGGGTACCGCCTTGGATTTTCGTATAATGGCCTGCCCCTGGGGGGATTTGATGAAAGAAAGGAATCTTTTCACCCCCTCGCCACGGTTCTTCCCCAGCACCAGGTTGAGATGCTGGATGAGGGGCCAGTTCCTGATGGACGCTTCCGCATTCTTGCCGTCAAGGATTAACGCCTTCACCTTGCCTCCGCTGTGGACTATGGCATCGGCTTCAATGAACCCGATGGCATTCGGCTTCGTCAAGAGCGCAGCGAGCATGTCGGCCGTCTTGGGCAGCGACACCACCTCCCCCGACTCTTTCAGGTCGCTGAAACACTCTATCCCCCTTCGCAGCGCGGCCTTTGTCGAATCGCTTTCGGGGCGGGTCAGGGGAAGAATCCGGGCATCCGGCCCCGAAAGCTGCTTCCAGTTTGTGATCTTTCCCGTGTAGATGTCGCACAGCTGCCGGCTCGACAGCTGCCTGACCGGCACGGAAGAGTTCACCGCTATGATGGCGGCGGTCCTAGCGATTTCCAGCGGCAGCACGGGAAGCGCCTTCTGCTCCGGCGTCAGATCGGTGGCGGACATGGCTATGTCGACTCCCCCGTTCATCAGGGCGATGATCCCCCCCGGTTGCCCCAGCGACTTCTGGTTAACCTCGACACTATCGCCTGGATTTTTCTTCATGTAGGCTTTCGCGAGGTCGGTGACCAGTGGAATCATTCCGCCTGAACCGCCTATCCGGATCGTTTCCGCCCCTGCGTTGCCGGCAGCGGAAATTGAAATCAATAAAGCAATCAGAACGCCAACTTTCACTCGGAACTCCTTACCTGAGGGTTACAGTAGCTTATCGTGCAGATGCTCGATCACTTTAGGATATTCATGAATCCGAGGCCTTCCGGCCTTCCGATACCCGTGGTGGAAAAGACTTCATTTATGTGAGTGAGGCAGTCCCTTCGACTACACCGCAAGCCGGAACTGCCCGACTATGCCCTGCAACTCATCCGCGAGACCCGCAAGCTGCTGGGCTGCACCGGCGGATTCCTGAGCCCCCCGTGCCGACTGCTGCACCACCTCCGTTATCTGAAGGATGTTGGTGGCGACCTCGCTGGTCGTAGCCGTCTGCTGCTCCGCTGCGGTGGCTATCTGGCTTACCTGCATCGAAACCTCATTGATACGGGAGAGTATCTCCTCCAGCGCTTCTCCCGATTTCAACGCGGATGCGGCCCCCTTCTCCGCCTCCTGGACGCCGCTTTCCATGGCGCTCACCGCTTTTCGGGTCTCATTCTGTATCTCTACGATCATCTCCCCGATCTCTTTGGTCGCCCGCGTGGTGCGCTCCGCAAGGGCCCGTACCTCGTCCGCTACGACGGCGAAACCGCGCCCCTGCTCTCCGGCACGGGCTGCTTCTATGGCCGCGTTGAGAGCAAGCAGATTGGTCTGGTCCGCGATGTCCTCAATGGTGCCGACGATGTGCCCTATCTGCTCCGACCGCGCCCCCAGCGCACCGATGCTCCGGGAGGTTTCCCGGACCTGCTCCGCGATTGAGTTCATGCCTAGTATGGTTTCCTGCACGACCCTGGCGCCGTTGCATGCCGAATCGTTCGACCTGTCGGCGGCATCTGCCGCATTGCTGCAGCTGCGTGCGATGTCGGTGCTGGTTGCCGACATCTCTTCGCTTGCCGTGGCGACAGCTCCCGTCTGGGCCGCCACCTCCTCCGTCCCCGTCGCCATCTGCTCGGAAGTGACCCTCAGCTGGTCGGCGGCGGCGGATACCTGCCCCGCGTTCTCGGCGGTTTTGCGCATGATCTCGTTCAGCCGCGCTACCATCCGGCGGCAGGCGTTCTGCATCTCCCCTATTTCGTCACGACCACCCTGAGGCGGGTGCACCGTCAGATCCCCTTCGGCTATCCGTTCAATAATGACGGCTGTTTCCTTGAGCGGCGCCAGGAACTTTCTGATGGCACCCATGATGAGTATGCCGAGGATGACGCCGCAGAGGAGAGAAGCACCGAGAATGTAACGCTGGATGCTTCCGGCGGCGGCGTAGAGTTCACTCGTATAGCCGCTGCACGCGATGAGCCAGTCCCACTCCGCTGCCGTCGCGAAGATCGCGAATTTCTCCCGCTCGGCGGACTCGCCGCTGTTCTTCCACCAGTAGGTAAGATAGCCAGTCCGGGCATCCAGCATCTCCCTGAAGAAGGGCTTTCCCTGCGTATCCTTGAAATCGAGGACATTCTTGCCTATGTTTTTCGAGTCCGGGTGTATGGCGAACTCGCCTCTCGACTTGGTCCCCCCGCTGTCCAGCACATAGACATATCCGCTGTCACCGACCTTGATGGAGGAAAAGGTTTTCGTGAGCTTCTCCACCACCGCGTCGATGTTGTTTCCCACAAAAAGGGCGCCGACTACCACATTGCCGGCATCCCGGATCGGCAGGTATTTGGTCATGTAGTAGTGCCCGAACAGCTTCGCCTTGCCGTGATATGCCTCACCCCTCATGAGCGGTTCATATGCGGGATGGGAACTGCCGAGGGGAGTGCCGACCGCGCGTGCTCCGTCCTCCTTCTTCAGGGAGGTGGCGATCCTGATGAAGTCGCTCCCGCTGCGTACGAACACTGTCGCCACCGACCCGGTGTTCTGGGCGCTGAAGTCATCGACGTGACGGTAGCTGTCATTTACCTGTGCTCCGTCCAACCTGAGGAGCGGCGTATCGAGATCCCCCATACGGACCGTGCGGCTCGTATCGAGGGAAAAGCTCCCTCGATAATGTTGGAGGAGACCCGCCATCTTGACGTCCACGTCCCTAACCGTCGATTCGTGGGCAATGGAGACCATCTGGCTGAGTGAAGTGACCGTACCCTGGAGCTGCCGGACCGTCTCCTCCCGCAGCGCATCCTTTGCCTTGTGGGTGGCAAGCATCCCCAAGAGAGCGAAGCAGACCAGAATGAATGGAAGGATGATCACCAGAAGTTTGTTACCGAGGGAGAGAGAACGGAAAAACTGCATGCGCTGGCCTCCTTGTCCGTTGTTACGCATCTGAGACACGTTGTTCTATTTTTGATACTAAACTGATTTGATTGATCGGCTGCAGGCAGGGAAGCTTTAGGGTGAAAAGAAATATTTACAGCACCACCAATAAGAAATCTCGGCATGACGCCAAAGAAAAAGGGAGTGGGTTTTCCACACCCCCCGGTGAAATGAAACCGAATCTCAGAATGAAAGAGAGTGCCTAGGCTGAAAGCCTGAACTTCCCGACGACAGACTGCAACTCCTCAGCGAGGCCGGCAAGCTGCTGCGCTGCACTGGCCGATTCCTGCGCTCCCCTGGCCGTTTCCTGCACCACAGCGGTTATCTGCTGCATGTTGTTGCTGATTTCGCCGGTGGTCGCCGTCTGCTGCTCCGCTGCAGTGGCGATCTGGCTCACCTGTATCGTAACCGAGTTTATCTGCTCGAGGATATCCTGGAGTGCAACTCCGGATTTTGCCGCCTCCTCGGTTCCCCGCTCAACGTCCTTCACTCCTTCGTTCATGGCGGCTACGGCACCTTTTGTTTCCTGCTGAATCGCCTTGATCATCTCACTTATTTCCTTGGTGGCCTTCGTCGTCCGTTCTGCAAGCGCCCGGACCTCGTCGGCAACTACGGCGAACCCTCGTCCCTGCTCCCCGGCCCGTGCAGCTTCAATGGCCGCATTGAGGGCCAGCAGGTTCGTCTGATCGGCAATATCCTCTATGGTGCCGACAATGACGCCGATCTGGTCGGAACGGGTACCGAGACTGTCGACTGTCTGTGCTGAATCCTTGACTCGCCGTGCGATTCGATCCATCAGATTCACCGTTTCCTTCACGACGGCTGCGCCGCTTGTTGCGGCGCTATCGGATCGCTGAGATCCCTCTGCGGCCAGTCCGCAGTTATGTGCGATCTCCTGTGAAGTAGCCGCCATCTCTTCTCCGGCCGTCGCCACGGTGCCCGCCTGTGCAGCCACTTCTTCAGCCCCCGTCGCCATCTTTTCGGCGCTCGAAGAAAGCTGGCTCGCCGCAGCCGCAACCTTTTCCGCACTGACCTTTATTTTACCGATCACTCCTGCGAAGGCTCCGGCCATGTCATTGAATGAACCGGCTATCTCTCCCATTTCATCCTGTGAGTCCACTGAAGCGCGAGCCGCTAGATCGCCGGCGGCGATGGAAGCTGAAGCGTCCGCCAGGCTCTTTGTACTGCGAATGAGGGATCTGACGATGAAGAAGCTGATCGTCGCGCCGGCAAGCGAGGCCACGACAATGCCTGTAACGATCGCCAGCAGCATCGAACGATAGTGCGATTCCGCAGCGGCAAATTCACGCCGCGCACTCTCCTGCTTGTTCTTCAGGAGCTTTTCGAGCCCTTCATTGGCGCTGACGAAGAGAGGATTTATCTTTGCGAGGGTCAGCCTGACACCATCATCGTAACGCCCTTCAATAATCGCCGCCCTGGTCGGAAGAAGGCCTTCCTGAACGAACCGCTCTCTGCTCGCCTTGAACTCCTCGGCAAGCTTCTGCTCTTCCTCCGATTTGGGTAACTTGGAGTACTCCGCCCACAACCTGTTGATCTCCTCGATGTTCTGCATCACCTTCTCGGTGTGCGTGTTCAAGGGATGGTCATGGAGCTTGCTCGTCTCCATCCGCTCGTCATGCTGCAGGGAGAGCAGGAGCTGCACCCGGTTGTCGCGCATGAGTCCCATGATCTTTCCGAATTCGATGGCAGAAGTCAGCTCCTCGTTATACATTGCCTCAAGAGCTTCATTGCTGAGTTTCATTCCCCGGAGGCCGAGAGCGCCCACCACTACTAGAAGAAGCACGAACATTGTTACGACCGCAATCAGTTTGGACTTGATACTCAGCTTCATAGATTTCTCCTGTCATGGATAACCAAGGAATCCCTTCGCACACTCTTGAGGTCTAGCGGCAGCCGTACTCCTTGTGAAAGTTAAAGGCTTCGAGCGCGATCCTCAGCATGCTACTTGGCAGCTTGCGTTGCAGTGATAGTCACTGCCATTGTTCAAGGATCCGCATCGGACAAAAAAGCTACAAAAGCGATACGTGTTTCTTACATCTGATGCAGTGAAAAATTTTTCGGTACCGCTACGCGATGACTTAAGCAAAGAGTAAAAAAAGTTTACACACTAGAAGGCGGGATAATGCGAAGAGCTTGCGGAAGGGCTTTAACGAGGCGGGGGCCAAGAAGACGAGTACGTAATTTTTTTTACACTCTCCTCACCCGGTGTTTCTTGGTAATGCCAAAGCAAGGTGGCTGCGGCTCAGCGAACCCGACCACTAATCTGCCACCGGCGTCAACTCGACGCGACTCGGCATCTCTTTCTCCCCGGCCGGCTCCTTGAAAATATCTCCCTTGCGGACCTGCACGCGCGCCGGATCGACTTTCCCCCTCCCCACGAGGTAATCGCGCACCGTCTCCGCCCGGGCGGCGGCCAGTGCCTGAAGGTCCTTCGTCCCCACCACGGTGTTGGCGAGGATCAGCTTCGTCATCTCGGCCTCGGGGAGGTCCTTTATCGTGCCGATGATGGTCCGGGGTTTGGGGAACTCCTCGGCGCGGTAGACGCGTTCCAGGTACTTTCCGTACTCCTCTTCAGGGATGCGGACGCTGTCGGGAGAGTCTCCGGAGCCTGCTTTCCCCGCTTCAACAAGCTGCCGGAGCTTCTCGCTCCTCATCTTCCTGTCCAGGTGCTCCCGGCGGATTCCTTCGGCGTCATGCTCCCGATCGACGTAGCCTGTGACTTCCACATTGAGTGCAGGGCGCTCCCGAAGAGCTGTAGCAAGCCTCTCCAGCTTCTCCCGCTCCTCCTTGCCGATAAACGACGTGCCGTAGCCGAAGGAGACGTTGCTGAAATCTCCCTTGCCGCCGAACATCGACTGAAGAAGCGTGAAGGGGGATCTTGCCGCTTTAAGCGCCAGATTCTTCACCATGCCGACCACTACATTCCAGAAGCTGAACTGGGGATCGTCGGTCCTCCCGGAAACGGGCAGGTTGAGGTGAATCTCTCCCTTTCTGTCCTTGAGCAGGGCGATGGCGAGCTTTACGGGGAGGCTCGTGGCACGTTCGCTCGGGACCTCCTTCCCCAGCACCAGTTCGTCCAGCAGGACGTTGTTGCTCGATTCGAGCCGCTTGTTGTCGATCCGGTACTGCAGGTTGAGAAAGAGCCTTCCCCTATCGAGGTTGTAGCCGAGGTAGGTCGCGGAATAGGGGGTGAGGGGGGGCAGCTCTATGTCCGAAAACTCCACCTTCAGGTCCGCAAAGAGATCCCCCCGCAGCGGATTGATCTGCCCTGTTATACGGAGCGGAGACTGGTTCTCCAGATTACCCCGGAGATCGACTTCGGCGCGGCTGGCCGGGTCGGAGTTAAGCCCGCTCACCCTCCCCCCCAGATTGAAAAGCGTAGCGGAATAGGGGCGTCGCAGATGAAGATCCGAGAAGTCGAGCACGCCATCCTGCATGACCATACGTCCCACTGCCATACTAGGTGCCGGCTCTCCCCTCCGGCCGCCTCCTCCTGCACCGGAGGTAGCCGTGCCTGCCGCCTCCCCCACGGGAGCGCTTCGCAGGTTTTGAACATTCAGGCTTCCATCCTTTCGGACAACTATCTTCGAAAAGTAGTGATTCAGGACCACATCGTCGATGAGAAGCGTGAAGGGGGAAAGGGTGCCGCTGATCCCATCGAGCTGAAGGTTCTCCCAGGTCAGCAGATCCTCCCCCGACGCGTCGAGACAGTGGAAGGAGCGGATAACGGCGGCTCCCCCGAAACTCCCCCCCCAACTCCCCTCCCTCCGGGCAAGGTTTACCCGTCCAGTGGCATCGAGACTTCCATCGGCCACCTCTACCTCTATGTTTTCCGGAAGGTAGGAAGCAGCCTCGACAAGAGGTAACCCCTTCGCTTCGAATGTTCCGCTGATGCCCGCGGGCTCCGGCAGGTATTCCCCGGAAGCCTTAAGCCTGCCCCCTTTCCCGTAGGAGGAAGAGAAGCTGAAGGCGACCTTGGTGCGGGAGGGGATGCTGACATTCTTCAGCATGAATCTCCCTTGCCGGAGCGCGAAATCGCGTCTCCCTTCCCCCGTACTGTCACGGAAGCGCACGCCTATCTTTTCTCCGTTAATGGTGCCGATGCTCGCACTGAAAGGCTTTTTCCCCTTCTGAGCCGCCTGGGTCCGCGCATCTCCGGACGTTTGCGGTTCTTTTCGCAGCAGCCGCAGCGGCGAGAGATTTCCGGATTCGTCCCGCGAAAAACTGAGATCGCTCCCGCGCACTCCTATCCGTTCGATATCCAGCTTGCGCCGGGAGAGGTCGAACCGCGCGCCCCTGGCCACCGCGCTCTGAAGCTTGAGTCCCTCCCCCGGCCCGAAAACGGCTGACAGGGAAGAAGCGTCAAGTTCCCCCTTCCCGATCCGAAGGCCTTCCCGGATATCGTACGACACCTCCCCCCTCATCGAGACGGTGCCCTTCACCGGCGCCGTAAGATACTCGGCCATATAGGGGTAGTAACGGGCCAGCGGAAGGTCGTTCAGCGTGACGGAAAGAGCGGCCGTCACTGGAGCCGAGGTAATTGTCCCCTCTGCGGCAAGCGTCTCCTTCAGCTTCGAAGTGCAGGAAAGAGCGAAGCGCGCAGGGGAACTCCCATCGGAAGAGTATCCGGTGAGGTCGACGCTGATGCCGTCGAGCCTCGTCTCGAACGGGCGGCTCGGCTTCCGGTCGTCAAAAAACAGGCGGCCGTCGCGAAGGCGCGCAGACAGGACCCGGAGCCGTGCCTCCCTTTTCGCCCCCTTCTCCTCTTCTCCGATGCGGTCTGCTTCTTTCTTGAGGCGCACCACGTTCCATCGCCCCTCCCGGCTCCTCTTCAGGTGCAGCTCCAGCCCCTGAAGATCCAGCGAGGAGAGGTCATAGCTCTTCCCGAACAGGTTAGCTTCCTTTACCGCTATAGTCCCCTTGCCAAGCGCCGCCAGCGGAGCTCCCCCCGCCTCCCTTATCCTGGCGCCGGCAAGAGTGGCGGTGCCCGAAAGGGAAAGCTCGGGCCTGCTCCTGGCGCCGACACGGTAGCGGATCTCTGCCGCCGTGGAGAGAGCCCCTCCATCCAGAGTAAAGGGGAGCTTCGCGGGGAGGTAGGCGGCATAATGCGGCAGCGACATGTCCCGCAGGTTGACCGCCACGGAAGCTTCAGCAAGGGAAGGAAATATTTTCAGCCTTCCCGCCAGCCCCACGGGAGCACCGTTGAGCAGTCCGGCGAAGCGCGGTGTGACGTACCGGTCCGCCATGTACGGCATGGTGCTGATAAAGGGGATGTCGATGGATAGGCTTGAGAGGGTATGGCGTTTGGGGGCTGGTAGGCCGCGGTCGGTGAATGAGACGATCCCCCGCCTTACGGTAATGTTGTTGATGGAGAAGCGGGCACTCTCCCCGGCGCTGCGCGGTGTTTTCGCGCCTGGCTCCCCATCCTCCCGTCGCTCCAGGATGTCTGAAAAGCTGTACCTGTTGGCGGCGGTGCGTTCAATGGAGAGACGGGGCGAGTCCACGGCCAGGCTGGAGACTATCGGAGCGCCCTTTATCAGTGAGCGGGGGCTGAGGGAGATTCGTGCGCTGCTGAAGGAGAGGAAGGTTCCGGGCCCCTCCTTCTCTGCCAGCCGAACATCCTGGTATCTGGCGCTCAGGGTGAAGGGGTTTACGGCGACGCTGCCGATGGTGAGTTTCCTTCCGGTAGCTTCCTCCACCCGTCTGATCGTCCCGTTCCTGATCAGCATCGGGCCCGCCAGGGCCGCCAGCAGGACGACTATCCCGAGCAGAACGAGGAGCGCGCAACTCACCCGCTGCCATCGTTTCATCACCCACTCCTCCCCCGTCATCACCAAGCGGCAGGTCAATTTTAACTGGTCCTGCAATCACAGAGGCTTCACAGCCAAATTGTTGCCGATAAGGAGGGCTTTGTCAAAAAGGGGATGGAGAGAGAAAGAAGCGGGGCAATGGACGTGTGCCCCGCTGGAGGTCTATTGGGTGACCTACGCCGCTAACTTGAACTTGCCGGTCAACCGTCGCAGCTCTTCGGCGATGCTGTTCAGCTGGCTGGCTGCAGCCGCCGATTCCTGGGCACCCTTCGCCGTCTGGTAGATGACCTCGGTGATCTGCTGAATGTTCCCGCTGATCTCGGTGGTGGTGGAGGTCTGCTGCTCTGCGGCGGTGGCGATCTGGCTTACCTGGGAAACGACCTCGTTGATCTGGGCGAGGATGTCGTCGAGGGCATTCCCCGACTGAGCGGCGCCTGCGGTCCCCTTCTCGACCTCCAGAACACCTTCCCCCATCGCGGCCACGGCGTTCTTCGTCTCACCCTGGATCGCCTTGATCATTTCGCCGATCTCCCGCGTCGCTTTCGTCGTACGTTCTGCCAGCGCGCGAACCTCGTCGGCCACGACGGCGAAGCCGCGTCCCTGCTCGCCGGCCCGTGCCGCCTCGATAGCGGCGTTCAGCGCCAGAAGGTTGGTCTGATCCGCGATATCTTCTATGGTGCCGATGATGGCGCCGATCTGGTCCGACCTTGCACCGAGGTTTTCAACAGTGTCGGCGGAAGCCTTGACGCATCCGGCAATCCGCGACATCCCCTCTACCGTCTCCTGCACGATTGATGAACCGCTCTGGGCAAAATCATTAGCCCTGTGCGCTCCCTCGGCTGCCATGGTGCAGTTCTGCGCAATCTCGCCTGAGGTAGCCGCCATTTCCTCTCCTGCCGTCGCTACCGTGCCTACCTGGGATGCCACCTCTTCCGTCTGGGTCGCCATCTGCTCCGCAGTCGAGTTCAGCTGGCTTGCGGACGCGGCCACCTGCGAGGCCATCTCGATAATGCTCGACATCATCCCGTTGAGGGTGTCGAGCATCCTGTTGAAGTTCTGACCCATGGTGCCAAGTTCATCGTTGGTCGTAATCCTCACTTTTGCCGACAGGTCTCCACCCGCCACCCAATCGATGACCGTACCAACGTTCTTTACTGCTTTAGTGATACCGCGAACGATCAGGAACGATACCGCCGCCACAAGCAAGGCGGCGAGAAAGGCTATGCCGATCTGGAGAAAAAGCAGGTTCTGGGACAGACTGTGCATCTCCTGTCGCGTCTCCTTCGCATGAGCGGCCGATAGCTCATCAAGCTTCTTCAGCTGCTCCCGCAGTTCATTGTCCGCCCCCTTGAGCGACTTGTCGACTGCGGCAATGTCGTCGCTGGCGCTCCTGGCTTCCACAAGAGGTTGAATGGAATCACGGTACTTCTCCTGTGCTGCGAAAGCGGCCTTGACGGCGGCTTTTTGCTCCTCACCCTCCGCGGTCTTCTGATACGCTTTCAGATGCCCCTCAATAGCACCGTTTGCCCTGCGGAACTCCTCGACATACTTCTCATCCTTGCGGAGCAGATAATTCTTGTATGCCTGGACGGCCAGCCCCAGCTCGTTTTCGGCAGAGTCGGCTGCGGACATCTGAGCAATATCAGTCTCGATAAGGTCTTCATACCCATGCCTCGTCGACATGCTCGTGTAACAGGCAACCGCTGTGGCCACCAGCAGCGCCGCCAGAGACACCCCGATTATTCCGTAAAGCTTTCCTCCGATGCTCTTCATTCCGCGCCTCCTGCATAAGATAATAAAAATGAGAAATCTTTCGCGTATACCATTTATCGGAGCCGTCAACCTTTACTTAAGTTATTAGCATATAGCTGTATATTAATACTTTCCCCAGCTCGGCACGCAAAAATGGGGCAGACTTTATCAGCCTGCCCCATCTGCTGCGGATATGACCTGACCGGTCAGAATTTCTCGAAGTCAGTGTCCATTGCATCGTCCCCCAGGTCGAATGCAGCCCCCCCATTGACTGCGGCGCGGGCAACCTTCCTCTCTTTCGGAACCTGATTCTGCGGGGCCGAGGCTGCCGGCTTCCTGAGCGTCTTCACTCTAGCCTGGAGCGATTCTCCTGTAGCTCTACGAACCGAAGTGCTTGTGTCCACCTTGAAGAAAGCGATGGAAGCCTGGAGCTGTTCCGCCTGGGAGGAGAGTTCCTCGGCGGTGGAAGACATCTCCTCTGCGGCGGAAGCATTCTGCTGTATCACCTGGTCGAGCTGCTGGATCGCCTTGTTGATCTGCTCCGCCCCAGTGTCCTGCTCGCGGCTCGCCGCACTGATCTCCTGCACGAGTTCGGACGTTTTCTGAATGTCCGGAACCATCTTCGCCAGCAGCTCACCGGCGGTCTCCGCGACTTCAACCGAGCTCGCGGAGAGCTCGCTTATCTCGGCGGCAGCCTTCTGGCTCCGCTCAGCGAGCTTCCGCACTTCCGAAGCGACGACTGCGAACCCTTTGCCGTGTTCGCCGGCCCGTGCGGCCTCTATCGCGGCATTGAGAGCAAGCAGGTTAGTCTGGCGGGCAATCTCCTCGATGATGGAGATCTTGTCGGCAATGAGCTTCATCGCGTGCACGGTCTCTTCAACCGCCACGCCACCTTTCTTCGCGTCGTCGGCGGATTTGACTGCCATTTTTTCCGTCTGGTGTGCGTTTTCGGCGTTCTGCCTGATATTGGAAGACATCTCCTCCATGGAAGAGGAGGCCTCTTCCGCTGCCGCCGCCTGCTCGGTAGCCCCCTGGGACATCTCCTCCGCCCCGCTTGAGAGCTGCTGGCTTCCCGAGGCGACATTGTCCGCGGCTCCCTTCACCTCCGCCACAACGTCCTTGAGCTTCGTCACCATCTGCCGCATGGCGGCCAGAAGCTGGGCGGTCTCGTCACGGCCGCTGGTTTCCACATTGACGGTCAGGTCACCCTCGGCAATGGAGTTGGCGGCGGTGACCGCCTCCGAAAGGGGCCTGGTGATGCTGCGGGTGAGCGTCACCGCTATCCCGATCGCCAGAAGCAACGCTGCCGCCATTACCGCCACCAGGATCGCCTTGATCCTGTCAACGAGCTTGTTCGCCTGTTTTTCCATATCTGCAAGGCGCTGGTCCGCAACCTTCGCATAGTCAGCTATGCCCGTCTCCGCACGGTGCGTTTCATCCTTGAACTGCCCTATGGCCTTGTTTGCATCGGCAGTGGTCGTGATGGCGCCGGCCGCTATCTTATCGCAGACACCGTTAAACCCCGCAGCGTATCCGTCCAAGTCCTTTCTGAGGGAAGCGATTGTCTCCCTGTCCTTGCTCACGTCCGAATCGGTGATTCCAGCAAGGATCTTGCTGATGCCGTTGAGGCGTTCCTGCCCCCGCTCCAGGGTCTCACTCCACTTCTTCCGGTAGTCGGCCACCTTCTCGGCATCCTGGATATTGATGAAGGCGTCCTTCTCGTAACGGCGGAGCTGGTTGATGTTGGCCCTGAGCCGCTGGCTGAACTCGACGATCTTGGCGTCGGTGTTGATCGATTCTTCAAGGAGCCTGTCCATCTTGCCGACCGCCCAGTACCCCACGCAGCCGACGGCCAGCAGAAAGAGCAGCACCGCCGCGAAGCCGGCCATCAGCCTCGTCCCGATCTTCATGTTTCCAAATGCGTTCATGTTTCCCCCTTCGTTCCGTCGCAAACGGCCCTTTTACTGGTTCACTGCGAGCCCGCCCGGTTCTTCGCCCCCACCCGCGAGGACCGCTTCATCACCGGCAAAGCAGGTATCGATGTCAAGGATGATGACGAAGCCGTCGTTACGCTTGCCCATCCCCTTGATGAATTCGGTGTTCAGTCGCGTGCCGATTCGCGGCGCACCCTGGATATCCTCCGGCTCCAGGTCCACCACCTCCTGCACGGAATCCGCCATGGCACCGAGTATGATGGTGTCCTCCCCCATCACGACTTCTATGATGATCACACAGGTCCCGATGGTTTTCTCGGTACGTGACATGCCGAATTTGAGCCGCAGGTCCACAACCGGCACCACACTGCCGCGCAGGTTGATGACTCCTCGCATATACTCCGGTGTTTGCGGCACTTTCGTAACTGAAGTAAAATCCATCACTTCCCGCACTTTGCCGATCTCAAGGGCAAAGACCTCCTCGTCCAGCTTGAAGGTCAGATACTGGGTCGATGCGCCCACCGCGTCACTCATCTTGCACTCCTTTCATAAGCCATTTCACATTCCAGGCTGCGTACCGGCTCTTTTCGGAATGGAAGAAAGCGCCTTAAGCAAAAAAAATGAAGCATTGTCACACAGGACGCGAAAGAATTAATGATTGCGGCGTTTTAGGAGAGAAAATAAAAAAACGGGCCCGGTTGCGGGCCCGCCTCTTGTGAGGAGCTTGAGGATGGGGGTCAGAAGCGCTCGAAGCCGGCGTCAATCTTGTCGTCACTCATGTTGAGCGCCGCCCCCTCCGCACCCACGGCAGCCCTTGTCACGCGGTCGTGGTACTGGTGAGCAGGGGGGGCCAGGTGCTTCACCTTCGCCTTCTTCGTCTGGTGCCCCTGTGCCGGAGCAACCGTACTGCTCCTGGCGCCCTGATTGTCCAGCCTGAAAAAGTCGATGCTGTTCTGCAGCCGCTCGGCCTGTGAAGCAAGCTCCTCGGCGGTGGAAGCCATCTCCTCGGCTGCCGCGGAATTCTGCTGGATTACCTGGTCGAGCTGCTGGATGGCCTTGTTGATCTGGTCCGCGCCGGAATCCTGCTCGCGGCTGGCGGCGCTTATCTCCTGCACGAGCTCCGCTGTCTTCTGAATGTCCGGAACCATCTTGGCCAGCAGCTCCCCTGCCGTTTCGGCTACCTCCACCGAATTGGCCGAGAGGTCGCTTATCTCGGCAGCCGCTTTCTGGCTCCGTTCGGCGAGCTTTCGAACTTCCGAAGCGACAACCGCGAACCCTTTCCCATGCTCCCCGGCCCTGGCCGCTTCGATTGCCGCATTGAGAGCCAGCAGGTTCGTCTGCCGTGCGATCTCTTCGATGATGGAGATCTTCCCTGCGATTTCCTTCATGGCATGGACCGTCTGCTCGACTGCAGTGCCCCCCTTCTTGGCGTCTTCGGCTGATTTCACGGCTATCTTCTCAGTTTCGTGCGCATTGTCTGCGTTCTGCTTGATGTTGGAAGTCATCTGCTCCATGGAGGAGGATGCCTCCTCCGCGGAAGCTGCCTGTTCCGTGGCCCCCTGCGACATCTCCTCGGCGCCGGAGGAGAGTTCCTGGCTTCCCGACGCCACGTTGTCGGCGGCTCCCTTTACATCGGTCACGATCTCCTTGAGCTGCTCCACCATCCCGTTCAGAGCGGCGGCCAGCTGTCCCACTTCATCCTTCCGATCGATCTCGATCCGCTGGGTCAGATCACCCTTGGCCACCGCCTCGGCAAAGGCTACGCCCCGCTTCAGCGGAAGACTGATCATCCGGGAAATCACGACACCAAGGAGAGCGGAGAGGATAACACCGAAGGCAAGGAAGGCCACCATCATGGCCTTTGCAGCCTTGGCCGTTGCGGTATTCTCGTCCGATTTCTTGCTGGCAAGCTCAATCTTCAGGTCGGCCAGCTTCTGAATATCTTCGTCCACCGCACGAGCCGCTCCGGTCATTGCCTGGCTGCGCATGTGTGCTACAGCTTCGCTGCTTCGGTTGGCCGAGGCCAGGGCCACGACTTTCTCCAGTTCAGGCTGGAATTTGACCAGAGACTCCTTAAGCTGGGCAAAGATCTTTTTCGTCTCCTCCGACACCAACGACTTCTCTATCTCCGGAAGGGCGGCATCTATCTTCCCCCGAAGTTCTTTGATCGTGGCGGCGTATCTGGCATTTTCCTCCGCCGACTCCGAAAGAGCCAGGTCACGATAGTTCACCCGGATGCGCTGAAATGCCACCGCAGCATCAAGGATCGGCGACATCGGTTTCGTATTCAGCTCGTACATCGCGGTGTCGGCCTTCTCGATCGTGTCGATTTTCACCATTCCCACAGCACCGATCGCTGCTGAAATCAGGGCCATCAGGAAGAAACTGACCAGCAGCTTGGAACCAATCTTAAGATCCACGAACCATTTCATGTAGCCTTCCTCCTTTATCTGCTCCGGTCGTACCGAATGAATGTTGTTGTGTTGAGGCCGGCTCAGCCGTTTACCGCCATTTCAGCGGATTCCGGCGACAGCCCGGCCAGGTCAATGTCTGAGAAACAGCGGTCGATGTCGAGAATGATGATGAAGCCGTCGCTGTGTTTTCCCATCCCGGTGATGAAGTCAGTGTCGAGCCTCGTACCAATCCGGGGGGCAGGCTCCACCTCTTCCGGCTGCAGGTCTATCACCTCCTGGACCGAATCGGCCATCGCCCCCAGGACCAGCGATTCCCCTCCGAGTTGCATCTCCACGATGATTATGCAGGTGTTGACGGTCTTCTCCGCATCGGCCATCCCGAACTTGCAACGCAGGTCGATGACGGGAACCACGTTCCCCCTCAGGTTGATGACGCCCCGCATGTAATCGGGGCATTGCGGTACCCTGGTTACGGTCGTAAAATCCATCACTTCACGGACCCTGCCGATCTCAAGGGCGAAAACCTCCTCATCCAGCCTGAAGGTAAGATACTGATGTGCTGCCGCAACCTCCGTAACCGCCATCCGGCACTCCTTTCCCTACGCGTCATCCCCCCGAAACTGGCAGAGGGAAGAGCTTGATCCTTTTTAGTTAACCTGAGTTATAGATTCGGCAGAAATAAGGAAGCGTGAATCAGGGATTTCCCGATGCGCACTAAGGATTAACGGAAATATTGCAGAAGGAGTGGATGAATGGAGAGAGAGAAACTGCCTGTGAATTCGAGGAGAAGCACGAAACGGAGCGGCCCGCTCCATGAAGAAGCGGGCCTGCTATTTGAGACTGCAAGCGGCGCGGCTCTTAGAATTTCTCGAACATGGCGTCCGTCTTGTCCTGATCCATATCGAAACTGATGCCGTCGCCGTTGGCGACCTGCTGCACCTGGACCTCCCGCCTTTTAACCTGGACATGCCCTGCTTTTGGCAGGGGGCGGGAAGCGGGGGATGCCGGCTTACGTACGGGCTTGACCGCCGCTCGCCCTCCGGAGCGCTCATCCAGCCTGAAAAAGGCGATTGTGCTCTGGAGCCGCTCCGCCTGGGAGGCAAGTTCTTCGGCGGTGGAGGCCATCTCCTCGGCGGCGGAAGCGTTCTGCTGGATTACCTGGTCGAGCTGCTGTATCGCCTTGTTGATCTGGTCCGCCCCGGTGTCCTGCTCCCGGCTCGCTGCGCTGATCTCCTGGACCAGCTCCGCGGTCTTCTGTATGTCCGGCACCATCTTGGCGAGGAGTTCCCCCGCCGTCTCCGCCACCTCCACCGAATTTGCGGAAAGCTCGCTTATCTCGGCGGCGGCCTTCTGGCTCCGCTCGGCAAGCTTCCTCACCTCGGAAGCGACCACCGCGAATCCCTTTCCGTGCTCCCCGGCCCGTGCGGCTTCGATGGCGGCATTCAGGGCGAGCAGATTCGTCTGCCGGGCTATTTCCTCAATGATCGTTATTTTTCCGGCAATATCCTTCATTGCATGGACGGTTTCCGATACGGCTTTCCCACCCTCCCTGGCGTCTTCCGCCGACTTCATCGCCATCCGCTCCGTCTGGTGAGCATTGTCTGCGTTCTGCTTGATGTTGGAGGACATCTCCTCCATGGATGAAGACGCTTCCTCCGCCGATGCAGCCTGCTCGGTCGCCCCCTGAGACATCTCCTCGGCGCCGGAGGAGAGCTCCTGACTCCCCGAGGCGACATTGTCGGCCGCCCCCTTTACATCCGTTACGACCCCGCGGAGCTTTTCAACCATCCCCTTCATAGCCTGCAGAAGCTGTCCTGTCTCATCCTTTGAAGGCACCTCGATCTCTACCGTCAGGTCCCCCTCCGACAACCGGGCCGAAACATCTACAGCCTGCCGTATCGGTGTTGCGATCATCCGTGCGATGGCTACGCCCAGTCCTATGGCTACCAGCACCCCTACGAACAGAACCCCCCACATCGTCGCTACAGTCCGCTTCATCGTAACCGAACTTTCATCCGATGCCGCTACTGCCTGTGAAAGCTTCATGTCCAGCAGAGCCGCGAAAGAATCATCAATCTCCTTCGCCAGCTGCCGCGCTTCGCCCTTCATGATGAGGAGTGCCTGGTCCCGCTCCCCCTGGAGCGCCAGGTCGAGCATCTTCTGCCGTACCGGATCATATGTACTGATACTCTTGCGTAGCTTGTCGAATTCCTTCCGGACCTCTGCTGCCGCAACCGATTTCTCGAATTTAGCAAGATCTTCCTCAATCAGCTTGTCCAGCTCCTTGATCGTGGCGATCCGTTGCCGCGCCTCCTCCTGGTTTGCCGCGAAGATGGTGTCACGCAGATTGACCCGGGTGCGCTGAAAGGCGACAGAGGCCTTCCCCATGGGACCTAATGGAAGCGCGTTCCGCTCAATCAGGATCGAGTACGACTGGTCAAGACGCTTCAGGTAGGTTACACCAACGACTCCGATCACCCCTGCGATCAGTGCCACAAGGCCGAATCCCGCCAGGAGCTTGTTGCCGATTTTCATGTTATAGAACCACTTCATCCATTTATCCTCCCTGCATAAATTTTAAAAAGCTACTCGTTTACAGCCTGCACCGAATCGGATTCCTGCTCCAGCCCCAGTTCATCCCCGATGAACACCCTGTCGATATCTAGAATGATGAGGAACTGATCATCATGTTTTCCCATTCCCCGGATAAAGTCGACGTCGAGGCGCGTGCCTATGCGGGGAGGCGGCTCGATCTCCGACGGCTCCAGCTCGATGACCTCCCGCACTGAATCGGCCATGGCGCCGATGACGACTCTTTCATCCCCCATGTCCAGGTCCACAATGATGATGCACGTGTTGACGGTGGTTTCCCCCGGTGCCATCCCGAACTTGCGCCGCATGTCCACAACGGGCACGACAGCTCCCCGCAGGTTGATGACGCCGTTCATAAAGTCGGGGGTGCAGGGAACTTTGGTTACGGTGGTGAAATCGAGCACTTCACGCACCTTGGCGATGTCGAGGGCGAACACCTCTTCTTCAAGGGTAAACGTAAGATACTGCCTAGGCTGCACTGATCTCGCTTCGTCCATGCCTTCCTCTCCTCCTGCATTTGTCCAAGTCCTGTAAGAGCCTCTTCGTCGTGCGGAGTGGAAGATAAATCAGGGTTTTCCCGAGCGCAGAGAGTAAAAAACCTGATTTTCAAGATTGTCGGGAGTAAGCCATCGGGTGCTGAAAAAGCAGGAGGGGAGAAGAAAGGGGGGAATAACTAGGGTAAGAAAGAAAACCGGTGGGGGCCTGGGGCTCTGCTTGTCAGGGGAGCGCTGAAAGGGGTTCCGGCGGTTGCTGAAGGCATGACTGAATGGAGGCGCATACCTCCTCCCCGCCCGGAAGCGCAGGCATTTGGAGAGGACGCACCAGTTGTTCCCGCAGGGCTTCCACGTTCAAGGGCTTGCTGAACAGGAAACCCTGCACCTCGCGACAACCGTTCCGGCGGAGAAAAGCGAGCTGGGCGTGGGTTTCCACCCCCTCCCCTACGACGTCGAGCCTCATGCTGCACGCCATGGCTACGATGGCCCTGGTGATGGCTGCGTCATCGGGGTCGTCGGGAAGATCGCGAACGAAGGAGCGGTCGATCTTGAGCCGGTCGATGGGAAAGCGCTTGAGGTAACTGAGTGATGAATAACCGGTGCCGAAGTCGTCTATCGCCAGGGAAATCCCCATCGACTTCAGTTCGTTGAGGGTTACGATGGTACGTTCTCCCTCCTCCATCACCGAGCTCTCCGTCAGTTCAAGTTCCAGGAAGGAAGCCTCCACCCCCGTCTGCTCGATTATCCGCGCCACCGTCTCTACAAATCCTGCATGACGCAGCTGCCGGCCGGAAAGGTTCACCGCCATCCGCAACAGGGGAAATCCCGAGGTATGCAGTTCCCTTAGTTGCCTCAATGCCTGGTGGAGAACCCATTCTCCGATGGGAATTATCAACCCTGTCTCTTCCGCCACGGGAATGAAGCTCGCCGGGCTGACAAGCCCGAGAGTGGGATGCTGCCACCGGATAAGCGCTTCCACCCCGGTTATCCGACCGGCTCCCAGATCCACCACGGGCTGGTAGTGCAGGATAAACTCCCCCCTGTCCAGGGCGCCGCGAAGATCCTGTTCGAGGGAAAGGCGAAGCCGGGAACGCTCCTCCATTCCTGCGTCGTAGTGGCGGCAGCAGGCGCGACCTGAGTCCTTGGCTTGATTCAGAGCCATGTCCGCGCGGCGAAGCAGGGCCTCTCCACGTGTTTCCCCTTCAACCGAGAACGCCACCCCGATGCTGGCGGAGATGTAGACACACCTGGCATCCAGGGAAAAGGGGTGAACGAAAGCCGCCTGCATCTTCTCCTCGATATCCGCCACGCGCGCCGCACCATCCATCAGAATGACGATGAATTCGTCCTCGCCGGTCCTGGCCAGAGTATCCTCCGGCTGCAGCATTTCCCGGAGCCGGTCCGCGACGCGGCGCAGAAGGCTGTCGCCGCTGCCGTACCCGAGGGTGTCGTTGATCGCCCTGAAGCGATCCAGGTCGAGGTGGAGTACCGCGATGGAGCGATGACAGCGGCAGGCCTGCATAAGCGCCTCGTTCAGGCGGACCTGCAGCATCTGCCGGTTGGGAAGCTCCGTCAGCGGGTCGTAGTAGGCAAGGCGCTCTTTCTCCCGCTCCCCAAGCTTTCTTTCTGTGATGTCGTCGAAGGTGACGGCGAAGTAACCATGCTTGGGACTGTAGGCATTTATTTCAAAATATTTTCCGAGGGGTGCGAAATACTTGTCGAAATGAACGGGGGCCCCTCCCAGCGCAACGGCGCCGAACACCCGAATCCACTCCTGATCGATTTCCGGAAGTGCTTCACGCACCGTCCGGCCCACGATCCTCTCCCGGCTCAGTCCCGTATGGCGCTCGAACGCAGGGTTGACCTCAAGAAAGCGGTAATCGAAGGGTTCTCCTTCATTGTCACAGATAATCTCGTGATAGGCGAACGCGTCCAGCATCTTCTCGAAGAGAAGTCCGTACCGCCGCTCGCTCTTCTGCAGCTCGGTCGTCCGCTCCGCCAGCCTCTCCTCGATCCGCATCAGGGACCTGCTGCGTCGAGCGGCTTCGCAGAGCCCGATCAGATATTCCGGATCGAATGGCTTGAGTATGTAGCCGTCCGCCCCCGCATGAATGACCCGCGCCGCTAGAGAGGGATCGTCGTCGACAGTGATGACCACGATGGCCATGGTGCCCGAAAGCTCCCTTACGCGAAGCAGCAGGTCCTCTCCCGACATGTCGGGGAGGTGATAGTCGATGACGGCCACCTCGGGGACTTCTTCGGCCAGGTATTCCAGAGCCTCCGCCCCGGTTGTCGCGGAGCTTGTCCTGAAGCCGTGGGTGGCGAAACCATCGGAGATGATCCGCGAAACGCACGGGCTGTCCTCCACAATCAGCACGCCGGAAGTAGCAGAATGCCGTTCTCCTTTCAGCAGGGCCCGTACCTGATTGCGCAGAGCGGCCGTCTTGAAGGGAAGGGGGAGGAAGGCATCGGCCCCCAGTTCTTCGGCTACCTGCTGGACATGTTCTCCCGAAAAAACAGTAGAAACGACCAGTATCGGAATATGGTTGCAGGAGGGGTACACGGGAGAACGGAGGAGGGAACAGAGCCGCCATCCGTCGATCCCCGGCATATGCACTTCGGTGACGATCAGATCGGGAGGTGTATCCACGGAAGAGAGAAGCCGCAGGGCATCGTCTGCATCCACGCAGGAATGGACGCCGAGGCCCTCCCTTTCCAGCACTGAAGAGACCAGCAGGCGCTGGACATGCTCCTGAATGACGACGACAGCTGTTTTCTTACCCATCCTGCAGCCACTCCTTGGCATTATATATCAGCACACCTGATGCAGCGTTACCGTTGCAGCTGAATCCCGCCCTGCCTAAAGGGAGGTAAGCCCCTCTCGAACGGCGAATTTGGTCAAGCCGGCGATATTATTGATACCGAGTTTGTCCATGATGTTCTGGCGGTGGGTCTCCACCGTCTTCACGCTGAGTTCCAGCAGGAAGGCGATTTCCTTGGTGTTGTTCCCCTCGGCGATCAGCTGAAGGACCTGCCGCTCCCGGGCTGAAAGAGTCGCGGCAGGCACCGGGTCTAGGGATTCATGGCGATCCGTCAGCAGGATTCCCGAAAGACGGACGCCGGCAGGAGTGTTCCCCTCCTTTACCGCACGGATGGAAGCCGCCAGGTCCCTGAAGGCGCACTCCTTGAGAATGTAGGCGTCGGCACCGGCACTGAGTGCATCCACAACCATTCTTCGGTCGGAATGCATGGAGAGCGCGATCACCCGGATGTCGGGGAACTCCGCGAGCAGCGCCCTGGTGGCCTCGATTCCGTTCATTCCCGGCATCGTTATGTCCATCAGCACGACATCCGGCCTGCACTCCCTGGCCTGCTGCAGGGCCGCCAGCCCGCTGTCGGCCTCGCCCACTGTGACCATGTCCGGCTCCTTCTCCAGGAGCGCCCGAAAGCCTTTACGGACCAGGGTGTGGTCGTCGGCAATAAGTACTCTGATAGTCATCTTACCCTTACCCTGAGCCGGACCTCCGGCTGAGCGCGATAAATCACCTGATAAGGGACTATTTTACATTTGTCGCTACGCTACGGTAATCAGGGCATACCTGACCCGGATGGTAAAAAAACCCTAGGAGGTTCTCGAAAAAGAGGCATCCCGGCCGAAGCCCTGCTACGCCGCCTTGCGGGTTTCTGCGGGTGCGGTGGTCGGTCTGTTTTTGAACAACCTGAGGTATCTAAAACCCTGCTTGTGACGTATCCTCAATGTAGAGAGGTGATGCCTTCCCGGATGGCGTATTTGGTAAGGTCCGCCACCGTGTAGAGGCGGAGCTTCTTCATTATCTGCTGGCGCTGCGTTTCCACCGTCTTCACGCTCACCTTGAACGCGAAGGCAATCTCCTTGGTGCTCTTCCCCTCGGCAACCATCTGCAGAACTTCACGTTCGCGCGGCGTAAGCACGGAAAAAGCAGATTCATTCTCCCCCTGAGCAGGGCTTCTTTCGATGTAGTTGTTGATGACGACGCCGGTTACGGTACGGCAGAGATATCTTTTACCATCCGCCACCGCCCTGATCGCTGCCACCAGTTCCTCGGCAGCGCTCTCCTTGAGCACGTATCCGTGTGCTCCTGCCCGCAACGCTTCAGAAACGAAACGCTTGTCGGAATGCATCGTGAGAACAATGACACGGGTACCCGGCACGTCGGCGACCAGTCGCCGTGTCGCCTCTATTCCATTCATGTCCGGCATGGTGAGGTCGAGCACAACGATATCCGGGCGCAGCCGTAAAGCCTCCCGCAGGGCGGCTTGTCCGTTCTCCGCCTCGGCTACAACCAGAAGCTCCTGTTCCTTCTCCAGGAGGGACCTTATTCCTTCCCGAACGATACGGTGGTCCTCCGCCAAA
This sequence comes from Geobacter sp. DSM 9736, assembly GCF_900187405.1. NCBI lineage: Bacteria > Pseudomonadati > Thermodesulfobacteriota > Desulfuromonadia > Geobacterales > Geobacteraceae > Geobacter > Geobacter sp. DSM 9736. Next base: position 2,155,794 of record NZ_LT896716.1, read on the forward strand.
AGCACGGTAATGCTCATGCCGCCCCCCTCACCGCGGGATCAGCTTCCATAGTAAGGGGGACGGAAAGCCTCACGACCGTTCCCCTGCCTATCCCGGACTCGATGCGTAACTCCCCCCCCAGGTGCCCGATGCGCTGCCTGACATTGAAGAGGCCGAACCCGCCACCGACACCGCAGGTAGTGGGAGAATCGACGGCATGGAATCCTTTCCCGTCGTCGGCTACCTCTAGCTGAAGTGTATCAGAACCTGTCCGGATGGATACCCATGCTTCGGGAGTCTTCGCGTGCTTCACGCAGTTTATGAGAAGCTCGCGCACAACCTGGAAGAGCACTCCGCGCGCCTCCTCCCCCAGCAGCCGCGAGCCTCCATCATCGGACACCCGGACATGCAGGCCGTGCTTCTCCTTCAGCCAGTCCCCCAGCCAGTCGAGTGCCGCGCTGAAACCGAGTTCGTAAAGGACCGGCGGACTGAGCTGAAACGTAAGCGACCGCACATCACTGATCGAAAGCTCCAGTGCTTCCGCAAGCTCGGACACCAGAGGTTTCTTTTCCCGGCTCACAACCGTCGCCAGTTCGTCCAGCTTCATTTTTGCAAAAGCCAGCGTCTGTCCTACCTGGTCGTGCAGTTCGCTGGCGATCCGCCTCCGCTCCCGTTCCTCGGCAAGGGCAAGCCGGTCGGCAAGCTCAGAGAGCTGCTCCTGGTAGGTCTGCAATGTGCGTTCGGCCTCTTTCCGCTCCGTGATATCCCTGGCGATTCCCGTCGTCCCGATTATCGCCCCCTTCTCGTTGCAAAAGGGGGATTTGGCGGTCTCGAACCACCGCAGCGAGCCGTCACTGACTACAAGCAGCTCCTCAAATATCTGCGAGCACCCGGAGCTGATGACTTCGAGGTCTTTCTGCCGTATAGCCGAAGCCTGCTCCTGCGGCCACAGGTCAAAATCGCTCTTACCTTCGATATCGGACTGCCCCGAATTCAACAGCGAAGCCATGGCATTGTTGATCTTTATGTACCTGCCCTGGACATCCTTGAACCATGCGCAGTGGGGTATCGTGTCCAGGATCGCCTCCTGCCTGCTCTGCAGCTCCGCAAGCTCCTTCTCGGCCTGCACACGCGTGCTGATGTCGGTACCGACACCGCAAAGCAGCCGCCCGTCTCCCCCGTCATCCTCTATGACAAACTTGCTCATGAGAACGTGCCGGGCGGGTTCATCACCCAGAGCGAAGGATTCCACCGTCTGCAGCGGATGCCCGTCTGCAAGCACCTGCCGGTCGCTCTGCCTGAAATGCTCTGCGACCTCGGGGGGCCAAAGCTCCTCGTCCGTCCGGTTGAAGTAGGTCTTGATGCCGTTCTGCTCGTAGAAGTCGCGGCACCCCTTGTTCATGTAGACGTAGTGCCCATGGCTGTCCTTGATGAATGCGTATCCGGGCAGATGATCCATGAAAAGCGAAAACCGCTCTTCGCTTCGCCGAAGAGCCGCCTCCGCAGCCTTCCGCTCCCGGTCGTCGGCGTAGATCAGAAGGTAGGCAAACGGCACCCCCCCGTCACTGACCAGCGGCGCTGCCCAGACCGACACATCGATCTGCGTCCCGTCTCTGCGCCGGCGCTGCACATAGTATGACACCGGCTTTCCCTCACGGACCTTCGCCTGAAAAATGTCCTTCCACTCCTCCAACTGCTGCGCGGAAATGTACGGAACCTGTCTGCCGACCACCTCCTCGGCGCTCCAGCCGAAGAGGCTCTCGGTGGCGGGGCTCCAGACACGGACCCTCAGGTTGAGGTCGAGTACGACGATGGCAAGGGGGGCCTGGTGCACGAGGGCCTCCAGAAACCGGTTGGTTTCCTGAAGAAGCACCGTCCGCTCCTCGACCTTCTCCTCCAATTCCTCGGCGAGCCGCTGCAACTCGTGCTGAACCGTCTCTCTGAGACCGATCTCCCGTTGCAGCATCCGGCGCCGGTGCCTGGTAGAAAGAGCGAGCAGAAGGAATAAGAAACCACCCACGACATTCAATGCCAGAGAAGCGCCGCACAAGGGATTGTCCCCATAACGGGCAGCAAATACAGCCAGGGGAAGAACGGAGGCTGTCAGAAGGATTGCTGCCGGACGGGGATTTTCCAGAAATATGGCCGAAAGGGAATTAAATCTGCCGCTGAAGATAGGCTGCTCCGGTAGAGGTTATAGTCCAGGCAGGTTATCACAGACAGAACAAAAAAAACGAGGGGGGTTTTTGTTAGATATGACACAATAAAAAAGACTTATATTCAGAAAATACTTATAAAGAGAAGTTCTACATCCGTACACTCTCTCTATCAGTACTTCCTGAAGATGAGCTTGGCCGTTGGTGAAACCTCCTCCGGACGCTCTTCAGGAAAATGGACCGTACCGGCGTATGCGGCAAATAGTTCGTGCAGCTCTCCAGGCTGCAGCAGGTACTCCTTCTTATGGACTCCCGGAAGGGCCGGGGTATCGAGAATGGTGTCGAAAACGAGGAGCCCGCCTGCGGAAAGCGCCGCTACCATCGAAGGAATGAGTTCTCTCAGAAGGAAATTGAAGTTGATGATGAGGTCGTATGTCCCCTCCAGAGGGTAACTCGCCAGATCCGCATGCACAAAATCGATGGAAAGCTCTTCCAGCCGCGCCCATTGCCGGGCCTTGGCGAGGCCGGTCTCAGAGATATCCACCCCTGTAACACTGAACCCGTTTCGCGCGAGAAAGACACTGTTGCGACCCTCCCCGCAGGCGATGTCGAGAGCCTTGCGCCCCGGGCAGAACTCCATGATGAAGTCCATATGCTCCACCAGGTACCGGGAGGGCTTTTGCCCGAGATACCACTCCTCCTCGGTGTAACGCCGGTTCCACTTTATACGGTCTTCTTCCATGGGGGCGGATATCATTTTCGGACGATCAGGAGGTTTAACAGGAAACTGATGATGCTGAAAAGAAGGGCTGCAACGAACGCGCTCAGGAAGCCGGAGACCTGAAACCCTTTCACCAGCCATGCCGCCAGGTAGAACATGAATCCGTTGATTACGAGGGTGAAGAGTCCGAGGGTTAGCAGGTTGACCGGCAGGGTGAGAAATATGAGGATCGGCCTAAGAAAGGCGTTGAGGAGCCCGATCACAAGGGCTGCCACCAGCAGGGAAAGCCAGCGCTCCACGCTCACCCCCGGGAGGATGTAGGCCACCGCAAGGAGGGCGATGGCATTGGACAGCCATTTCAGTAGGAATTCCCGCATTGTCGTCTCCTTTTCCGTCACGTTTCGCCAGGAGTGTCGCCGAAATTGCCCGCCGCGTCAAGAGTCTGCCAATTTGCATTCAATCGGGAGAGACGAGCATGGTCCTCGTGCAGAGCACAATGATGACGATCCCGACAAGCACCATTACGATGCGGGGAGGAATGCGCCGGCAGAAGTATGCTGCAAGGGGGGCGGCCACGACTCCCCCGCTGATGAGCCCGAGGACTATACGCCAATGACCGATGCCGATGGTGAAGGAGAAAGTTAATACCGCGGCGAGGGAGACGAATATTTCGGCAAGGCTCACGGTGCCGATGACAAAGCGGGGCATATGGCCGCGGTTTAACAGGGTTGACGTAACGATGGGACCCCACCCTCCTCCCCCGGCACCGTCGAGGAAGCCTCCAGTCAGTCCCAGCACTCTTGTTGCCTTATCGATGGGGGCGGTGAACAGGGGAGTGCTGCGGACAGCCTTCAGGATGATGACGCCCCCCATGACCGCCAGATACCCTGAAACAATGAACCGCATATGCCATAGGGGCAGCAGCGTAATCGCATATGAACCTGCCACAGCCCCCATCGCGCCGAACAAGAGCAGCTTTCGCAGCAGAATGCGATCCACGTTTCCCATGAGGAGGTGGGAGAAACCTGAAGAAACCGCGGTTATCACCTGTGCCGTGTGAACGCTCGCGCTGGCCGCCGCAGGGGCAATCCCGGCACTGAGAAGAAACGTGGTGGAGATGACACCATAGGCCATCCCGAGTGCCCCATCTATCAACTGCGCCACAAAACCTATGAGGGCGTACTTGAGGAACGTGGGGTCCATTTCCGCTCCGGAGCAGCAGTCGGCTGAAGAATAGTTTCAGTCTATCATTGGGGGCGCGTCGTGCAATGAAAGCAGGTAATGGGTATATGACTGCTGCGTACGGTTCCCTGGAGAGAGAGCTGCCATCAAGCATGGGAGATAGGCGCTTAAGGGGAAAGTGACTCCTGCCGATGAAATCCGCATATTCTTATTTTACGAAACTGCGCGGAGCGGGAACCGGCCTGACCTTTACAGTGGCAGGCGTAACGACGGGTATTTCATGAAAATAGAAACCCTCCGCAGGTTCAAGCGGATCACAATCAGCCCTGGGGAGTTTTACGCCTCCGGTGAGCCGGTCATGATGACCACGCTCCTCGGGTCCTGCATAGCCGCATGCCTGTATGATCCCGTTGCACGGATTGTGGGCATGAACCACTTCCTCCTCAGCAATCACCGCTACGCCCGCAATATGGCGGTCACACTCTCCGAAGCCGGCCGCTACGGCGTCCAGGCGATGGAAATCCTCATCAACGAGATGATGCGAATCGGGGCCAGCAGAAAGAGGCTCTGCGCCAAGGTGTTCGGAGGAGCCACGATTCTCGGAAGCACCCAAGGAGCGGGGAATTTCGCCTGTGTGGGTGAGGTAAACTGCCGCTTCATACATGAGTTTCTCGAAAACGAGAATATCCGCCTCACCGCCGAGGATCTGGGTGGCGAAAAAGGAAGAGTAATCCATTTCTCCAACGGCGACTTCGCAGTCTATGTCCGGAAGATCAAACAGATCCAGAGCGAGCGGGTCGCCCGGCGCGACCGTGAGTGTTGGCTGAAGGCCATCGAATCCCAGGAGCTTACGATGCCCGACGTGGATCTGTGGCAGTAGCGTCCTGAAATCCTTCCCCCTTTCCTGTTTTCTCCTGCAAATGCGGTAAAATGTTCGTGGATTCTCAAATCGAGTGGCGCTCCTGCATCTGCCGGGGACGTGCACAAACTACGGACAAAGGAGGAGAAACATGAAGGGAAACGAGAGGATCATAGATGAGCTCAACGCGCGCCTGGCAGACGAAATAACCGCCGTCAACCAGTACTTCGTCCACGCCGAGCTTTTCGAAAACTGGGGTTACGGGAAGCTGCACGACATGACGCGCCAGCGGTCCATAACGGAAATGAAACACGCGGAAAAGCTGATCGAGCGGATCATCTTTCTCGACGGGCGGCCAATTGTCTCCAACCTGAACGAAATCAGGATCGGAAACGAAGTGCCGACCATGCATGAGCATGACAGGAAAGCCGAAGAGGTAGCCATCAGCCGCTACAATGACAGCATTCGCCTCGCCATGGAACTGGGGGACAACGGGACGCGGGAACTGCTCGTTTCAATCCTGAAGGAGGAGGAAGGGCACATCGACGAGCTCGAAGAGCAACTCGACCAGATCAGACAGATGGGAGTTCAGAACTACCTGTCGGGACAGATCGGGTAACAGACTAGCCTGGCACCTACAAAAAAAGCCCCGGTGACCCGGGGCTTTTCGATGTACGATCGGAACTATTAAATTCTCTGTACGTTGGCGGCCTGGAGCCCTTTCGGGCCTTTCACCACCTCAAAACGGACCGACTCCCCTTCGGCCAGGGACTTGAAGCCCTCACCGGTGATGGCCGAAAAATGAACGAAAACGTCCTCGCCACCATCCTGCTCGAGAAAACCGAATCCTTTGCTGTCGTTGAACCACTTAACCCTGCCGTTTACCATTGTCTGTTTCTCCTGATGCTGTGTTATTGATCCGGAAACCGGACCGTATCACCGGCTCTTACGATGCCGGGTGAATCTGAATGAAGCCGACTCAAAAAAAAACCCGAAACTCTCAAAGTCCGGGTCGGTTTCTTCAAAAGGCCAGGTAACTATAGCACAGTTAAAGCAAATGTAAAACAAAAAGAATTGAACCGGTCCGGAGCAGCATCAGCGGCCTGCGCCGGCAGGTTCCACGGCAAGATTCCTCACAAGTTCCTTATAGTTCTTCCATTGGGTTGCGGGCCAGAGTTCCGTTGTGGCATGGCCGAAGGTCCGGATAATGGTCGCCACCTTCATGGCGGTATCCAGATCAGGCGCCCCGAAAACATCCAGGTAATCGTATGGCCCCATGACTGCAAGGTTCTGTATCCACTCGACCCTCGGGCACTCTTTGCGGATATGGGCCATCGACTGTTGCTCCAGTTCCTCAAGAGCCCCCGGAGACCTGAGCGCGTCGGGGGAAAGGCGGGTCAGCATCACGAATATCATCATCTGCTCCTCCTTGTTGTCTTTACTCTACCCTCTTACGGTAAGTGTAGGAGGCGCAGGGTAAAGTGCAAGGGAGGAAGGCACTAGGTTTTCGGCTCCGTCCTCGTGATCACGCTCCGATGCTCGAGCCCCAGGAGAGCCCGCGCCTGCTTCATCGCCGCGGGAAAGCCCTCCCTGCTGCTGCGGTGGAGTTCGTTGGGCATCCCCTCTTCGTCCCAGGGCCAGCCCGTACGGACCAGCATGATGAGAACCTCTTCGAGCTCATCAACCTTGCTGGCCAGATCCTCCAGCTCAGAGAGAGCTTCATCAAGAAGAACCGCTGCATCTCCTCCATTCTTCATGGCGTTTTTCAGCCTTTGTACTGCAGTCGTGGGCATAGCGGTTTCTCCTTCAGGTGACTAAGCAAGCCGGATTAATGTTTTCAAAAAGAACGGCATGTGATATAGAAGGCGGCAGTTTACCCCCAAAAACGGAGGGAATCCAGGTCCGGAGGCAACGACATGATAAAACGGATTTATCTTTTGGCAGTAGCCGGTATATTGGGAACGGCGCTCCTGGCATCGGGCGGATGCTGTCACATGCACCGCAATCATGGGGCAGGCTCCTGTTGTCAGAAACCGTGCTGCGAGCAGCAATCCCAATGCGGCTGCGCAAAGGCTGCCGGCTGCACAAAGTGCATTCAGACGCAGAAACCGTGCAACGCCACCGATTGCCCCAAGGCAGATCAGAAAAACTAGACGATCTTCCGCTCCACGCAGCAAAACCCCGGCAGAAACCGCCGGGGTTTCCTCAGTCCCGGTGACGGAGTGTCGGGAGGCGGACAAGGTATACGGTTACACCTGCCGCAATGCAAAGCAACACTACCCGTAACCACGCCTTCGGAACGAAAAGAAACGCCGAGGTCGGCACGGTGATCCATATCATGCCGAGAGCTGATGCCTTCGCCCGCAGCGGAATCCCCGCCCCCTTAAGGTAATCGCGCACCAGCGGCCCCAGACGGTTGTGTTCTACAAGCCAAGTGTGAAGCCCTTCGGAACTGCGAGCGAAACAGAGAGCCGCCAGCAGCAGAAGCGGCACCGTCGGAACAAGCGGCAGAAATATCCCTGCCACTCCTGCTGCAACGGAGCACCACCCCGCCACCATCAATACAATACGAAGGACGCCGCTCTTCACCTGCCGCGGATTCGTTGGTTCAGCCATCTCACTACCATTCTTGCGGAAGGCCACTTCCGCGCGCGAATGAACTTCAGACGACATATGATAGTAGCTATTGTGCCGGGAGTGTCAAGGCTGGAATATGAAAGCCCCGCCGGCTAATGCCGGCGGGGCTTTCCTGTCTGAGACGGATCAAGAGCTACAGCCCGAGCTGCTTGAAGAAATCGTTACCCTTGTCGTCAACCAGTATGAATGCCGGGAAGTTCTCCACCTCTATCTTCCACACCGCTTCCATCCCCAGTTCCGGGAAATCGATGCACTCGACCTTCTTGATGTTCTCCTCGGCAAGGACGGCTGCGGGGCCGCCGATGGAGCCGAGGTAGAAACCGCCGTACTTCTTGCACGCGTCGGTGACCTGCTGGCTGCGGTTCCCCTTGGCTATCATGATCATGCTCGCGCCCTTGGACTGGAGGAGATCGACGTAGCTGTCCATCCGGCCTGCGGTGGTGGGCCCGAAGGAGCCGGAAGCCTTCCCTGCCGGGGTCTTGGCCGGTCCGGCATAGTAGATCGGATGATTGAGGAGATACTCCGGAACCGGCTTCCCGGCGTCGATGATCTCCTTGAACTTGGCATGTGCGATGTCGCGACCGACCACGATGGTGCCATTGAGAAGAAGGGGGGTTGCGACAGGATATTTGCTGAGTTCTGCGAGGATATCCTTCATCGGCTTGTTAAGGTCGACCTTCACGCCGTGCTCATGCTTGCCGCGGAACTGCTCGGGGATGAAACGCCCGGGGTTGCGGTCGAGCTCCTCTACGAAAAGGCCCTCACGGGTTATCTTCGCCTTGACGTTTCGGTCGGCGGAGCAGGAAACAGCCATACCGACCGGGCAGGAAGCCCCGTGGCGCGGCAGACGGATGACCCGGATGTCGTGGGCGAAATATTTCCCGCCGAATTGTGCCCCGATTCCCAGCTTGTACGCTGCCTGGAGAAGTTTCTCCTCCAGCTCGACATCGCGGAAGGCCTGACCGTACTCGTTCCCCTTGGTGGGCAGCTCGTCGTAATATTTCGCGGAGGCAAGCTTGACGGCTTTCATGCAGGCGTCGGCCGACGTGCCGCCGACTACGACGGCAATGTGGTAAGGAGGACATGCGGCGGTGCCGAGATATTTCATCTTGTCCACGATGAACTTTTCGAGTTTTTCCGGGGTGAGAAGCGCCTTGGTTTCCTGGAAAAGCGAGGTCTTGTTTGCCGAGCCGCCCCCCTTGGCCATGAACAGGAACTTGTAGGCATCGCCGTCTACGGCCTGGATGTCGATCTGCGCAGGGAGGTTGGTGCCGGTATTGATCTCCTCGTACATGTCCAGGGCCACCGTCTGCGAGTAGCGGAGGTTCTCTTCGGTATAGGTCTTGTGGATACCTTTGGAGAGGAATTCCTCGTCCTTCCCGCCGGTCCAGACCTGCTGCCCTTTCTTTGCAATCACGGTTGCGGTGCCGGTGTCCTGGCAGACGGGAAGCTCGAACTTTGCGGAGATCTCGGCATTACGCAGGAATGCGAGTGCCACACCCTTGTCGTTCTGGGAGGCCTCCGGGTCGCGGAGTATCTTGGCGACGGATTCATTGTGCTCGGGGCGGAGCAGGAAGGAGACGTCCCGCATTGCCTCGTTGGCCAGGACGGCAAGCGCCTCGGGGCATACCCGCAGCACATCCTGACCCGCGAACTGCTCGACCGTCACGTACTGCTCCGATCCTTCGATCTTGCGGTACTTGGTGGAATCCTTGCCCAGGGGGAAGGGCTCCTGGTAGACAAACGGTTTCGTAGCCATTCTGCTGTTCTCCTTTCGTAGTGAATTGCATAAGAACGGCAGGGGACAAAGACGCCCCCTGCTGGGGCCAAACAAAATGTATACAGTATGCACAAATATATTGGAAAAGTCTCAATTTGTCGAGAGGGAACTTTCGGGCTTTTCCGGAGCGCGTCCGCAGGAATCGGAAGGGCAACGGCCAACGGGTTAGCTGTGGCCGTCGGCGCGGCTCTCTGATAACATGCATGTATCATCTTTCAGAAGGAGGGAGTTATGGTGAGGATACTTGCTGCCGTCACCTGTCTTTTTATCGCTGCTCCGGCACTTGCCACCGACATGGAAACGATGATCTGCAAGAACGGCATCGTCTCCAAGGGAGATCTCGCCATAGAGGTTGTGGCGAAGTGCGGCGAGCCGGCTCAGAAAGCACAGCGGGAAGAAAAGCGCGGCGGTCTGGTCCGTGACATCCACGGCAGGGAACGCACGGTCTTCAGTCTCGTCACGATAGATGACTGGACTTTCAATTTCGGTCCACATGAATTCATGCAGCGCCTGCTCTTCGAAAACGGCAGGGTCGTCGGAATCGAGAGTCTCGGCTACGGATTCTGACCCAAGTGCCACCGGACATCCTCAATAGATTCCACCCGCTCATCCGGCAGTGGTTCCTGGAGCGTTTCGGCTCCCCGACCGATGTACAGGTGCGCACATGGGCCGAGGCGGTCGAAGGGAGGCATCTGCTTGTTACGGCACCAACAGGGAGCGGGAAGACACTGGCCGCCTTTCTCTGGGCGATAAACCAGCTTGTCGCAGGTGTATGGCCAAGGGGGGAAACCAGGCTCCTATACATCTCGCCCCTCAAGGCTCTCAACAATGACGTACGCCGTAACCTCATCACCCCGCTCCAGCAGATCGAGGCTCTATTCCGCGCCGCAGAAATCCCCTTTCCCGGCATCAACGTTCTGACCAGAAGCGGCGACACTCCGGGAGGCGAAAGGCAGCGGATGCTGCGAAAGCCCCCGGAGATCCTCATCACCACCCCCGAAAGCCTGAATATCCTTCTCACGTCACGATCCGGCCGGCACGCCCTCACCGGTGTCGCCACCGTCATACTCGATGAAATTCATGCAGTGGCAGGGAGCAAACGGGGAACGCACCTCATAACCGGCATAGACCGGCTCGTACTCCTGAGCGGAGAATTCCAGCGTATCGCTCTTTCGGCTACGGTAAAGCCTCTGAAAACCATTGCCGAGTTCATCGGCGGATCGCGTAGAAACAGGAGCGGGTTCGTCGGGAAGCGCGAAGTTGTGACCATCCAGGCCGACCAGACAAAGGAGTTCCGGGTCGAAGTGAGAGCTCCCGAAGCTCCCACGGAAGGCAATGACGACGATTTCTGGCCGCGACTGGCGGCGGAATGCAGGAAGATCATCTCCCAGCACCGATCTACCCTCTTCTTCGCCAACAGCCGACGGACAACGGAGCGGCTCACGCGGCTCATAAACGAGAAGGAGGCACAGGAAGTCGCGTATCCACACCATGGGTCCCTGTCCAGAGAGATCCGCCTCGCAGTGGAAGACCGGCTCAAACGGGGGGAACTGAAGGCGATCGTGGCCACCAACTCTCTGGAACTGGGCATCGACATCGGACATCTCGACAGCGTAGTTCTCATAGAGTCCCCCCGCTCCATCTCCTCCGCTATCCAGCGGATCGGCCGCTCGGGACATGGCGTCGGCGAGGTGAGCCGGGGCATTCTCTTCCCTTCCCACGGGATGGACTATGTCGAAGCCGCAGTGATCGCCAGGGCCGTCACCGAAAGGGACCTTGAACCGGTGCGCCCCGTGGAATCCGCCCTCGACATCCTGGCCCAGATCATTCTCTCGATGGCACTGGGGGAAGAATGGGATCTGGATGAACTCTACGCCTTCCTCACGTTGAGCTGGCCCTACCGGAATCTGCCCCGCGACCGCTTCGACCTGGTGGTGGGAATGCTCGAAGGAAGGTACGCCGATTCCCGGATACCGGAACTGCGGCCGCGCGTCAGCGTCGACAGGGTCACCAACACCATCGGCACGAAAGAGAATGCCGCCCTTGCAATATATAGGGAAGGTGGAACCATACCCGACCGAGGCTATTTCGAACTCAGAATGAAGGAGACGGGAGCAAAAATAGGGGAACTGGATGAAGAATTCGTCTGGGAGCGCCGGGTCGGGGAGACCTTTGCGTTCGGAGCGCAGGTATGGCAGATCCGGGACATCACCCACAATGCGGTGGAGGTTTCTCCCGCCAGGAGGTCGCTTCAGATCATCCCTTTCTGGAGGGGAGAGGAACTTGACAGGGACTTTCACTTCTCGGAGAAGATCTCCCGGTTTCTGGAAGGATGGAACGATCGGACAGGAGAAGAATCCTTCGTCGGCACAATTTCAGATTCTTACCCGCTAGACGAGCCGGCGGCGGAAGCTCTCGCCTCATTTTTGCGCCGGCAGCGGGAAGCTACCGGCACCGACCTCCCACACAGGCACCACCTGCTGATCGAGCGGTGCGATGCACCCGTGGAGGGGAGCGATGACGAGCAGGTAATACTCCACACCCTCTGGGGAAACGGGATCAACAGGCCTTTCGCCTTCACTCTCGCCGCTGCGTGGGAAGCACGCCACGGCTCCCCCCTCCCCTGTTTCTACAACAATGACGGCATCGCACTTCTGGTTCCACGGGGCACCGACCTCCACCGCATCTTCTCCCTCATCACCGCGGCCGACCTGGACGACCTCCTGGCTCGCACGCTCGAAGGCACCGGCTACTTCGGCGCACGGTTCAGAGAAAACGCAGGGAGGGCGCTTCTTCTCTCCAGATCCGGATTCAACAGGCGGATGCCGTTGTGGCTCACCCGGCTCCGGTCGAAAAAGCTCCTCAGCGCTGCAGCCCATTACCGGGACTTCCCGATTCGGATAGAAACCTGGCGCTCGTGCCTCCATGACGATTTCGAACTGCCGGCCCTCAGGCGCCTGCTCTCCGAGATAGAGACGGGGGAGATCCGGCTAGGCGAGACTCGGACCAACGTACCCTCGCCATTTGCCGAAGGGCTGATCTGGCAGCAGACGAACAGGTACATGTACGAGGACGATACGCCCGAGAATCAACATACCGTTTCCGGGCGCAACTTCATCGAGGAACTGGCTCTTTCCCCCCACCTTCGACCCCGGATCCCGGCCAAGCTGATCGATCTTTTCGAGTCGAAGCGCCAGAGGCGCGCCGCCGGATATGCCCCCGATTCGGGACGGGAGCTGATCGACTGGGTAAAGGAACGGCTTCTTATCCCCATGGACGAATGGCATCTGCTTCTCGACGCGATGAGACGCGACTACGGTCACCCGCCGCAAGAGGTACTCGCCGGGATTGCGGAACGGGTGGTGAAGATCACCGTACCCCCCCTGCAACCACTTGCATGCGCGGTGGAAATGCTGCCGGAAGTGGCGCACGCACTGGGAAGGGAGCTTGAGGAGATAACCATTGCACCCCTCGCAGGAGGAGCGGAGCTGCGTGAAACGGTGCAGCAATCAGTAGAGTTCCTTTACGCCCGGTACCGTTCCCATTCCGGAGTCAGTGCTGACGGCGAAGATTCCCCTTCCTCCCGGCTACTCGGCCGGTGGCTGTCATTCTACGGACCTGTGGAAGTTGGGCTGGCATCCCGCACGCTTCCATTCAGACACAATCTTTTCGAAGAGGCGCTCAAGGCAATTGAGGAGACGGGACAGGTCATAATCGACAACATCTCCGAAGAGAGCGCTCTCCCCGAAATCTGCGATGCATCCAACCTGGAATCCCTCCTCCGCAGCCTGAGACGCGCACGGCAGCCCGCCTTCGAGGCACTGGATATCAGTTATCTGCCGCTGTTCCTCGCGACCTTCCAAGGCCTTACAAGACCCGGATCCTCCATTGAGGATGTCAGGGAAAGGCTTGAACAGCTCTTTGGCCTCCCCCTTGCCGCAGGCGCCTGGGAAGAAGAAATCCTTCCGGCGCGCGCTTCGTCCTACAGCACTTCCTGGCTCGACAGCCTGATGCACACGAGCGGACTTTCCTGGTTCGGGTGCGGCCTGAGGAGGCTTTCTTTCGCTTTCCCCGAAGATATCCCGCTCTTCATGGAAAGGGACCTCAGCTCCGAAAACACCTCACAGGCAGCTGCCCGGCTCATACCTGACCGGAAAGGACGCTACGGATTCCAGGCGCTACGGGCTCACTCAGGCCTTCCGGCCGATATCGTCTCGAAACAGCTGTGGAACCTAGCCTGGAATGGTATCCTCAGCAACGACTCCTTCGCCACGGTGCGAAAAGGTATAGTGAGAGGATTTGAAGAACAGGCGGGGCTGGCGCAGGCATCACAGAAGCGCACCACAAGCCGCTGGAAAACAGGCGAGGGCACCGCAGGCAGCTGGTTCCTGCTGGAAACGACAGGACCTCCCCCCGACGATCCCATCGCAGCGGAAGAACTCAACAAAGAACGGGTACGGGTGCTCATGGCGCGGTACGGAATCCTCTTCCGCGAGCTTCTGTCCCGTGAGCTCCCCCCCCTGCAATGGCAGAAGATATTCCGCACCCTCAGAATAATGGAACTCTCCGGTGAAATCCTCTCCGGCAGTTTCTTTACCGGAATTCCCGGGCTGCAGTTCATCTCTACCGAAGCGTTCGGCATTCTCCGCCGGGAACTCCCGGAAGATGCGGTTTACTGGCTGAATGCGACGGACCCCGCCTCACTGTGCGGAATCGGTCTCGAAGAAACTAAAGGCGTTCTTCCCCCCCGCGTTCCCGGAACGCATCTCGTTTATCACGGCACTCGTCTTGTTCTCGTCTCCCGACGTTTAGGAAAGGAGCTGCTTATCAAGGTCCCACACGATGATCCACGACTACGGGAGTACGTCTCTTATTTCAAGGTCCCGCTTTACCGGGAGTTCAATCCCCGCCCCCACATCCTCGTGGAAAGGATCAACGGCAGGCCCGCCCTGGAATCGCCGTACAGGGCTCTACTGGTGGAGGCTGGTTTCCAGGAATCCTACAAGGGTCTCGAACTGTGGAAGAGGTACGCTGGCAGCTGAGAGCCGGACTGCCGCCAGGCGGTTCTCCGGCAGCCTGTCCACCGAAAATTGCCCATTATCAATTATGCGAATGACGCAACCCTATTTGCATTTCTGCAAAAACTGAAACTCCTTCCATCTTTCATCGTGAAACAGCTTGAAATTCTGCGGTAATTACTCGTCTGATGCGCCTAGTTTCCCCTCAAACATTTTTGCATTACTACAAAATCTCAAGGTGGATAATAATTAGAGCCGGGAACACCCATGTCGCAAGTACTTGAAAACTAGGGATTTTATTTGTTATACAGAATTTTAGAACATTGGTACGCATGTTGCTGAACAGGGAGTCATACCACGCATTCACTACATACGGAGGTGAGACGACATGTCAGAAACAATTAAGAACAGGGGATGGCAGGTAGCCATGGCCGGCCTCGGCATCAACCTGGCGCTCGGGGTGCTCTACGCATGGAGCATATTCAAGGGGGCTATCAAGACCTCTATTGAACAGGGGGGGCCTGACGCATTTCAGTGGAGTCTCTCCTCCATTAACGACCCTTACGCTCTCAGCTGCCTTATGTTTGCCTTTGCGATGATCCTCGCAGGGAAATGCCAGGACAAGATAGGTCCGGCCCGCACCGCGCTGATAGGCGGACTTCTCGTGGGAGCCGGCTTCACGCTTATGTCCCTCTCCAACAGCTACGCAGCCTGGGTAACCGGCTTCGGCGTTCTGGCAGGCGCTGGTTTCGGCTTCGGTTACGCTGCTGCTACGCCGCCGGCCCTTAAATGGTTCTCTTCCTCCAAGACCGGGGTGATCGCCGGCACCGTCGTCGCCGGGTTCGGGCTTGCACCTGTCTATATAGCCCCTCTCTCCAGCTGGCTTCTCGGGGTTTACGGCATTCAGAAATCGATGCTTTTCCTCGGCATCGGCTTCACCGCTCTGGTGTGCGGCCTTTCGTTTCTCCTCGTGAACCCCCCCCAGGGATTCGTGCCGGCCGAGCCTGCAAAAAAAGATGACGCCCCCGCCAAGCCCAAGGCAGCCGTTTACAACGCAAACGTGAGCGAGATGATCCGCTCTCCGAAATTCTACATTCTCTGGCTGAATTTCTTCATCGGCGCCGGCGCCGGCCTCATGGTCATCGGCAGCGTCGCCGGACTGGCAAAGAAGAGCATGGGACCCATGGCTTTTGTTGCCGTTGCGATCATGGCAGTAGGTAACGCCGGCGGGCGCGTCGTCGCCGGCATACTCTCCGACAAGATCGGCCGCAAAGCGACTCTGACCATCATGCTTGCATTCCAGGCACTCCTCATGTTCGCCGCCATTCCTGTGGTCGGTTCCGGAAGTGCAGTAGCCCTCGTACTCCTCGCCACCTTCATCGGCTTCAACTACGGCTCCAACCTTGCCCTCTTCCCCTCCTTCGCGAAGGATTACTGGGGCTTCAAGAACTACGGCCTCAACTACGGCACCCTCTTCACTGCCTGGGGCGTCGGCGGATTCGTCATGGGCCGGGTTTCCGAAATGCTCAACGCCCAGCCAGGCGGCCTGAACAAGTCCTTTATTCTCGCCGGCACCCTGCTGGCAACCGGTACCGTTCTCACATTCTTCCTCCGTCAGCAGAAGCCGGTCGAAGTCAAGGCTCCGGTCGTCGTTGGCGAAGCTGTCCCGGTCATGGAAGAGAGCCGCTAGATCTATCCGCTCCACATGCCTTATTACAGGCAGAGCCAGCAGTAGAAAAATTAAGGGTCATGCTACCGCATGACCCTTAATTTATTTGAAAAACGGCCAATTCTACGTATAATCCCGGCAATTCATGAGGTGAAGGAGCCAGAATGGATACCACTTACATAAATACCCTCCTCGTTGTCTTTCTCGTAGTGGCAGCTCTGGCCATCGATGTGGGGTATCTGTACGTGAGCGAGGAAGATCTTCATAATGCCGCAGAGACAGCGGCGCTTACCGGCACCCAGGTAATCAAGCAGCGGATTCAGGAACAGATCCACGCCGATCCCTCGAAAATCAGGAATGTTACAAACGATACCGTTCAGACCTCGGCGAGGACAGCGGCTATAGACACCGTGTCGGGCAAGCACCGTGCAGTAGCTCTCATGGATATCGTCAACAACAACAGCAACCAGCTGACCACCTCAAACGATATCACCGTCGGCTTCTGGAATATCAGCACACACACCTACACCCCCGGCGCCTCGCCGGTCAACGCGATGCAGGTCCGGACCAGACGGACGGCCGAAAGCGATACCGTCGGCTTCGGCTCGGTTGGTGCCTTCATCGCCAGGATATCCGGAGTTGAGAAATTCCACTACACCCCCGAAGCGGTAGCCGCCTTCCCCCCGCGGGCAAATGCAAATTTTGCACTCTGCATGGAGGCATGTGAAAGCTCCTGTACGTATCCCAATGTCTGCTCGATACCGGAAAGGAAGATGGTTCGAGATCCGTCGGACCAGCGAAAGGAGCAGTCGGCCGGAAACCTTTATGCGTATACCTCGCTCCTCTATCCGCCAACCGGCTCGACCAACCTCTCCGACCTCATCTGCATGGAGCTCCCTCCCCAGGAGGTATGCGGAAAGCAGATCTTCACGTCCGGAAGCGCAGACAACGGCTGGCTCCGGGACATGGAGTCGATGATGTACAACCCGAACGCTGACAAGTCGAACAAGGAGATGGACGGCAACGGTGATGTCCGTGGCTGGTGGGTGATCGCACCTGTCACAAAATGTTCACAGGGGCGGCAGGAGGGGGCATTCGAAGGTCGGGCCGTCTCCGCGTATGCACTGGTCCGCATCAGCAAGATCTGTGCAAGCGGCGCTACGGGCTGCAAGCAGAATTATACGGCCTTCGACGGACCCGGTTCATGCGGAAACGACAACAGCCTCTATATTGACCGGATCTCCTGCATCAGTTGCAGCAGCGAGAAGCTGCTCCAGTTCCCCGGCCTGCATCCGGTTGTAGTGAAATAATCCCGCCCATTCCATCTACGGAACAAAAAAAGGGCAGCCGTTTCAGGCTGCCCGTCATCACATGAAGGAGCGTAAAAATTTCTCTGGGACTCGAATTCTCTTGTCCCGCCTGTTCAGCACCTCACCAGGTTTCCCTGCTCGGCAGGGAAGCGATCGGCCAACTCCTGGTACTTGAGGCATTCCTTATAGCGACAGCTACAGTACCTGATGATCAGATTCACGTCGTAAGGAGAGATATACCCGCATCCGACGTCGCAGTAGTCATCGCTCTTTCCGTAAAAGGGGCAGATCGTTTCGGCCGGCATCGGAGCCTCGTATGTTAAACCCGCAAGGGTTTTCAGACGTGCACGGGGAAAGAAGCCATTCCGCTATCAGGTCGTCACCGGATTGCCAGACTTCCGCCCATGCAACTAAAGGAGTAACTCAGGCTGTTATAGCAACACCCATACCACAATTCGCCTCCTCCGCCAGACACTGCAAATCGCCGTAATACTTACTGTTTTACAACGATGACCTAATTGTAGGCCGAAATCCATCGCATTGTTGCAAATGAACTGGAACCCGTACCGGCCGCACCGGCGATACTGCGGCATGTGACTGCACCAGATTACCGTTGAAATTTTAGCCAGTTACTGCTCCAGAAGAGATTATTCGCACACATGCAACCATACATTCTCGTTTTTGCATGCATGCAAATGTCCGTTGTGGCGGCAGCTCCAGACACTGTGAACAGTGGGGTAAGCTCTACCTGATGGTCTTGCTGACCTCGTTGGAATACCCGCTTTCGGTGCCTGAAGAGTCATAAGCGGAAACGGCAAAGTAGTATGTGCCCTGCGCCAGATCCCTTATTGAGCAGCTCGTCGAGTTTCCCACGTCGATGGTCTTGGCGTAGGCACCCGAAGAGGGTCCGTAACTTACTTTGTACCCGGCGACAGCTGAATTACCGCCGCTCGATGCATCCCATGCCAGATTGGCGACTCCCACCGTAACCGCCCCTCCACCATTGTTATCGGTCCCTGCAGAAGGATTCCCTTCCGGCGCCGGTGCCGGCCCGGGAGCCTGGGCCTCCGCCGAAGCAGACGCGCCTCCGCCTCCGCCCCCGCCACAGCCGGTCACGCCTCCTAAAAGGCTCATACAGAGAATTACTGCACTGAGATATCGCATTGTATCCCCCTTCCGAAAAGTCAGCCGGCTTAAAGCGCCGGCTCTGTTTCATGAGGGGAATACTACCTGTAACTGAAGATAATTAACGTGACGGGTGTCACTCCAGGTAACGAATTTAGGGGGGGCCCCGCAGTCACTCGTCCCGGGGTATACGGCGCGACCTTGTAGTTTCCGGCTTTGCCCGACTATCTCCCGGAACATTTGGGCTTGCAGAAGGTGGAGGCAGCGGCAATGGGATTGACGGAGAAGCCCCCTGCTGTCCCAAAGACGCCGGCTGGTCCTTTTTCTGCTCCCCCGGCATATTGGGAAGGACTTTGGCGGTGTTACGGTATTTTTGCGGTATGGTGTCGGGAAGATTTGTATAGTGGACCGTGCCGCCGGAGTCCTTCCATCGGTAAATTTCCGCCGAAGCCGTGCCGGCAATCAGGACCAGCAATGCGATTACGATTGGTTTCATTATCTCTCCACCGGCAAAAGCATAAACGGGTATGGTTAACAGCCCCCAGGCGGCCGACAGTACGGGGCGAGACGGAAGCGGACGATGAAACAAAAAGGGGAAGAGACACGGCCTCTTCCCCCTTTGGAACCGGTTCATAAACCGAGCAGTGTCTCCCGCACCTTGTCGACCATCAGCTGATGCCCGAAAGGCTTGCGAATGTAGCCTTCGGAGCCCGACGCTATGGAAAGGCGACGCAGTTCCTGGTCAGGCTTGGAGGACAGAAGAAGAATCGGGATCTTTTTCGTCTGCCCATTATCCTTGAGCATCCTGGCTTTCTTGTCCCCATCAAGCGTGGGAAGCATGACATCCATTACAATCAGGTCAGGCGGGTTGTTACTGAAAATGGTAGAATCGGCCTCCTTGGCACTCAAGGCGGTGACGACCTCGAAGCCCCCCCCTTCCAAGGCTTCCCGTGCCATGGCAAGAACGATTTCGCTATCGTCCACTACCAGGATTCTCTTTTTATCCATACCCCCTCCTGAGCAGAACGAAAATTTGAAACGATTGTTCTATATCATATTTCAAGAATGCCCTAACACCTTTTTTTCAGCTCTTGAGGGCTTAGAACATTTTTTGTAAGGCTGCAAAGTTTGCTATCCGGCCGGTCCCGATTAATGCGTCCCGACGGAAAAATCCACCTCGCGGCATTCTTCCCGTGTCCAGGAATCGAGTCCCCCATCATTCAAACGCACCTGCACCGTTCCCCCCTCATAGGTACACCCGAAAGAGTATCCAACTTCACCGCTCCTCAGGTTTCTAAGTGCTACCGACTCCTCACGCTGCTCAGTAATGTAACATATACGGTCATAGTCACGTTCTCTCATGCAGATCGCCTCCTTTCCTGAATTCATTATAGCAAGAAAAGGAGAGATTTGAAAATGACATTCAGAAAGCTTGCGGCGCATCCTACGCCGGCCAGTGGGACACCCCTCATTCAGGGCACTGGCGCTCAATGAAGGCGAGCCTCTGCAGAACACTGGAGGCATCGGGCGCCTGTTCCGGGCCATGTAGCGCTAGAAAGACTTCACGAAACCTGTCGGTGACATAGACCGAAATGTCGCCTGGGCAGAACCGGTTGACTATTTCTCCCCCTGTATCGGCGAGTACCGGGAATGGAATTCCCAGTTCAACCTTCAACTGTCCTGCCTCCGGCTTGCTTTTCAAAACCACGACGACAACCGCGGCCTCGGACTCCTCAAGCTCCCCGAGGTTGGCAGCAAGAGATGCAAGAAACGAGGCTGCGGCTGCGGGCTTTTTGACGAAGCAGAGGACGAGGTTGCGGTGCTGGCGAAACCCCGCAATATCGAGGGTATTCCCCATGTGGTCGGGAAGCGCGAAAGAGGGGAACATCTCCTGTTCTGCAGGTAGAGAAGGATCGTTTACCATAGCAGCACCTCCTCTTCCCAGTGTAGCAGAGGCTCGGGTGCTGGCAACGGGCTCGTATCAGCGGTCGAGCCGGAAAAGGAGCGATGTGACCGAGGCCCAACCGAGGACTGCAACGGTTGCGCAAAGACATACGATGGCAAGAAGTCGGTGGAGACTGGTTTCGGGGACACGCTCCCCATAGCCGAGAAGCTTTCCGAGTAGCATGCCTCCCAGTATGCCCCCTCCATGTGCCCAGTTATTGATGTTCGGGATCAGCAGACCGAACAGCACGAGCCCCACTACCCAGCCGGTGACTTCACGATATACTGCGGAGCCGTACGCCCCTCCACGGCTCCTGCCAAAGTAGAGGAGGGAGCCTATCAGACCGCAAAGGGCAGCAGACGCTCCGATGGTAAAGGGAATGCCTGCCAGCCAGGAAAGCAAGAAGCCGCTCACCCCCCCAAGGGTGTAGATGATGAACATCCGGCTGGGGCCGTATTCCTGGGTGACCCAGGGAGCGATCTGACGAAGTGCCGCAAGGTTGAAAAAGATGTGGAGCAGCCCTCCGTGCAGGTAGTTTGCCGACAGGAGGGTCCAGAAGCGGCCGAAACGTTCCAGGGGCACCGTTCCGGTGGCGCCGAGGAGCATGAGACTCGCCTGGTCGGGGGTGAACACGCCGAACGGACCGCCTCCGCGGCGGCTGCCCAACAGAAGCGAAAGCATGTAGAAGACAATATTGGCAGTCAATATGGCCCTAACGAGCCAGTCGCCATCGAGGGCACCCCGTTTCCAGGCGGAGCTGTACCACGCTGATGCACGGGATGCACCACACCAGGAACAGATTACCTCATCGCTGCCGATAAGACGCCGGCATCGGGGGCACAGCATGGCCCGCTGCTTCATGTTCCTTCCTCCTCTTGTGACCGCTGCCTGTCAAGTAAACCTGCCGAAATGCCGATACCTTCACTCATGCCGGGCAAGGGTTTACGTGAGGAACTATAGTCACGGCCCCTCCCTCTGTCAACCGTATAGCCCCGTAACCGTGAGATTATTTTACTGATTTTTATCTGGAAATCGTCCATCCGTATGCCATAATGCAGGGAACGGTTCCGTGCCGAGCTCTTCTCCAAAGAATAGAACCAGATGAGTTATTCGAAATACTTCAAGTCAGGACAGGAAATTCTGCTGCTCAGCCTGGCCGGGGACGAACCGGAAAGAACGGATGTCATAACATCCCACCTTGTCAGATGCGGCGACGACTTCTTCGACCTCGCACTTCCCTACAACATCTCCGACAGCAAAGAAATCCCTTTAGAACAGGGTGCTGCCTTCTGCCTTCTCTCAGATGCCCTCGGGCTGGGCATCCAGCTGACGTGCCATCTGCATGAGATTGTCGGCCGCTCCACCATCCGGGTAATGCCGCACAACGACATGGAGGTCTTCGGAAGGCGGAAATTTCTACGCTGCGACGTGCAGGTCGGCATCTATTGCAAAAGGGGGCCTGGAACCCTTCGCAGTTACCGCAGCCAGTGGAACTCGGCTATAAAGTCCCTCGCTGCAGGCACCGCCTTCCCCCCTGGCTTCTCTCCGGCGCGGATCAATGTCAACATCAGCGCAGGCGGTCTGGCCATACAACTTTCACCAGCCGCAACAGTTTCGGAGCTATGCCTGGTACTGATCGACCTGGGTGATGGAAAGCCACCGGTAATAGCTCTCGGTGAGGTTGTATGGACGGAGACGTCGGAACTGGGAAAACAGACGGCAGGGCTACGCTATATGGAAATCATGAAATCCGATCAGGAGCGGATCAACAACTTCGTCATCGAACAGCTCAAAAAACAGGGGCACGATGCCCAGTGGCAGAACTACCGGACGGAGCTTCTCGACAAGATGCGCTTCTGACACCTGCCGCTCCCCCTGCCGCAGTCTTCAGTAGTTTCCCGCCTGAAGCAGACAATCCTGCGCCAGTTCCATGCACCTGCGGGTATCAACCTTCCCATGATGATTCTTGGGGAGCGCCCCCACAAGTTTCACTGCAGTCGGCATCTTATGCTTCGGGAGCTTTCCGAGGCAGCAGCGCATTATGTCATTCTCGCAGCAGCCGGGCATCTTCGGTGCCGCAACGGCTACCAGCCGTTTTTCCAGCATTTCGTCCGTGACTCCCAGAACCGCCACCTCTAAAAGAAGGCCGGTCTCCATGAGAACGTCCTCCACCTCTTTCGGGTTTATGCGGTGCCCCCCGATCTTCAGCAGGTTGTCCTTTCGTCCCACAACATAGAAATAGCCCTCTTCATCACGATATCCCAGATCTCCGGTATGGTAGCCGTGCGTACTGAGAACCCTGGCTGTCGTATCCGGATCTTTCCAGTACCCCTTCATGATGTTGGGTCCGGCAGCCACGATCTCTCCCACTTCACCGACCCCCAACTCACGTCCGGCCGCATCCCTGACGGAAAGCGTCACTCCGGGGATGGGTTTTCCGATGGCGTCGAGCTTTGCGGTAAGGCGCTCAGGCTCAACATACGCCAGACGGGCAGCAGCCTCGGTTGCTCCATACATGACATACAGCTTCACCCTCTCCGGCAGAACCCTCAGCAGCTCCTCCTTCGTCTGCTTCGGCAAGTGCCCGCCGGCCTGGGTACAATAACGGAGAGAACTCAGGCGGTCACGGCAACCCGCAAGGGAGGAGCGGTGCAACAGATAGCTGTAGGTTGAAGGTACGCCTGCGAATCCTGTAACCTGCTCCGAAATCATCTGCTCGATCAGTTGCGCAGAAAAGGCGAACCGGTTATTGAGCACCACCGTGCCCCCAACCGAAAAATGGGTATTGAGCAGCGACTTCCCCATCACGTAGTAGAAGGGGAGCACGACCATCTGTACGTCCCGCTCGTCAAGCTCGAGGTATTGAACGATCGAACGGGTGTTGGCGACGATGTTCCGATGGGAGAGCATCACCCCCTTCGGCTCTCCGGTGGAGCCGGACGTGAAAATGATGCTACCGAGCGCCTCTTCACCCAGAGGTGTTTCCGGATTTCCTGCATCGCTTTCGGCAAACACATCTTCCCAGGCGATGAAGCAGCCCGAATGGTGAGGGACCCTGTTACCGGCTATCACCAGGGGAGGATCGGGGATAAAGCTTTCCAGCCCTGCCAGCAGCCGTTCCTGTTTTCCAGCAGCAATCACGCCCCTGGGCTCCAGGCTCTGCAGCATCCGGTGAAGCCCCTCTTTTGTGATTTCCGCACAAAGCGGCACCGCCACCCCACCCGCCTTGAGGGCCCCATAATACCCCACCACATACTCAAGCGAGTTATCGAGGAGAAGTATGACCCGGTCGCCGGGGGAGAGCCCGCCGTCAATGAGCCTCTTTGCGGTAGCGTTTGCCCATCCGTTTATCTGGCCGTAAGTGGCGCGCCTCTGGTCTTGAACGACCGCCACTTTATCCGGGCGCAATAGAGCGTTCGATTCAAGGAAGTGGTGTATCAACAGAGCCGGAGAGATCATGGTTCTCCTTATAATTATTAATATTTAATAGAAGAGTATAGCAGATCCCTTGGCCAATGAAACCGCCCTCTCTCTTTTACATGGAGGGGCCGGGGTCCCGTGTCGTCAGTTCAGGTTTGGGGTGAAACGAAGTTTTACAAAAAATCAAATTTTTTAGTTTCACTAAAATTGATGTTTTTCTATAATGCGCCCCATGTCTTCCTTAGCTTTCATGCTTGTAGTGTTTTCGGGGTTGATGCACGCCCTGTATAACCTGCTCATCAAGCGCAGCCAGAACAAGACCGTCTTCATCTGGTGGCTTTTCCTGGTATCCTCCGGGCTCCTGCTCGCCATTCTCCCCCTGCTTCCGGGCGTGCCGCGCTTCGAACCGCAAGCTCTAGTATTGGCGGGAGCCGGGGCGGCCTGCTTCGTGCTCTATCACCTCTGCACCGGCCACGCGTACCGCCGGGGCGATCTTTCTGTGACCTACCCCCTCACGCAGACTTCGATGCTCTACGTGCCGCTATGGGGTGTATGTTTCCTGGGGGAACGCCCCGCCCCGTTCGGAATAATCGGTATCATTCTGGTAGCCCTGGGCGCATACCTGACCCAGATGAGGAGGCTTCGCCGGGCTGAACTCCTGCGCCCGTTCCGCAACCTGGCAGACCATTCGATACTCGCGGCAATTCTCGCAGGATTTATCTATTCAGTGGGTGCAATCATCGACAAGAAAGGGGTCGAAAACTACTCCCCTCTCTCCTTTACATCACTACTCATCTTCACGATGCTGGGGTTCATGACGGCCAACCTGCTGCGTCCCTGCCACCGCCCCCAGATATTCGCGGAATGGCGGCAAAACCGCTGGTATATCCTGGCAGGAGGTCCGCTGATGGCGGGATCGTTTCTCACTTTCAGATACGGCCTCTCACTGGCTCCGCTGGCATATGCGGTACCGGTACGCCAAGTGAGCGTGATCGCCGGAGTACTCATAGGAGTTCTGTTCCTGGGGGAACCGTGCGGGCGTATCCGCCTTCTTGCAGCCGCGTTGATCGTAACGGGAGTATGCCTGATCCGTCTCGGCTAGCAGCGCGCTTCCAGGCGGGAAACCTGTGCCTGCTCTACCCTCCCTCTTCATTCCCATTGCAATCGTTATTGATGGCGCACTCTACCGCCCTCAGCAGAAGAGTCGGCTCTATCCTCCCCTTTACCAGCATCGTCCGTGCCCCCTCACGCGCTGTCTCTTCCGCCAGCCCTTCCTGTGAGGACCCGGACAGCACGACTACCGGCAGGTCAGGCTTGAATTCACGTATCCTGCGAAGGGTCTCGATGCCGTTGCTGTCGGGAAGACCGAGATCCATGAGTACCAGGTCGAACGGTTCATCGGCCAGCGCAGTCAGTGCGGTGGATACTCGTGCCACCCGCTGCACGGTCCAGTCGACCCCCAGCTCTTCCAATTGCTCCGAGAGCAGTTGGGCATCGCCGCTGTTATCCTCGATAAGCAGTATTCTGATCCCCGTCACCTACCCCTCCTTTTGCCCGAACGATCCCTCAGGATGGCTGCCAGGACAGCCGCAGCCTCAAGGCTCGCTCTCCCCCCGGTTGATCACCGCTTTCCGGGCAGCTTTACAATGGTGAACCAGAAATCCTCGATGGATTGAACGACATGAAGGAACTGTTCAAGGTCCACGGGCTTAGTGATGTAGCAGTTAGCGTACTGATCGTAGCTTCTGAGAACGTCCTCTTCCTCACGGGATGTCGTCAGCACAACCACCGGGATTTTCTTAAGCGCAGGGTCTGTCTTGATCTCCTGCAATACTTCTTTCCCATGCATCCTGGGCAGGTTCAGGTCGAGGAGTATCAGGTCCGGCAAATGTCTGTCAGAGTATTCCCCCTCTCCTCTCAGGTACCTGAGAGCCTGTAACCCGTCGTAGGCCACATGCAGCTCGTTTCGCAGTTTTCCCTCGTTCAATGCTTCGCGGACCAGTTCCACATCCCCCGGATTGTCCTCGACAAGCAGAATATCTATCATTGCGGGTCTGTCACTATGCATCGCACGCCCTCAATGCCTGTATGGCAGTTTTACCACGGCCAGCCAGAACTCTTCTATCGACTTCACCACACTCATGAACTGATCGAAATCGACCGGTTTTGTAACATAGCAATTTGCATGAAGGCTGTAGGATCTGAGAATGTCATCGTCGGACTTCGAGCTGGTCAGAACGATGACGGGAATGAACTGAAGGTCCGGGTCCGACTTCATTTCACGGAGGACATCAATCCCGCTCTTGCGTGGGAGATTGAGGTCCAGGAGTATAAGATCGGGGCGCTGAGACTGACTGAATTCCCCTTCCCGTCGCAGGTACTGCATTGCCAGGACGCCGTCCGCTGCGACGTGCAGCTCACTCCGCACGGTGCTGTCGGCAAGAGCTTCCCGCACCAGCTCGACGTCCCCCGGGTTGTCCTCTACGAGGAGGATATTCAGCTTTCCTCCCATTTCTCTTTTCATCTCCCCCCCTGAAGCAAAGTGGCGTCTGCCGCCCCTCTGCCCAACCCCGGCCCTGTCTGGGCTCACACCGGCTGATCCAGCTCCGGAGCCAGTGTGAAACAGAACGCCGCTCCCTTTCCTTCCTCCCCTTCGCCCGTCACAGTGCCGCCATGTCGCACCACGATCTTCTTCACCACGGCAAGCCCGATTCCCGTGCCCGGGAATTCCGATTCCAGGTGAAGGCGCTGAAACGGGTTGAACAGGCGGTGAGCCTGCCCGGGTGTGAACCCTGCACCATTGTCAATGACGCAGAACTGCCTTTGCTCACCGGTCGTTCTGGTGCCGAAGGTGATATGCGCAGAAGGCTTTCCTCCCGTGAACTTCCAGGCATTCCCCAGCAGATGATGAAGAAGGGCGCGGAGCAGCACCGGGTCCCCCGACACGACCAGCCCCGGTTCCACCGATACTTCAACCACACGTCCAGGTTCGGATTTCCTCAGATCCTCCAGAAGGGCATGCGCAAGGGCGGAAAGATCGACCCGCTCCCGTTGCATTTCCCGTGTCCCCGTACGGGAAAGTTCGAGGAGATCCGCGATCAGTTTCTCCATGCGCTGAATACCGGACCCGATACGTTCCAGGTACTCTATGGCCTGCCCCTCAAGCCGCTCACGGTACTTTCTTTCCAGAAGCTGCACGAACCCGTATACGGTACGAAGCGGCGCCCGAAGATCATGAGAGATGGCATATGTCAGGGCATCAAGCTCCCCCCGGGCCTCCGCAAGCCGCTCCGCCAGTTCCGCCACCCGTGCATCGGTTTCGGGCAATGTTCCTCTCGCTTCCGTTTCACTCATAATTCCCCCGCTTGCCGTTCTTGTCGCACCTGTTTTAGGCACTGCCTTCGAAGAACTTTGTTCCGGAGACGCTATACTTTCACTATGAAATGCCATCTCCGGAGGAGCTAATGAAATGGCACGCCCTGCTTCTCGTCCTGCCGATGCTCACAGCCGGATGTCAGCGCAACAGCCTCATGGAGACAAGAAAAAAGTATGATGAGGCCATTGAGACGGTAAAGGAATCGGAGAGCAACCTGCCGGGGGTCGACACCGCCACCGTGCTCGACGTTGTCTTCTCCTCCCTCGCCGCAGAGGGGCATGCCATCCTCCCGCAAGGGTGGACCTGCACCTACCGCGACAACCGCTACTTCATATGGTACAGCCTTAGGATCAACGACCGGCTCGTCAAGTTCCACTGGATCGTCGCAGGCAAAGACATAATTGTCCCGGCAAACGATCTGACACGTACCGTAACGAAGGTCAGCCGGCAATGGTAAAGTAGAACGTGGCCCCCCGTCCCGGCTCGCCTACGCCCCAGACGGTCCCTCCATGACGGCAGATGGCTGTCCTTACGATGGCGAGCCCGATCCCGTTACCGGGAAAGTCCCTTGCTTCCGGCAGCCTCTCGAACGCCGTGAAAAGTTGCTCCCCCTGCTTCACGCTGAATCCGATGCCGTTGTCCCTGACATAGAATACCCGTTTCTGATCCACTTGCATCACGTCGAACTCTATATGCGCCACCGGCATGTTTCTGGTAAATTTCCAGGAATTGTCCAGCAGGTTTTCGAGAGCAAGCCGCAGCAGTTTGCGGTCAGCCGAAACCTGCAGCCCATCCCGTATCATGATCTCGGAACGTCGTTCAGGGGATGCTTTCCGCAGTTCCTCCACGAGGGCTCGGGCCATCATGCTCAAATCCACCTGCTGACGGTTCACCTCCGATTTGGCCACCGTCGTTAACTTAACCAGGTCCTCCACGAGCGCCCCGAACTGCCGCAAATGCTGCTGCAACTCGTCGATCCGCTCCTCTGCCCAGGCGGGGAGCGCGGGATAGTCCTGCTTCAACACCTCGACAAGCATCTGGATACGGCGCATGGGGGCATACAGCTCGCTGCGCGGGATGATAATGTACTCCTGCAGGTCGCTCACCAGCTGGCGCAATCTTCTCATGGACGCGCAGAGCTGATCTATGAGCGTCACGGCTCCGCTATCTTCCAGATCATCCTTCCTGGCGGCCATCTCCTCGCAGATCGCGTCTATCTTCACTACCGGGTCGTAGATCTTCTCCGAGACCGAAAAAGGACACTGCACCGGCGCGAGCGGCACGACGGGGGCAGCAAGTCCGGCGTCTCCCTGCTGACGCATCCGCTTAAGCCTGAGCAGTTCCTCCTCGTCCCGGCGGTGCTCGGCCGCCTCCCGCTGGAGTTCCAGCGCCTTTTCGAGCAGCTTTTCCGAAAGCAGCACGTTGTGCTTGCGCAGGAACTCCTCCTCCGACTGTATGGGGCCGTCGTGGGCAAGGCTGCCCTTGTTCATTATCACGCTTAGTGCAGCAGCGATATCCACTGGATCGAGCGGCTTTACGATGTAGGCATCCGCCCCCAGCGACATCGCGAAGTCGCGATGCTCCTCCTTCTCGTAGGTGGAAGTATAGAACACAAAGATAAGATCCCGGAAGGGTGAGCCCCGAAGCGCACGCAGCAACTGGAAGCCGTCCATGTGGGGCATCATCACATCAGAAAGCACCACATCCGGCATCTCCTCCCGAAGCAGATTGAAAGCAGCCGCGCCATCGGGAGCTTCGACCGTCAGCCACCCCTTATCCTGGAAGATATGGCTGAGCAGCAGCCGGTAGTCGGCGTTGTCGTCGACGATCAGGATCTTCATGCTCGCTCCTCCGTCGCATCATTCGATAGGCAGGCCGGGCTTGCTCCGGATAAAATTTCCTAACCAATGATACCAGACTCTCCCGGCTTTGCAGGCACGGCCTTGACTGCGGGAGGGGATTGACTATGCTTCTATAAAACCGGACAGGAGGCCCGACATGCAGGCTGATGAAGGAAAAAGAGTGACCCTGACGTTCATCTGCAGGCTGGAGGACGGTACGATCTACGACTTTACGGAGCGTGATCTCCTCGAATTCGTGTTGGGGGAGGGGAATACCCTTCCGTCGCTGGAGATGGGGGTCATCGGGATGAAACAGGGAGAGCAGCGAACCATCAGAGTTCCGGTATCGGAGCTCGACGAATTCCCGTTCGAACCGGAAGAGGCTCCGGTAGAACCGGGATTTCCCGCAGGAGCCGCCGGAGCCGGATATGAGTTCGTCCCCGGAGAGGAAGGTGACGTACTCAACGAACCCCCTCCCCGGACGACCGGGGCAAGAAGCCTCCCCCCAGCAGGGGGATATGTTTATTTCGAAGTCGAGCTCGTCAAGGTCAGAGACGCGGAAACCGAGCTATGATCCTGTGGCCGGCCCCCTCTTTGCTTCATCCGGGTCGACCAGAAAACTGAAAATAAAAGGGCGGCCCTGGGATCGGGACCGCCCTTATGTTCGCTCGGGTACTGTTATTTTTTCTGCCGCAACTCCTTCACCGGGTGCTCTCCTGACAACTCCTGCCTGTAGTCCCGTTTGTTCTTGGAGATGTTCTGCTCGATAACCTGCTCGCTCGGTGCCCCCTGCGCGTTCAGCATCTGCTGGCACTGCTGGTAGCGTTTGTTCTCCGGGAGTTTCTCCGGCGGACCTATTTCCGTTTCGTATGCGTTCCAGTCGGTCTGGGTAGCAAGAATCTGCCGCACATAGTCGATCTGCGACCTGAACTGAAGCGGCTCCGGCAGGGTCTGCGGCACGCACTGCTCCGGCTCTATCCCCATTTTCCTCGCGATCTCCGCCACCGTCTGCAGGTGCGTGAGTTCCATGTTCAGGTGCAGCTCCCATATCTGCTTCACTTTCTGGTCCCGCTCCTGCTCCATGAACGACCAGTAGAGCCAGCACTCGTTGTACTCGTGAAGCAGGGCGTTCTCGATCCAGGGAGTATTTGGATCCAGGAGCGACTCGTACTGCGTGACATGCTGCTCTTCGATCATTCCTATCTCCTGGTACAGCCCCCTTCCGACCTGATCGTTGAAGGTGTTACCCAGGTTCATGTAGAAGTTCATCGTCTGCTGCTCCCCGGCCAGCAGCGTCAGTACATAGAGCTTTGTGAGCGGGGCCGCGGCTTTTCGCTCCATTGGCTTGCGGACGTCGTCGAACGGGTGGCGGTGCTCCTTGATCGTCGGACGGCCCGGGGTGATTTCGGTGAACTTGCCCACCAGGCGCTCCGCCTTAACCCCCTGGGTCATCTCAAGGAGGTTCGCATAACGGTACAGGTGGTCGAAGTCTTCGAGCAGGCCGAAATCGAATA
Organism: Geobacter sp. DSM 9736; assembly: GCF_900187405.1. NCBI lineage: Bacteria > Pseudomonadati > Thermodesulfobacteriota > Desulfuromonadia > Geobacterales > Geobacteraceae > Geobacter > Geobacter sp. DSM 9736. The sequence continues at coordinate 2,186,326 of NZ_LT896716.1, forward strand.
CCTGCTTCACGTAAGGGTCGGGAACGTTCGCTGCGAGGAAGGCGGTCAGGTCCACCGCAACCTGCTCATATCCGATGGTAGTCTCCAGCGGCGTCTCGTTCCCGGGCGACAGCCAGTTTATTGCCTTCTGCTGCTGCTGCTCGACCCTGCGGGTCTCGGCGAGAAGCTTCTTCAGCTCCTGATCTGCCAGGTTCCGCGCGAACTGATGAGAAAAGATGGCTCCCTCAACTTCGATGCCGTTCATCAAAATTATCCGTGCGCGAGTGTACGGATGGACTTCATCTTTATCGTACGGTTTGACGTTCAGCTCCGACCAGGGCCTGAGCTGCTTCTCGGCGGGGATTCCGCGCTCCTTGAACGGGTTGAAGCTCATGGTCTACCCCCTTCTTAAGTATTTCCTTAAGTATAGAGGCCTCTCCTGCCCAGTCAACAGCGCCGCCAGAGAGTCTGGCCAAGCCTAAATAAAAAAAAGGCCGGCAATTATGCCGGCCCTTGGTTGGCTGCGCTGATGCACCTACATCTCGGTCAGCACCCGTTCGTCATAAACTTCCTCCAGCTTCTTTTTGTGCCCCAGCTCAACTTGCGCGAACGACTCCAGGATCTTTCTGAGCTTCGGATCGTCGGTCATATCGGCAGCAGCAAGGTAAAGCCTGTAGGCGCTCTCCTCCGTCTTGATCCCGTAGCGGAGAATCTCGTCGTAGGTCATGTCCGGCTTCAGTGGAATCTCGGCCAGGTACTCGGCGAGCTTCATGTCGGGTTGTCGGGCCGACATTTTTCCCACAGCCTCCGCGACCTCCACCCTGCTGAAAACCTCCTTATGCCCCGCCTCCTCTGCAGCCATTTCCTCGAACATCTTGCGGGCAGCAATGCTGGTGCTTTTCTCCGCCGCGCTCTTGTAAAGACGGTAGGCAGCCTCTTCCCGCTGCACTGCAAACCTGATGATTTCTTCCAGAGTGGTCATCGTTCATCCTCCTGTGCGTTTTCCAGCAACATCGTTTTCAGGCATGGACCTCTTCGAAACTCTCCCGTCCCGCCCCGCACTCGGGGCAGCTCTCCGGCGGTTCATCCCCCTCGTGAATATAATCACACACTACACAGCGCCATTTTCTCATGCAGCCTCCTTTCAGAACATCGGTGCTCCAACCAATAGCGGATCCAACTTTAAAGCAAGACCTGGAACACTGTCAATGAAAAAGATCTTTTTTGTCCTCTACTACAAATACCACGCTACTTCATCCGCGAAGGGTCTCCAGCAGCAGCATCACGTTAAGTATTATGACTATTGCCGCAGTCACCCCAAGGCTCAAGACTGTCAGCGGCGGATTGGCGTGTTTTCCCATTACCCGTGAGGAAGAGGTCAGGTATATCTGAAGGAGGATGGTCCATGGCAGCTGGATGCTGAGAAACACCTGGGACAGAATCAGTCCACGGAATGGATTTTCAATGGTCCATATCAGCGCCGCACCAGCCGCAAGCGTGCCGGCGACCCCCAGGCGGGTGTGCGGGTCAGTGCTGCTGTATGGTTCGCCGTACATTCCCGCGACAATCGAACCGCCCGCCATGCCCGCCGTGATACTTGAAGCGATTCCCGCGAGAAGAAGAGCCACCGCGAAAACCAGGGCCGCAAATTCACCAAGGAGGGGACGCAGCATGCTTTCCGCCTGGGCGAGGTCCGTCACCTCGATTCCTCGAAGATAAAATGTAGCGGCCGCCATGATGATCATTGCGCTGTTGATCCCCCAACCGACGATCATGGAAAAAAGGGTGTCGAAGAATTCATAGCGGAGCCGGCTTACCACTACCTCCTCACCCTGGAGATGCCACTGCCGGCTCTGAATGATCTCGGAATGAAGGAACAGGTTGTGCGGCATTACTACGGCCCCCAGAACGCCCATCACCACCGGAAGCGCTCCTGGAGGAATGGAAGGGCTTACCCAGCCTGCCGCGGAGCTTCGCCAGTCGACAGAAACGAGAAGGAGTTCGAATACGAAGGAAAGGCCAATGAGCGAAACAAACCCGATGATGAGTCGTTCGATCCTGTTGTACGACTTGCTGAGGATCAGCCAGATGGCGAGAAGAAGCGAGGCGAAAGCACCAAGGCGGATCGGAAGCCCTGTCAGCATCTGAAGAGCTATGGCAGCGCCCAGAAGTTCTGCGAGCGCCGTGGCGACCGAGGCCAGCCAGCCGGAAAATAGCAGGGTGCGTGACACCGGGCGGGGAAGAAAGAGGGTGGCCGCCTCGGAGAGGCAATAACCCGTGACGATTCCGAGATGGGCGGCGTTGTGCTGCAGCAGGATGAGCATCAGCGTCCCGAGACTCACCATCCACAGGAGGGAATAGCCGAAACCGGAGCCTGCCGCCACGTTGGCAGCCCAGTTTCCGGGATCGATGAAGCCGACGGTGACGAGGAGTCCCGGGCCGATGTAGCGGAAGATATCGGAAGCGACCGCCCGGACATGCCGGGGGAGCCGGAAAAGCCGGCTGATCTGCATGCGGTTCACCTGAGGGGTACGAATACCTGCCCATTAAAGGTAGCAGGAGACGCGGATAATGCAACCGCCCCGGGAAATGTAACTGCCGGAATAAGAACCCGGTGCCCCCCCAGCCCCTGTCAGTCCTTGAGCAGAAGGTTCGGGTCCAGGCCGATGATAAAGGCCCCCCAGTGCCTGCCGTCGATCATGATCGGCAGGGAGAGGTCGTTGAGCAGTTCTCCAGTGTCCCGGAGATTGGTCTGGAGGAGATACGGTTCCGTGTTCTTCGCTCGCTTCACTTCCATGTCGTTGGCGTTGAACATGCGGCGGTTCCGGCTGAATTTGAGATCGGTCTCATAGTCTCCGGTAGGAGGGCGTGAGAAGCTGCTATGGTGGGTGGCAAGGTAACCGTTCACGTCCAGACCAAGTGCGTAGATTGCTCCCATATCGTCCCTGGCGCGGTCGTAGATCGCCTGCAGCTCCCGGTCGAACTGCTCGGCGTAGGCTGTCCTGTACTTCTGGGGATTCGTGTTGGGAACCGCCTGGTAATTTCGGTCGAATACGTTTATCCCCGTTTTTTGAAGGCCGGCAATTTTCTCCTGGACCGTATCCCTGTATGTCCTCGCCTTGCAGAGGATATCCTCGTAACCGCCGGTACCGGTCCGGAAAAGGGAGACAAGCCCCATCATCTCCTCGGTAACAGCCGACAGGCCTCGGGAGGCGCGGACAGATTCCTGCATCTGCCGCACCATTTCGCCGCTCAGCTGGTTTATCTCGGCTACCTCCGCATGGATTTCGCTGTTGGTGGAGGCAAGCTCGTCCATTGCGCAGTTGATGCGCGAAAGCTGCGCGCTCGTCCCCTCGAACTCCTCGACCATCTTCCGGAACTCCTCTGAAGTCCGCTGCACCACATCCCGGTTCTGTACAGTGTAGCTGTTGAGCACCTCAGTATCCCGTAGCGTCTCCTTCACTTTCAGGTTGATGCCGGTGATGTTCCGGGCGATATCGACCGCGGCGGCATTGGTACGCTGGGCGAGATTGCGGACCTCGTCGGCGACGATGGCGAATCCCCTTCCCGCTTCGCCTGCCCGGGCCGCCTCGATGGCGGCATTGAGGGCCAGCAGGTTCGTCTGGTCCGAGATGTCCTGAATCAGTTCGACTATTTCCTTGATGCTCTCCGAGCTCCTGTTCAACTCCTCCACGGTAATGTTGAAAGCAGACAGCTTCTCACTCGTCTGGCCGATCTTTTCCGCAACCTCCAGCAGATCGTTGTAAGATTCCCGGGCAGTCTCCAGGTTCGTGGCCGTAGAGGAGGAGATTTCCCGCACGCTCTCCGAGACGTTCCGGACGTTATCGGTAATCCGGCTGCTGTACTCGAAAATGACGTGAGCCTTCTCCCCCTGCTTCTCGCAGCTCGCCTGCGAGTCCATAAGCCGCTTGAGGACGAGGGCGGACTGTGATGCGGTATTGACACCGATCTTCCTCAGCCGGCCGATCACCTCCCGCAATTTCCCTAGGAAGTTGTTGTAGCTCTCGCCGAAGTCCCTGATCTCGTCATAGGTATTGATGGGCATGTCGCTGGAGAGGTCACCATGGTCCTTGCCGCTCTGCACGAAGCTTCTCTGCATCTCCCTGAAGGGCTTCACCAGAAGATAACGCAGGAATACAATGGCAACTACGGCAGCAACGACGGAAACCATCGTAAGGGAAGCCAGCTCGAAAAAGCCGCGGCTCAGCTCTTCACCTACCTTGGCGATGGGAGCTGCCCCCAGCTTTTCCCGTGAGAGAACGGATAGGACAGATGCTCTGACGCGCTGGTAGACGAGAAGGGAGAAGAGAAGCAGCACCACCGGCACCGCAATATTCCCCACCAGCTTTCTGGTGAGGGTGTTGAAAAACTTCCGTTCCAGCATCGAGTACATCGATTTGAACATTTCCATGGTATCTCCTCAGCAACCCACATCTACTTGCGCTGCAATCATTTTAGAACGGTCTGAAATCCAGGTGGATGATGAGCTGCATATCGGCGATAAGGATTAAAACTTAAACGGACGTTTTGAGCGCTACTCCCGCACGCCGTGCATTGCTGCAGACAACACCCGTGTGATAGAATTATGTTTGGAAAAATAATGAGCAGCCAAAGCTATTCGATATGAAGGAGGAGTTAGCATGCCGGTTTATGAATTCTATTGCAGCGACTGCCACACGATCTACAACTTCCTTTCCCGCCGCATCGCAGGTGACAGGCAGCCGGTATGTCCGCGGTGCGGCAAGGAGGAGCTGGAGCGGCAGGTTTCAAGGTTTGCGTTATCGCAGGGGCGGAAGGAAGAACCGGAAGAGGGGATGCCGGATGTGGACGAGTCGCGCCTGGAGAAGGCGATAATGTCGCTGGCGGGGGAACTGGATGGAATGGATGAGGGGAACCCGCGCCAGGTGGCGCGGTTCATGCGGCGGCTCTCCCATGCTGCCGGGGTGAACTTCGGAAGCGGCATAGAGGAAGTGATCGCCCGCCTGGAAGCCGGTGAAGATCCGCAGAAGATAGAGGATGAGATGGGAACACTGCTGGAAGAGGAAAATCCCTTCTCACGGGAAGGCATCAAAGGGCTGAGGCGAAGGTACACCCCTCCCGCCCACGATGACACCCTCTACCCTTTCGAGTGACCGGAGCGGTAAAAAGAAGACGGGCCGCATCAATGGGCTCACTGGAGCTCCAGATGCCGGTTCGCTCTGGGGTGAGCTTATCCGGTAATATCCGCAGCCCCTGACACTATTCGCTCTCCTGCATTATGTCCTGTGGAATCTTCCCCCTGAGCGTAACCGCGGACCAGTTCCATGAGGTAGCCGTTATCCGGGCAGAAGAGCAACCCGTGGATCGGCACGTCCTTAGGGATGAGCGGGCTGTTGCGTATCAGTGAAACCACCTGCTCCACATTTTTCTCCGGACACTGGAAGGCCCCAAGCCACTGGGGAAGACCAGGCTCCAGTGAATCGATCGCCTGCGGATCGATGCCCCGCTCTACCATCCGCGCCCGGAGGTCTTCGGCGTCCACGGTCCCCATACCGCAATCGCGGTGCCCGATCACGAAAACCTCCTCGACTCCCAGCAGGAATATTGCCGCAACCAGGCTTCTTATCACGCCCCCGTTGCTGTCGATGACCGTATTGCCTGCATTCTTGATTACCTTGGCCTCTCCCCGCCTGATCCCCATAGCCGGTTCGAGGAAATCGACGAGCCGGGTGTCCATGCAGGTGAATATCGCCAGTTGCTTCTGGGGAGACTTGGGAAGCGGCGGAAACGCACCCGGGTGTGTAAATTTTCTATTGGCAGAGAGAATGGAATCGAGCAATGTCACGAATGGACCCCCTACGCGGAATTCCGGAAAAATACCGGTGACAGCACCGTTTGTCAATACTGCCGGTCCCATCCCTGCGGAATAAAAGGGGCCCAGCGGCGGAACAAGACGGTCAGACGGCAATGTCTCCTGGTTTTTCTGCACCAGGTTAAAGTTGCCCCTACATCGGGGCGATAGGTTCTAAAAAACCTTTCAAGGGAGGAAGGATGTCCCAGATTTCTTTCGAAGAAATAATGTTCACCATCATGGCGGCAACCCAGGATACCTTCAAGACCTATCTCGGGCTGGAAATATACGCCGGCAAGGTAGAGAAGAAGGTCGATCCGGTCGATTCGGATATCGTCGGCATAGTCGGCGTGGCCGGTGACCGGGTGGGGTACATCATCCTCGGAGCGGCGGGGAAAGTGGCCTTCGACATAGCCAAGTCGCTCCTGATGATGGATGAGCCCGATGAAGAGGCGATCCGCGACGCCATAGGCGAGTTGACGAACAACATCGCGGGCGTGTTCAAGACGAGGTATCATGAAGAGTTCGGGAATGTCGCCCTTGGACTGCCGCTCATAGTTTCAGGGAAGATCCGCCCGATCCAGGAAGAAAGATCGAGCATGAACGTGCAGTGCAAAGGAGTCACCATCCCGTTTAAATCGCTGGACGGAGTGATTGCCCTGCGCGTCATGGTTTACATGTGACCGCCCTGCCATGACGGACCTCTTGAGGGGGCGGGACTTCCCGCCCCTTTTCCTTTTCCCCCCTTTCACCGCAGCTTTTCTTCCTCTCGCTGCCTGCATTAGCCACTACGCCTCAATTTGCAATACGACCTCGCTCTTTTACAATTTCAGAAAGGGAAAGGTGGGGGAGCCATGAAAGATTCCGCAAAGAAATCCATTGTTCAAGGGGACGACGTCCATCTGCTTCTTGCCGCGCTGCCGGCGGAAATCCAGACGGCCCTCCGAAAGCTTGCGGTGGAGCAGCTTGTGGAGGTCGTAATGGACCTGGGGCGTCCCCCCCTCGCCCGACTCGCCGAGGAAACGGTCAAGTTGGGAGACCAGCCCGTGGACAGCGACCAGCTGGCCCATGTGCTGGCACTCGTGGGGGAATTCAGCGACGACAACCGAGCGGGGATTGAGCGCACCCTCCACCGCATCTCGGGCATCCGAAACCGCAAGGGGCAGATCATCGGGCTCACTCTGCGTGTGGGACGCGCGGTTTTCGGTGGGATCGAGCTTCTGCGCGACCTGATCGAGACCGGACAAAGCATCCTCATCCTTGGCCGCCCAGGTGTCGGAAAAACCACGAAATTGCGGGAGATGGCTCGGGTGCTGGCAGATGACGTCCACAAACGCGTGATCGTCATCGACACGTCCAATGAAATCGCCGGCGACGGCGACATTCCTCACCCCGGAATAGGGAGCGCGCGGAGAATGCAGGTGCCCCGCCCCGACCGCCAGCACGCTGTGATGATCGAGGCTGTGGAGAATCACATGCCGGAAGTGATAATCGTGGATGAAATCGGCACGGAGGCCGAAGCCGCGGCAGCCCGCACCATCGCCGAGCGCGGAGTGCAGCTGATCGGAACCGCCCATGGGAATTCCCTGGAGAACCTGATAATCAACCCGACCCTCTCCGACCTGGTAGGAGGAGTGCAGACCGTCACCCTCAGCGACGAAGAAGCCCGCAGGCGCAGGACAACTAAGACCGTCAGCGAAAGGCGGTCTCCTCCTACCTTCGATATTGTCGTCGAAATGGAAGACCGGGACGAACTTATCATCCATCGTGACACGGGCGCAGCCGTCGATGCAATACTGCGGGGATTCGCTCCCCAGAGCCAGCGGCGGGAGCAGTCAGCCAACGGAGCCATTACCGTGGCGGAGCACAGGCGCGAGCCCTCCGGACCGCCCCCAGCGCAGCAGCTTGCCCGGCGGGAAGGCCCGCTCCGGATCTATCCCTATGCGCTGAGCCGGGATCTTCTTGAGAGGGTGATAAGGAGCCTGGGGATCGACGCCAGAACAGTAGGGACTCCGGAGCAGGCAGACCTAGTGCTGGCGCTGCGCTCCCGCAGCGAAGACTTCCGGCTGAAACGGGCCATGGAGGAAGGTGACGCGTCCCTTCACCTCCTCAAGCGAAATACCGCTAACGAGATGCGGCGGATGCTCCAGCAGGCCTTCAACATAATCGAAGGGATCGAGGACGATGAAGTCCAGGAGGTGGTTACGGAAACGGAAGCCGCCATCGACAGGGTACTGCACGAGCGAAAGGAAGTGGCTCTTACGCCACGCCGGCCTGCCCTGCGAAAGATGCAGCACCGGATCATAGCAGGCAGCCGACTCACGGCTCTCAGCTGCGGACGGGAGCCGGAACGCCACCTTGTCATCTACCCGCTGGAGGAACAGGCATGAAACTGACTAACTGCCTTCAGTCGACTCGGGAGGAGAGTTGCCGGAATCATCACCCTGCCAGTTCTGCCTGATCGCCCGAAAAGAAGTCGGTGCGTGGACCGTGTTCGAGGATGACCTGTGCATTGCATTCCTGGACCGCCGCCCCCTCTTTCCCGGGCATCTTCTGCTCATCCCGCGACTGCATGTAGTGACCCTTGTCGAACTCCCGAACCCCCTTGTAGCGCCCTTGTTTACTGCTGCACGAATGCTGGCTGCGGCAGTGGAGGATGCAACCGGCGCGGAAGGCATCTTCGTGGCAATCAACAACCGGGTAAGCCAGAGCGTCCCGCACCTGCACATCCACATAGTGCCGCGACGGCGCAAGGACGGCCTTCGCGGGTTCTTCTGGCCTCGCACAACATATGGCGAAGAAACGGAAGCTCTCGACATGCAGAAAAGGATACAGGCAGCAGTCGATCGCCTGAAAGAGGAGGATGTAGTTTGAAAATGCAGGTTGTTCAAAAGTAGTCGGATCGCCGCAACCGCAGTAAGTCGCTACGGTGGCACAGCACGCTACGCCCCACGCAGAGACTTTCAAATAGGCGCGCCATACCTGTTTTTCAACAACCGCCTAAATGTCCTCTGCCGGCTGGCTGGCGTTGCAATACTTGCAGACCGGGTCGCGCCACTTCAGCCACTCCGAGCAGGAACGGCACCTTTTGAATTTGCCGGGAACTTCTCGAAGCGGCTTGTTGTAGTAAATCACGAGGAGAAAGACCGGGAAGAGCGCACATAGGATGCACCAGCCGATAAAATTTCGCCCCCGGTTGTAGGCGAGCCATCCTCCGGCTGCGCCTGGGACGGACATCACCAACAAAAGAAGAAGCTCGGGTTGTACATAACCTTCCATCAGGTCCCCCTAAACGATGACTGCAGCAGCGTCAGATTGTAATGATCCCCAAGAGGAAAAGCAGGCGTTAATGGCGAAGTGCCCCCCCACGAGCAACGCCGCGAGCGCTCGAATATGGCGCTGCGCTATCCTATCGGGCAGCGTCAGATTCGAGATGATCACCAGACAGCGAGGAGGAGGGGCCGCAGGCGTACTGGAGGTACGCCGAGGTCACACCGCACGAGCAACACCGCGAGCGCTCGAATATGGTGCTGCGCTATCTATCGGGCAGCGTCAGATTCGAAATGATCACAAGACAGCGAGGAGGAGGGGCCGCAGGCGTACTGGAGGTACGCCGAGGTCACACCGCACGAGCAACGCCGTGAGCGCTTCGAATATGGCGCTGCGCTAAAACTCGGCATGTCGCGGGGTCCTTGGAAAGGGAATTACATCCCGTATATTCTCCATCCCCGTGAGGTACATGATAAGCCGCTCGAAACCGAGACCGAAGCCGGCATGGGGGCAACTGCCCCATCTGCGGGAGTCGGCATACCACCAGAGATCCTGTGGATCTATCCCCACTTCCGCCATCCGTCCCAGAAGAAGATCGAGCCTCTCCTCCCGCTGGCTGCCGCCGATAATCTCCCCGACTTTCGGCACGAGGAGGTCCATCGCCGCCACCGTCCGCCCGTCGTCGTTGAGCCGCATGTAGAACGCCTTGATACCCCGCGGGTAGTTCACAATGAATACCGGTCCACCCACCACCTGCTCCGTCAGATACCGCTCGTGCTCGGTCTGCAGGTCTAGCCCCCATTCCACCGGATACTCGAACCTCACCGGTGCCGCTTTCAGCCGGTCGATGGCTTCGGTATAGTCCATCACTGCGAAGGAAGCGTCGGCGACCTTCCGTATCCGCTCAATGAGCCCCTTGTCGATCTGCTCGTTGAAGAATTCCAGATCCGAACTACAATTTTCGAGCACGTGACGGCAGAGGTACCGGAGGAAATCCTCGGCGAGTTGCGCGTCAGCCATCAGGTCGGCGAAGGCCATCTCGGGCTCTATCATCCAGAATTCGGCAGCGTGACGTGGAGTGTTGGAGTTCTCGGCACGGAAGGTCGGCCCGAAGGTATAGATGTCGGAAAAGGCCAGGGCGAAGAGCTCTCCTTCAAGCTGTCCGCTGACCGTAAGACCGGTGGCCTGGCCGAAGAAATCGGCGGAGTAGTCGACACTCCCCTCCACCAAGGGGGGGGCCGTCATCGGCAGGGTCGTAACCCGGAACATCTCCCCCGCCCCTTCGCAGTCGTTGGCGGTGATGATGGGAGTGTGGACATAGAGGAAGCCGCGATCCGCGAAAAAACGGTGCACGGCATGGGAAAGCGAAGAACGCATCCTGAACACTGCCCCGAAGGTATTGGTGCGGGGACGCAGGTGGGCTATCGTACGAAGGAACTCGAAGCTGTGACGTTTCTTCTGCAGCGGGTAGCTCTCGTCGGCAGTCCCGACAACCTCCACGGAAGCTGCCCTGAGTTCCACCCGCTGCCCGGCGCCCGGTGATTCGACGACGACTCCCCCTATCGCGACAGCACTCCCCGTGCCCGCACCTGCAAGTGCAGACTCCCCTGAGGTTCCGGCATCCACCACAACCTGCAGGCTCGCCAGGCACGACCCGTCGTTGAGGGCGATGAAGGTGATTTCCTTCCCTGTCCGAATGGTCCGCACCCATCCCTTTACGAGAACCTCCACACCGGGTGCCGCTTCCGTCAGAACGTGACTTACGCTCACTCTTCGTTCCATGGCTTATCTCCGTGCTGAAATGCAGCTAATGTACTTCATTTTATCACACCGGGCAATCGATCTTGCCGAAGGGGCGGAGATTTGCTCAGTGAGTGGGCGTATGACCTTTCTTTTGACCTGCAGCACCCGCTGCGATATAGTTTGCGGTATGAAAACCCCACTCCGTCTTCTGGCATTCGCCGCAACGCTAGTGATTGCTGCATCATCTTATGCAAATACAAGCACCGATTTCGGCGGCATCGGGATCGACGGCGTACCACGCAAGGACGGACGTATCGAAGTGCGGCAGCTCGTTGCCGGCGGCCCCGCCCACAAAGCAGGCATCAGGATCGGTGATCTCATAACCCATGTGGACAGCAAGCCTACCCGAGGCAGCGACTTCCAGCAGATCGTAAATTTCAGGCTGCGCGGCCGGAGCGGCACGAAGGTATCGCTCACGGTTCAGCGGCTGGGCCGGGAGAAACCGCTTGCATTCACGCTGGTAAGACGTCAGCTGGTAGTCCGGAAATAGGAGGAAAAATGCGCCGAATCGCCACAGCTCTGCCCCTGCTCCTCAGTCTCATGATCATCGATCATGCTGCCGCGGAACCTCAGCAGACCCCCGTAACACCATCACAGAGCCGGAAGCAGAACTACCCGAAGATCGTTCTATACTCGGTATCCTGGTGCCCCCACTGCAAGGAAGCCAAGGAATACTTCACGAGTCGAAGCATTCCCTTCATCAACAAGGATGTAGAGGCCGACGAGACCTTCATGGAAGAGCTTTCGACCCGCTACAAGAGCCAGTCGGTTCCGGTGATCGTCATAGGTGACGACAAGGTGGTGCTGCGTGGTTTCAGTCCTGAGAGGTTCGAAAAGGCGGTAGAGGATTCGCGGAAAGACAAGAAATGAGTGAAAAAAAAGGAGCCGAAGCTCCTTTTTTCTGCTGATATTGCGGCATCTTCAGCCCATTTCCGACGATCGTTTCCCATCCTGCGCCACTGCCAGTGCAGCAGAAACTTTATGTGCGAAGAGGGATTCGATCAGAGCCAGGACCAGTGAGATCCCTGCGTAAACTTTTGTAATATGTGCCAAACGATGTGCCGCAGCATCCGGCGCTCCGCTATCCAGCAGCACGGCCATGGCGATGGCCGCAGCTGCGCACCAGAAATGGCGCTGCACCCAGAGGTTTTCCGCCGCCATCACCCTGCGCGCCTGCTCCAGATCGCCTTCCCGCATATGTGCCTGCCATGAAATCCAGTCCCCATACAGTCTCGGAACCGTAACACTTAGAAACAGGGCGATAATTACGAGCATCAGGGCGGACAACGATTCCATACCTTCCTCCTCGCTGCTGTCGGACTGACTTCTTCCGCCTCACAATGCAAGTGTTTCGCCTAGTTACACAATTCATTAAAATTATAATTTTTCAACTCCTCCCGCAGCTTTTAATTTTAATGAGTTATACTGACACTATGTACGCGTGCTAATCCCGGCTTATCCCTGTATGTATTCAGCACTTCGGGTAAACGGAAAATGGCACCGTCATTTAGCTGGTAGCGATCAGGAGGGAGCGCTCAGAAACAGGGGGTGAAGGACTCGGGGGAACAGGAACTTCCTTTAGGATCAGGCGCCGCTGCTCCTGGTGATCAATAAAACGCCGATGCAGACGAGGATGGTGCCGGCCCACCGCGTGGGAGAAACCACCTCGCCGAGGAAGTACTGGGATAGAAATGCAACGAGCACATAGTTGAGCGCCTGCATCGGCAGCGCCACTGACAGGTCCTCCCAGGAGAGGACCGCCAGCCACAGGAAAAAGAATATCGCCAGCATCATCGTTCCGATGATGAGCTTCGGGCTGGTCAACGCCTGAAAAGCCACCTGCAGGATTCCGCGCAGGTTCATGGCTGACAGGTCTCCAAGCTCCTTCATCCCCTTGGCGAGCAGCAGATCCCCAACGGTTCCCGCTGAGACAGCGAGGAGCATTATGATGAGCGTCTTAAGCATACGTTTTTTCCTCTCCTCGATAATTTCTCAGCCTGACTCCGAGTTCGGACATCTTCTGCTTCACCCGTGGACTCGTGAGCGCCGCCAGCTCCTCCTCATGCCGATAGTCAGGCATCCAGCGCGCAATTTCCGGGCAGGGGCGGGACCCGGGGTGAAAGTAAATTTCTGTGAGCCCCTCTCCCAGGCCATCAAGTGCTGCCAGAAGGTACTCTTCGGTCATTCCTCCCGAACTGAGGAGCCCCTTCACCTCGTCCGCATAGGAGATCCCGACCTGGTCGAGCCATGGGCGACTCCGTTGCGACAACTGGGAGAAGATGAAGGCGTCCGCGGCCTTTCCAAAAATACGCCCCCGGTCGATGGCAAGATTGGGCCGGAGCCGCTCGCGGGTGAGACGAAAACTGCGGATGCCGTACTCGGGCATGAGCTCCCGGAGGATATGGAAGACGGTTGGATGGAGGTGTATGTTCAGATGTCCGTCAATGTGGGAGAGGCGCAGACCGGTGGCTGCAAAAGCCTTCAACTGCCCCTCGATCTCCCGGCGAAGCTGCTTGCGGAGTTGTTTTATGAAGAAGAACCTCATCCCCGAAAGAACCGGATCGGTGCTGAAGCTGCCGTCATGGGCGGCAATGGTGGGGAATCCGGAATGAGATTCCACCGCCCGTCCCTGCACCAGGGTCAGGTGCAGACCGACCTGTAGCCCCGGGTTCTCTTGGGCAAGCTGAACGGCTTCGGCACACGCCGCGCCTCCCATCATGAGGGACGCGCTCGTCAGTATCCCTTCTCGCCACCCCTTGAGGACCGCATCGTTCACGCTGCTGCAGAGGCCGAAGTCGTCGGCATTTATGATGAGCTCTTTCATGCCTTTTACTGCGGTTGCTGAAAAGCAACCATCTCGCCGCCGTCCTCGAAAGCCCCGTGTGCGGCGTAGCGCTGCTACGCCTCCGTGGGGCTTTCTGCGAGTGCGACGATCTGACTGCTTTTGAGCAACCTGGGGTTGTCAGTGATCCGCTAAATCAGTGGGCCTAGCCTCAGCAGGCTCCTGCCTGCTTGCGCTTCCTCATATACTCCAGATACTGCCGCCCTTCTTTAAGGAGCTTCTTCCGCTCCTCGGCGTTCACGATCATCCTGCCGATGCTGCGCATTATGTACTTGGGGCGGAAGTAGAACTTGTTGTAGAAAAGCTCCACCGCGTCGAAGATTTCCTTGTTCGACAGGTGAGGGTATCCGATTACGCAGGTCTGGTGCCCGGTGTCGTCGAGGAAGGACTCGGAGGCTATCCACCCCTCCTTCTTGCACAGCTCGTAGAACTCGGTCCCAGGATAGGGAGAGGCAAGCGAAGCCTGTATCGAGTTGAGGTCCATGCATTTTGCAAACTCGATCGTCTCCTGTATCGTCTCACGGCTTTCCCCCGGAAGGCCCATGATGAACGCCCCGTGCACCGAAAGCCCTAGCTTTTTGCAGTTGCGGGTGAACTCTATCGCCTGCTGCTTGGTAACACCTTTTTTCACATTCTTCAGGATCTGATCATTCCCCGATTCGAAGCCCACCACCACGTGCCGCAGCCCCGCTTCCCGCATTACCTTGAGTGTATCGAAATCACAGTTGGCTCGGGCGTTGATGGTCCAGGAGATGCCCAGCGGCTTCAACCTGGCAGCCACCTCGCGGGCATGCCTTCGATCGGCGGTGAATGTGTCGTCGTCGAAGGAGATCTCACGGACGCCGGGAATGTTATTGACGATCCATTTCACCTCTTCAAAGACGTTCTCGGCAGAGCGGGTCCGCATGGTACGGCCGGAGAAGGTTTGCGGCCAAAGACAGTAGATGCACTTGGAGGGACAGCCGCGGCTCGAGTAGATGGATACATACGGGTGAAGGAAATGGGGGATGACGTATTCATTTATGGGAAGATCGCGTGCGTAAACCTGGCTAGCGAAAGGAAGCGCATCCAGATCGGCAATCGGGGCCCGGTCCGGCGTGTGCACCACCTTACCATCCCGCACGAAACTGATGCCGTCGACCCGCTCCCACTCGCGCCCCTCGCAGAGCTCCATGGTGGAGTAGTCGAACTCCCCGCGGCATACGATGTCCACCGCTCCCTTGGCGAAAAGAAGCGACTCCTCCGGAAGCACCGTTACGTGGGGGCCGGTGAGAACCGTCACCGTCCGGGGATTCTGCTCCTTAATCCGGCGGGCGGTCTCAACGTCTATGTGAAGCGTCGGCGTAGACGTGTACATGACGACCATGTCGTAATCCCGCGCAATCCGCAGACACTCGTCAAGATCGAAACGCTGCACCGGGGCGTCCACTACGCGGCTTCCCGGGATCATGCCGGCGGGAAAACAGAGCCAGGTTGGGTACCAGAAGGAGGTTACCTCCCGCGAAGCCTGATAGCGCGCGCCGGCTCCGCCGTCGAAATCCTCGAATGTCGGTGGGTTCAAAAACAATGGCTTCATCACCTACTCCTGTCCGTACTCATGAACGTCTGCCGAAAAACAAACGGCTACAATAGACGCTGCCCCTGTGGTTGTCAAGGTATAACAGGGTGACGTCACGGGGTCCATGGCCTTGAATCTACCCTGAAACCCTCACATACGCCTCCCCCTGCTTCACATACGTCTCCTCCGGCAGAAGATCGGCCTCCGCAAGCGCCCCCTCCACCGCTCCCCTTTCCGCCTCAGCGTATCTGATCGCAAGGCCGCAGTCTGAGGTAAGCGCCCGGGGCGCAGGTATGAGGAGCATTGGAAACCTCTTCTCCTTGAGGAGCTTCTCAGCCTTCATCACGCGATGGATCGAGTTGAATATCGCTACGTATTCCCCATCCTTTACCATTCATGCCTCCTGTTCCGGAAACCGCTGACGCTGCGGCCATAATTCTCACGCCGGAAGCGGCCTCACCATCTGCAATTGACAAAGCACCGGCAAATTCATACCATGCAGCAATGCACCCCGCCCTCTCCCTCCTGATACTTGTAGCCGTGGCCGTTGCCGTCAACCTGCCGCTCGGCTACCTGCGCCAGAACTACGAGAAGTTCACCTTCGGGTGGTACTTCTACGTTCACATCTCCATTCCCCTGATCATATACATGCGGATAAAGTCCGGCTTCGGCTGGAAGATCATTCCCCTCACCCTGGGCGGTGCGGTGGTCGGGCAGATCCTGGGGGGGATTATCCACAAAAGGCGCAACAGCAATGGGTAGGGAGCGGGAGCGGATGCGTCGTCCCAGCCCCGTCGGGGACCTGCTTGCAGCAGTCTTCCGTGGCACCCCCACCGAAAAGCGCCTTCAGGAAGGGGCAATCTGGCAGATCTGGGATACGGCGGTGGGGCCGCGGATCGCTGAACGGGCCAGGCCGGTGGCGATCCGCGACGGAATTCTCACGGTCACCGTATCAAGTGCTCCATGGATGCAGCAACTTACCTTCCTGAAGAAGGGGATCATCGACAAGCTTAACGGCATGCTGCGGCAGGAACTTGTTAGGGATATCAATCTGAAGGCGGGCCGCCTCGAACCGGCGGCGGATGCGCCGAAACCTCCTCAACCCACTGCACGGTCATTGAATGCAGCCGAGCGCAAACAGGTGGCCGACGATACGGCCGAGATAGCGGACGAGGAGCTTCGGGAAGCTTTCTCCCGTCTCATGACGCGCCATCTTCAGGACCGGATGAAGAAAAAGTAGTCTCACCTTCCCGGTACATCCGCTTCACCTCTTCGCTGTAATCGCCATCCGCCCCACGGACCACCAGCGGGGGTAGAACTTTCAGGTCCCCTTTCCGCCCCTTCGCCAGCTCCACAAGAAACATCCTCGCCTCCGCTTCGCTCGTTCCATGGACCATCCTCAACCGCAATGGCGCCAGCTTCAGCTCGCATGAGAGCTTGAACAGCTCGGCAAGGCGCACGGGGTGGGAGATCAGACAGATGCTCCCTCCGGGGCGAACCAGGAACTTTGCTGTTTCGAGGAAATCAGCCAGGGTGGCAGTCGATTCGTGCCGCGCCAGATCGCGCCCTGCCCGCGGGCTCACTTTCCCCGTCCCCAGCCTTCGGTAGGGAGGATTCGCAAGGACGAGATCGAAGGAAGAGACATCGAAGAGCTTCCGTAGCCGCAGGACATCCTCGTGAAGTATCCGCACCCGCCCATCGAGACCGTTCTCCCGGATATTCCGCAGCGCAAGCTCGGCCATGTACTCCTGATGATCGACCCCGGTCAGCTCCGCGGATGGCGCAAGACGCGCCATTACGAGAGGTATGATCCCGCATCCGGTACCCAGGTCCATCACACTCCCCCCGTCCGGCTTCGGCGCAAACTCGCAAAGAAGCAGCGGATCGAGGGAGAAACGGTATCCGTGCCGGGGCTGGGTTATCTGCAGCCCGTAAGTCTTAAGCGTATCAACCGTCTGTTCCATGCAAAGATCTCCGGCCCAGATGCTCGACTCATGGGAGCGTAGTTCCGCTCAAGGCGCAGGATGAGCCAGCGCCTCGGCCCTCATGAACGCCCTCAATCCCCCCCCGGCATGATCGTCATCAGACTGGTACATCCTCTGGAGTCGGGCCCGGCACCTGAAAACTCTACCTTGTAACATGCGTGGGAATCGTTTTTCCCAGGCGCAGAGAACGCCAGAGCATCCCTGCTCCCATTATTCTGGATATTGATCATATTCAGTATCATCTTAGCCCCGATTTCGGAGCGGGCATTCGTCATGTTCTGGGGGGACCTCATGTTCACGACAGCATGTATGGGATTCTTCACCTTGTTCGCCCGCAGAAATGTTGCGACAGAAGTTATAGGCTCGGTATCGACCACGACATTCGAACTCATGAGGAACAGGCTGGACTGCGGGTCACCATGGAGAGTTTGGGAGAGAGAAGACACAAAGGCTGTTATTGCTTGTGTATTCTGGGACCGGGCCTGCGCCGCTTCCCTCAGCTTCGGAATGTCGCTGCTGTAGACTAGAACAAAGCCCAGGACAGAAAGCGCCACCCGTGACCACTTCTCGGTGCCTATCCCCGGGAACACAGTGGCGATTGCTTTAAGTGAAAAATGGAAGGCGATGAGCAGGAAGAACGGATACACCAGCAAGCCGGGAAAGTTATACCTGCCGAAGTTTTCGCTCGGCCAGTCGCCATTGTAGAACAGGAACTGGGTTACGTACAACATCATCAACAGCGCTGACAGAGTGAAAAAATTCAGACCCTGCTTCAATAACGGCTTCAATGTCCCCTTGCGGGCGAGCAGCAGGTGAACCGACAACGAAAAAAGCACCGCAAGATAGAGAGCCAGGCAGATCAACACCTGATTATTGATGGCTCTTTCCACCCCGGAAGCCAGCAGTTCGATTCGCCCCCCAACACCGGTATCGTTGGCATAAATATCCTTCCCGGACCTGGTCATGGCCATTGTAACGGCAGTCGCTACAAACACTCCATATCCAGCCATAAGGGCTGAGGCTATGGAAGCGGTCGCCGAGAGCACATTCTTTTTCCACAGCAGGCCGGGCAAAATGAGGATCGGGACCATCAGGAACAGCATGTTCTCCTTGGCACCGAGAACTATGAACGAGCCGACAAGCATGATCAGCCAGTTCGAAAGTGCATTTACCCTTAAGCGATCACCCTCCCTCCAGGCTTCTCCCACTCTGGCAAAACCAAGAACATATAAGGCGCAACCGAACACGGCATACGTTTCGGCAGGGCCGAGGCGGGTCCATATGTCGGTCCAGAAGGGCAAACTGAAGATATATGCGGTAAAGAGCAGGGACGCCAGGAACCCCAGGTACCTGTCAAGCAGCCACCATACTATTGCCACTGAGAGGGCGAACAGGACTATCCTGCAGGCGTACCACAAGAAAGGGGAATCGCCCCAGAGAAAGGTCTCCATGATTCTCAGAAGCCAGTAGGATGGCCGGTACCTGGGAGATGTTCCGGGATTCGCCAACTCGGTTGCGGAAAGCAGTGCGGGAAGCCCGGTTATGCTGACATTTCCTGACGGACCGAGGAACCGTATTATCTCGTGGTCATCCAGAAAACCCCATTTTGCCTTGAGGTTGCTGCCCCAAAGGAAAAGGGAAAAAAGAGTCGAACCGGCCAGGATAAACCATGACTTAAACTTCGTTAACGCCTGCAGGGTTAGCACATCTACATCTCCTCGAACAGGAATTGGTGAGTCACAAATCCGCGACGACATCCGCCGTCTGTATCATTTTTTACTCGCCTTCAGGCATATGTTGAGCATGAGCGGTCCAAGGGACTGGCCGTAACGGTCGAACCATCGCAAAACAGGATTGAGCTGGGGAACAACGAACGGAAAAAGATGAATCCCTTTCATCGAAATCACGGAGCAGCCGGAAGCTTCTACCCATGCCTTCAACTGCGGCCACCCAACCCAGTTCTCATACCCTTCATACGGCCTCAGCTTGAGAACATTTGCGATAGCTATGGCAGGGTGCCATACCCTGTTAGGCACAGTTATAACCAAGGTGCCACCGCTCTTCACGACCCGGCTCAGTTCCATGACCGCTCTTTTCGGATCAGGGGTATGCTCAATGACCTCAGTCGAGATTACATAGTCGAAATGCCCGCTTTTGAAGGGAATGTCGAGCACGCTACCCACAACTTTATGCGAGTCGCATTTCGCGGCGACCTTCGAAAGAATATTTTCACCGACGTCCAATGAAACTACGGCTGCTCCCCTCACAGAGGCTTCCCTGCTGAACCAGCCTGTACCGCTCCCGCCGTCCAGCAGCAGCTTGCCCTGCAGATCCTCTGGAATGAGCTCCCTGAAAATCACGTCCAGCCGGCGATCCGTGTCGTACATGTTCATCACGGAGTCGAAGTCGTCCGCGAACCGGTCGTAAAAGAACATCTTGTCGTCTTTGTCTTTTAACATTTCAACCCTTTGAGACGATCACTATTCCTGTAAGAATTATCATCATTCCGAAGATTATTGTCGCGGACATGCTTTCCTTAAGGACTCATTCATCTTCACCATAGATATTGCGCACTATGTACATGGGCCTCGACTTGGATTCCGTATAGATCCTGTCAATATATTCACCGATGATACCGAGGCTCATAAGCTGGATTCCGCCGAGAAACAGTACGGATACGAGCACCGACGCCCAGCCCGCAATAGTATAGTCCGAAAATAGCTTCATAATTATGGCATAGGCGGCATAGGCAAAACTGAACAGGGAAACCACCATCCCCATTATGGTAGACAGCTGCAACGGAAACGCTGAAAAGGATGTTATTCCGTCTATAGCGAATCTCAACATTTTGAGAAATGTATATTTTGTCGAGCCTGCATTGCGCAGAGACGCCTCATACGTAACTCCGCACCTCCTGAACCCTATCCAGTTGACCAGTCCGCGCAAGAACTTCGTCTTCTCCGGTAGCGACAAGAGATGATAGGCAGCCTTTCTGTCGAGAAGCCTGAAGTCGGCGCTGTTGTAGGGAATGTCTATCTTTGCGAGCAGGTTGACCAGTCGGTAAAAGAGGCGGGCCGTGATTTTTTTGAGAAAGGGTGTCCCCGCGGGATCATTCCTTACCGTGTAGACAACCTCGAAGCCCTCCTTCCATTTCATGACGAGCTGGGCTATAACTTCCGGGGGATGCTGAAGGTCGGCATCCATCATTATAACCGCATCCCCCTTGGCAGTGTCCAAACCTGCACAGATTGCGGCTTGATGCCCGAAGTTCCTGGAAAGCTCCACTACTCTGACATTACGGTGTGCGTCCTGCAGGCCTTTAAGCACGTGCAGCGTCCTGTCGGTGCTTCCATCATCAACAAAAATTACCTCATACTCAAGGCCTATAGCCGACATAGTGGACATGATTCTGCTCAGCAGAATCCCGACATTACTCTCTTCATTATGACAGGGCACCACAATGGAAATGCGCTTTTCACTCATCTCGGTCACCGATCACGACAGGAACACACCAAATCATGCTGCAGCACGAAATCGCTTCCTCCACAGCTCCCATACGAGCATGCAGGCAAAGAGAAGGAAAGAGCTGAAGGTCAGGTATTTCCCGATCTTGTAAGGTTGCGGGTCGAACCGGAAAACGACTTGATGCTCTCCGGGAGGGAGGTAGACCCCTCGCAGAATATGATTCACCGGATAAATTTCCAGGTCCTTGCCGTCCGCGCTGGCCTTCCAGCCCCTGTAGTATTTTTCTCCCAGCACAAGAAGCGTGTTCTGCAGCGCCTTGACAGTGAGATCGATTCGGATGTCCTCATACCGTGTCACCTTGACCTCCCCGGGCGGGATGGCCTGAAGCGCTTCGGGAGAAGCCATCGGCAGGGGAGGAGGAGACTCGACGAGAGCCATCCTTCGGGGATCGAACTCGGGATGCTGCATAAGGCCTAGAGTCTGCCGGTCATCCCCCGGCAAAAGCACCGACGATACGAGCCACGCCTTAGGAAGGACCGCCCGGTTCTCCAGAACCACCTCGGAACCGTCGGGGGACCGGAAAACGGGTACGAACTTCTCCCCCATGTGCTGTTTTTCCTGTTCGTACTGCCTCCCCTCATACACAAGATACTTCACGTTGAGCATGTCGGGAATTGCAGAGGAAAAACTGAAGCTGTCGAGGATATCCTGCCACCTCTTCTGCTGCACCGGCATCGGGATGAACATTACCGGAATTTTCTTGCTGGAGAATGGCCCGGGGCCGCTGCTTACCGGAAGGACCCGGTACATATCCGACTGTTGTGACAAAAACTCTATGGCAGGGGTAGTGTAATTCTTCGTCTCCTTCGGAACGTCCACGAGGAACATGAACTTGTAATTCACCCTCCCTGTATCTGCAAGGTAAAGGGCAACAAGCACGAGAGGAGCAGCCACAGCGGGAATCCATCTTCTGGAGATGGCAAAAATCGCGGCTCCATATAGGGCTGCAACGGCAGCTGCGGCACCCGTCTCATAGATGATGTTGCCCCATCGCTGCATGACGAGGGCAGGGCCCTGCTCGTAACGGGTCGGCTGGGCAAGCATCTCTATGAACGATTCTATCCAACGCTCCCTTCCCGCCATACCTATGCCCATGACGCCAAGAAGAAGCAGGGGGAGGACCGTGACGCCGCACAGGTACTTTCTGAACGCGCCGGTTTTTCTCGCGTCGGGGTCGAGAATCAGGTCGATTCCGCGGGCTGACAGAACCGCAAGGCCGAACACCGGAAGGAACATGATCATCTTCGGCACCCTGAACCTGTTCACTCCGGGGAAATAATCGAAAAGGAAGTTGTAGATGAGGGAGTATTTCCCCATTGAGAAGATGATCCCTCCCGCCACCGCAGCCAGCGCCAGCCACGTGTAGCGGTCCCGGCGGAAGATTAGAGGCAGCGGCAACAGAAGCCAGGGCAGCAGACCCATGTAGTCCGTCGTCTGGGTGAAGTTCATCCTCCCCCAGTAGTAGGACCTGATCCCGGGTGGATTCTCCCCGGCTTCCTGACGCGAGAAGCCGAAGAAGCCGGGGATGACGAAGGATGCCAGTTCCTCCGGTGGAAGGGACCAGGACATGGCCTCCTCCCGGTCCAGCCCCCCCTTCCCCTGATTGGCGCCGCTCTCGGCGCCGCGATTGGTGGAGACGGACCAATTGGCAAGGGGCATCAGGTCAATGGCGACCGTAGAGAGGAAGAAAAACATGGTGACCAGATTTAGAAGAACGAGCTTCGCCACCCCCCTGGCCGAACGCTCCCTCCCGGCGACAATGATGCCGATTGACCGGCAGATGCCGTACACACCGATGCCGAGGCAGGTGTAGTAGGCGATCTGCCAGTGGCTGTACCAGAACTGAAACGCAAGCACGACGCCTGTCGTCATGAACAGGAGCGCCCGGCGTGACTGGAACCCCTTCTCGAAGAAGTAGAAGGCCCACGGGGCGACGCTGATGGTGGCGATCTTGAGGACGTGCCCCGCGTTTATCAGGGATGCATTCTCCGGTGCGATTGCGAAGATGAGGCCGCCGAGGAAGGAGCCCAGCGCCCCTACCCCGATAAGTCTGCAGCAGAGGTAGGTACCACATGCACCGAAAAAGAGGTGAAGAACGATAAACCACGCAACGCTCACCGGAGGCTGAAGAAAGTAATATATGAGGTTCGGCAGGAACAGGAACTGCCCTCCGGTTCCTCCCCCCTCAAGGGTATTGCCGCTGTTGTTGTAGATGTCCCAGTCGGCGGTGAAATCGAACCTGAAGAAGTCGACGAAGCTCCGCTTCGAGAGATCGAGCACCGCCCAGTAATACTCGTTTATGATGTCCGGCGCCCGGATTATCTTGTCAGTAAAGAGGATTTCGTGGAAGTAGACGACCAGGACCGCCAGCAGGATCGTCAAAGCCGCGAGATCTTTTTTCCGTTCCGTCATGAATGCTCCGTTAATCGCACAAAGGCGACATAAATAACTGCAGATTGTCGAAACCTGAACACTACTTACCCCGTAGCTTCGCATCCTCCGCCACCTGCCGGTACAGAGAGAGGGTCCGCTGTGCCGCAGCGTCCCATGAAAACAGACGCGCCCGCTCCACCCCCCGCTCCCGCATCCGGGATGCCGTGCCCGCGTCGGTCAGCACTCTGCGGATAGCCAACGCCACCCCTTCCACATCAGTCGGAGGCAGCGCGATTCCCGCATCCCCGACAACTTCCGGTAGGGAAGTAGTGTCGGAAGTGATCACCGGCACTCCGCACGCCATGGCTTCGAGAGGAGGAAGACCGAAGCCCTCGAAGAGGGAGATGTAGACGAAGACGTTCGCACCACGGTAAATGTGGGGCAGGTCCTCGTCGGGTATGAACCCGGTGAAGACAATCTCCTCCTCCAGGCCAAGTTCGGTGATTCTGGCAAAGAGACGATCGTAGAGCCACCCCTTGCGCCCGACGATAACGAGCTTTTCCCTGACCTCCCCTTCCTTCCGGAGGCGAGCGAATGCTTCGATGAGCGTATCCAGGTTCTTGCGCGGCTGGATCGTCCCCACGTAAAGGATATACTTATCGGGCAGGTGGTAACGTTGCCGCACTGCAGCGCCATCCTCCGCAGCACCACCGTCCATGGCGGGGTCGAAGCCGAGCATTACCGCCTCGATCTTCCCGGCCGGGACCCCGAAATCCTCCATGATCTCCCGACGGGCGTGTTCCGAGTCGGTGATGATGAAGTCGCTCCGCCTGGCTGCAATCGGGATCTGCAACCGCCAGTAAACCCGGGCGGCGAACTTCTCCGTCTCCGGATGTTTGAGAGGGATCAGGTCGTGGAGCGTCACCACCACCGGGCAGGGGGAGAAAAGCGGAATCGCGCTCTTTGGGCAGTGGAGAATGTCGACCCGATGGCGGCGACAAGCAAGGGGGAGCAGAACGTGCTCCCGGAAAAGACGCGATAGCGGTTTCTTTCCGGGCAGGACCTCCTCGATAGCACCACTGAAGCGGCCGAGGTGCGCCGGGTCGTTGTAGAATACGACGTACTCGTTCTCCCTATCGAGGCGCAGGAGCGCATCAAGAAGTCCGAGAACGTAGGTTCGCGGCCCCCCCTGGGTGGAAATCGTGGAAGCGTCGATGGCAATGCGCACTACTGCTCCTTATGGCTCCCCTGCTTCCGGACCTTGTTGAACCGGGGATGGAGACGTATGAGGGAGTGGATTCCGAGCTTTCTCAGCATGTTTTTGGTGCCGACCATGACAGCGCGGTACATGAACCAGAAAGCGGCCTGTGCCCTGGGATAGCCGTACCGCCTCGTTACCCGGTAAAACTCCCGCAGGACCTGCCAAGTCCGAGCGTCGCTTTCGCCGCCGTAGCGCATGGCGGCAAGAGGCAGCTCGACATAATAGAACCTGCAGCCTTCGATGTAAAGCCGCAGGATGAGGTCGTAGTCCATGGTGACCCGCAGATCCGTGTCGAAGAGGCCAGCGGTTTCGTATCCCCTGCGGGTCACGAAAGTGGCCGGATGGTTCACCGGCATCTCCCTCCATATGTTCGGGCCTACGGGCGTAGGCTTCAGGAGGAAGAGCGGTACGTCATTCTCCATCCTTATCATGTCCCCGTGGAAGACATCGCACTCCGGATGCGCCTCCCGAGCCAGGGCCACGGCCTTAAAGGCGCCCGGGCAGTAGGTGTCGTCGGAGTTGATGATCCCGATGATCTCGCCGCAGGCCATGCGGATCCCCTTGTTGAAGGCGTCCGAAATCCCATCGTCGGCTTCCGAGATCCAGCGAATCCGCCCATCCCGTGCGGCGTTTTCCGCAATGATACTGAGGGTGCCGTCCGTCGATCCCCCATCGACGATTATATACTCGAAAGAAGGGAAGTCCTGCCCGAGGACGCTGTCGATGGTCTCCTGCAGGTAGCGGCTGCTGTTCCAGGTCACTGTGATGATGGAGAACTTCATTTCACCCCACCGCCTCACGATAGACCTGGAGGGTCTTTTGTGCAGTTTCTTCCCACGTGAAGAGCTTCGCCCGCTGTAGCCCCAGGGCGGCCATATCCCGGCGCAGGCCGTCATCTGCCCAGACGCGGCCTACCTTCTCCGCAATGTCCTCCACCGAATAGGGATCGAACAGAACGCCCGCCTCCCCCGCCACTTCGGGGAGGGAGGTGGCACGGGCACAAACGACGGGACAGCCGCAAGCCATGGCTTCCACAAGAGGAATTCCGAACCCCTCGAAGAGTGAGGGGAAGACGAGCGCCCGGGCCAGGTTGTAAAGTAGGGGGAGGTCCACGGCGGGAACGTAGCCGAGGAGCTGAATCTCCCCGGCCAGACCCTGGCGATCGATCTCCCGCAGGACCTCTCCGTGGGACTGCATCGCAATTCCCGTCAGAAGGAGCCTTCCGTCGAAACCCTGCTCCTTCAGCAGGCGCAGTGCGGCAAGTAGCCTTCCGTGGTTCTTGTGAGGCCATGTGGCTGCCGGATAAAAGAGGAAGGGGCGATCCAGTCCATACCGCCGCCGCACCTCCTCCAGCGCCGGCTCATCCTCTATCACCCGATACACCGGTCCGTAGCCGGTATGGATGACGTGGATTTTCCCCTCCTCGATCCCGTACCGCTCCACGAGGCAGTCTTTGGTAAACGAGGCACTGACGATGATGCGTGTTGCTTCGCGGGCGGACGCAGGATATATTCTGCGCCGCTTGCGCAGTTCCACCTGATTGAAAAATTCGGGGAAAAACTCGTGCTGCATGTCCCAGAAGGTGAGAACGGAAGGGGTGCGGATGCCGGGAGGGGTTAACACGGTAAAGGGATGATGAATCACATCCAGATCAAGCGACTTCATCTCCCTAACAAGGATGTCCACGTTGACCGTGTTCCGCAAAAGCCCCCGCAGAAACCAGTTGAGAGAGGGTTTGCCGTAGTTGATCGCCCTGGTTCCCCACCTGTCGTTGTGGAGCGGGATCTCCCCGGCGACCCGCCGGTCGCACAGGATGGTGTAATCGTTCTCGCAATCGATCTGCTGGAGACGGTCGAGCAGGTTGCGGAGATATGTCTCCATCCCCCCCATCGCACCGGGAGCGAACGTAATTGCGCTAAGACCTATCTTCACCCGGCGGCTCCGGCAGACTTCTCGCGGTCGCGGTAGAGTGCGAGTTCGGCCTCCACCATTGTTTTGAGCAGCGTCTGGAAATCGATGGTGCGGGACCAACCGAGCCGCTGGATGATCCTTGACGGGTTGCCGCACAGGGGAACCTTCTCCGCCGGGCGAAAGAGCTTCGGATCCGTATGCACGTACTGGCGGTAGTCGAGCCCGAGAAAGGAGAAGACGTGGGAAACGAATTCCCGGACCGTGTGTGTCTTCCCGGTGGCAACAACGTAATCGTCGGGTGATTCCCCCTGAAGCATGAGCCACATGGCGTTCACGTAGTCGGGGGCATATCCCCAGTCGCGGGAGGCGTCGAGATTGCCGAGGGTTAGGGATTCCAGAAGCCCGAGCTTGATCTTTACCGCCGAGGAGACGATCTTCCTGGTGACGAATTCGTAGCCGCGGCGGGGGGACTCGTGGTTGTAGAGGATCCCGGAGCAGGCGAACATCCCGTACTGCTCACGGTAGTTCTTCACCAGGTGGTAACTGGCCACTTTTGATATCCCGTAGATGGAGCGGGGATTGAAGGGAGTGCTTTCATCCTGGGGCGCCGAGGAGACTGTGCCGAACATCTCGCTCGTCCCGGCAAAGTAGACGCGGCATTCAGGAGCAAACTCCTTGATGGCCGCAAGGAGATAGTGAGTGCTGTCAACGTTGTTGTTGATTATGGAAATCTCGTCCTCGAAGGAATAGCTTACGAAGCTGGAAGCTGCCAGGTGGTAGCACTCGTCCGGAACAAGATCCTTTATCACCTTTATCATGGAAAGGACGTTGTCCAGGGATGCCACATGGAGGTGGACCTTGTCCAGGATGTGGCGCAGGTTTTTCAGCTTGTGCTCGGTGTCCTCTATGGCGATCCGGCGCACGATGCCGTGGACTTCGTACCCCTTGGCGAGGAGGAGATCGGCGAGGTACGAACCGTCCTGCCCTGCAATGCCGGTAATAAGCGCTTTTTTCATAGGTTCGTTCCTTTCTGGGAATGCCCCGTAACCCGCAGGTAGTCGTCCGGCACCAGGCAGGTCCGGCGGAAGAAGGGTGCCAGGAAGATAGCCGACTTGTACGTGGTGGCGAGCCGGAAGAGAATCGGGGAGATCTTCCGCTCAGTCAGAAGGTGCCGCCGCTTTCCGTCTGAGTAGAGGCGCAGGCCAAGCCGGCGCGCCAGGGCAGTCAACGACTGTTTCGTATAGAACGACACATGCTGCCCGTGATCGAGGCCGTAGTACCACCAGTCGCCGGGAGCCGGCGGAGGGTCCGGGACCAGTTCGGTCGTAAAGAAGATCGAGCGGGAGAAACGGAGCATCTGTTCGACCTCCGCGACCGGGTCCACGAGGTGCTCAAACAGCTCCATGGCGGTCACCAGCTCGAAACCGCCGCTGTCTCCGTTGGCTTCAAAGCCTTCGGCGAACAGGTTCTCGCAGTGGCGGTCGTAGCGGTAGAAGTCGAAACCCCGGTCCCGCATCATCCGCACGAAGAGTCCGTACCCTCCCCCGTAGTCCACGAACCGGCCATCCCCCCGGAAGGAGGTACCGATAAGCGCCTGGATAATTGGAATGCGTCGCATGTTGCGCTGCACGAGCCCCACGTCAGCCTTGGTGATGGCCTGACTGTAGGCTTCATCGAGCCAGTAGGGTTTCTCGGTGCTGATGAACCCGCAGGCCCCGCAGCGATTGAAGGCGACGTTGTGCTTCCCGAGAATGGTGGCCCGGAAAATCTCCGCGACAGTCCCTCCGCCACAGATTGTACATCCTGCGCTCATGCCCCTGCCCCTCGTACCAGCGCCGCCAAGGCATCTTCCAGAGTGCGCGAGTAACCCTCGCGGGTAAATGATCCGGCCGCGAAGGCACCGGTCGCCTCCATCATCTCTCTCCTGTCGCCGTCGGAAAGCGCAGCCATCGAAAGCACCGCCTCCTCGATTTCCTCCACCGAACAGGTATCCAGTACACGTCCCACACCGGCCGGCAGCGTGATGCCGCAGTTCGCGCTGAGGATCGGGATCATGCCGTGCTGCATGCATGTGATGGCGGAGGTGGACATTCCCTCGCTGCAGGAAGGGCTGATAAAGAAACCGGTCCGGGCAGCGATCTGCCTGAACTTCTTTCCCGCAGGGTAGAGAAAGCCGTGGCTGCGGATATTCGGAAGCTCCGTCAGTTCCCTCCGGTACGAGCTGACGAAATCATCCTCTTTCAGGTACGGACCCACTACGTGGAGGGTAAGATCCCGATGCCGTGCGAAGACCTCCAGGACGAGATCCAGTCCCTTGTGCACGGCTCCCTGGCCGTTGAACCAGAGAAATTCCCGTCCATTGCCCCGCAGGTCCGGTGCGGAGAGAGAGGGCAGATAGGAGCCGGTGGCGCAGATGCACCGCATCTTTCTCCGGATATGCTCGGGGAAAGTTCCCGCAGTCGTCTCGTTCCCCACCAGCAGGATCAGGTCCGCACGCTCCAGGTTTGCGTTGAATGTCCGGATTTCTTCCTCGCCTATCTTTCGCCGGGGCTTAAGGGATGCCCCCCGCCGCCTCGCCACGGCGTCAAGCCGCTCCTGCTCGGCGCGATTTGAAAAAGAGGGATTGCTCCCGGTAACGTAGAATACAGCACTGCTTCGGGGCGCGGAATAGCGGGAAAGGTTCCCGTGAATGTCGAACACGATGTCGTAGACAGCCGGTGGAACGAAGGAAGCGTCGCGCCAGTTGAGCAGGTCAACCCGGTAACCGAGCCGGTTGAAGGTGGCCACCACCTCTGCGCTCTCCCAGACGTTGGAGTGCCCCTTGAAGAAAGCCGGGTCTCCCACCAGCGGCAGCGGCATGTAGCTGACGAGGGCCGAGCCCCGTGAAGGAGCGCACTTGTTCCGGTAAAGGCCCATGACCCGTCGGGGGCGGAACCGGTCCGCCATCACTTGCAGCTTGTAAATCATCTCTATGACCATAAAAGCCGTGTCTTCGCCTCAGCGGATGCTTAGCTTGAAAATGAACTGGACCGCCAGCAGGCCACACATGAGCGGCCCGCACAACCGCGGGAATCGGGAGATGTACCTGCGCTCCTCGATGACGAACCCGCAACGATCTATCATCTCCCGGGCGCTCGCATCGGTAAAGAAACGAAGGTGGGTCCGGTCCATGATCCCGGTGTCCCGGTACTCGAACCTCCCGAAGAGAAGCCGTAATCGGAGGCTGTAATTCGCTATGTTCGGCAAGGACAGTATCACCTTTCCCGAAGGAGCCAGCAGATCTCTCGACTGCGAAAGGAGACGGTATGGGTTTTTGAGATGTTCGAGAACATCCCCGAAGATGATCAGGTCGTACCGCTCCGGCCCGTGAGGGAGCGGCTCGTTGTCCAGGTCCATGCATCGGAACCAGTCAAGTCTGTCGGCTGCAAGCTTTCCTGCCTCCGGTGAAGCGTCCACTCCATGAACGACCGCTTTCGGATTTATTTTTCGGATGGCAGCCCCGAGGGCTCCGGCTCCGCAACCGATATCGAGGACCCGCTCCTCTCCCTCGTAAAGTTCGAGGATTTTGGGATTGGCATTCTCATATACCTTGAGTCCTTCAAAATCTTGCACGGCTCCATTCTCCATCAGCTGTTCCGCCTCGCATCCACACTGCTGTCGCTCCGCCAGAAGGAAAAGGGAACCTGCAGGCTCATCCCAACAGGGAAGAGCGCATTTATCCGCAGCTGAAAGTCACGGTCACTGAAGGGCACCAACCGCCTCCTCCTGTCAGGCTCATATCCACCAGCCGCCTGCCAGGCTGATTTCAGAAACGTGCTGCCGGAATGAGTCATGTTAAGGTCGTTGTAACGCCGATAAGAAAGAACCTCTTCCGGGTTCTTGACTATAAGTTCCATGCGGGCAGGATCCTGATATTCAGATATGAGCAGCCGGTCTCCAACGGCAGCGAAATCGGTAAAATGGATACTGTGCCCACCAATGAGAAAGACATCCTGATAACGGCCAAACAGCTTGAACATGACCTCCACAGCGTCGAGCATAAGATAGTCATCGTCATTAAGAATCATTATTACTTCGGATGAAGCCGCTTCTATTCCCAGATTGAGGGATTCGGCCTGTCCGCGGTTGTGCGGATTGCGTAGTATCGTGCACGCAATGCCGTTTGCTGCAAACGCTGGCGCCAACGCTGCGAGGATTTCCCCTGTAGCGTCGGGAGAATGGTCCTCGACAAATACAACCTCGTCCGGGGGCCGGGTCTGCTTCAGCAGGCTTTCCGCAGCCTGTTCCAGATACTGCGCATGCCCGTAACAGGGAACGACGACGGCAAGGGATTTGACATCACCCTTTCCCCGCTGCGGCAACCCTCGCCCCTGCATCGCATCGAGGTAGTTACGAATTTTCTTTTCCGGAATATCCGCACTGCGGATGAAGCTCCTGAGCAGGCGGTACAGAAAAAGCTTGAGCGAATACATTGAAAATACCTTGAGTTAATAGCTGCATCAGCAGCGCAGGTCATATCTCTCTCAGTGCCTTTAAGAAAAAGAGCCCCTTCACCTGAAGATAAAATATCTCTCTGGTCCGGGGGTGAATCAGGTTCAGAATCACTGAAGAGAAAGCCTGCGAAATCACCGTGGCTACCGCCGCACCCATGACGCCGTATGCCGGAATGAGGATTATGTTCAGGGCGACGTTGATAATGGCGCCGAAAGCCATCCTGAAAAGCGCAAGCCGCGTCAGGTTCTCCGCAAGATCCCACGGACTCTGGGCAACGCCGTAAAAGACAAAGAGAGAAGCCCAGATATGTACGGCCAGGACCGGTCCGGCGGCAGCATATTGCTCCCCGAACAGCGGAACCACGACCAATGAGGCGAGAAAGGTCATCGGCACCGCAATGGAGAAAGAAAGAGCAGCCATGAAGCTGAACAGGCGCTGCATCCGTCTATAGTAGAGGCTCTCATCCTTTTCCCTCGCACGAATCACTGAGGGGAAAATGGAGGAAACGATCGCCATCGGAATGAAATACCATACCTCGGACATTTTCGTGGCTGCGGAGTAAATGCCGACTGCCTGGTCCCCCGCCATCTTGCCGAGCATCACCAGGTCGATCTTCATGTACACAGCGATCGAGAGGCCGCTGAGGATCAGTGGCCAGCTGTCGGCCAGGAGTGATCTGCATCGGGCGCCCCTTACCAGCCATTCGCGGATTCTCCCTCCATTTCTCCGGTAGAAGAATACAAGCCCCGCCGCCGCCAGTACGAGCTCCAGAAGTGCGGCCCAAGCGAAAAAGATGAGGGGCGCGCCCCTGAGAATCAGGATTGCCTTCAGAAACGCCGCGATGATGAACGCCCCGTTTTTCGCCATAACGGTGTACTTCGACAACACCCGGGACTGGAACCAGAAATCTATCACATCGAGCGTCTGAAACAGCGTACCGATGGAGATGATCATCACCATCAGCCGGGGAAGCTCTTCCCCTTGCCGCAGCAGCGAAATGATTCCTGCCGCGGAAACGATCGTGACAAGGCTTCCCGCGAGCCGCAGGAAGATTGCGGAACCGAGTATTTCCCGCCTATCGTCCGGATGGCGGACCAGCTCGCGCACCACTATCCCGTCAAGCCCGAGGGTTGAAAATGCCGCAAAAAGGGCGACAAACGCGGTGGCGAAATTCAGAAGCCCAAATTGCGACGGCCCCAGGTAGCGCGCCACCCACACACTTACCAGCAGCCCTATCCCCATCCGGATGATACGGTCGGCAAAAAGCCAGCCGGTATTGGCAATTATCCCCTGCAGGGCCTGCCGACCCTCAAGCTTCCTGCGGATGAACTCCGGAAGCGGCCACCTGTTCATGCAGCCCCGATGGAGTGCAGTGCGTCATCGGACACCCCCAGATCCAGGAGCCGTTTTCTGAGCATCTCACCCTTCTTTACCGATGTAATGACGATCCGGTAGTGCCCGGCAAGAAGCCCTTTGGCGACAGTGACAACAGGCCGACCGAAGAAATTATCCCCGGCCCGTTCGTCATCCATCGCGAACAGAAGCTCTATCCCCGTCCCTTGCAGCGACAGATATGCTATCTCCGCCACCTCATCCACTCCGCAAAACACAATCTTTTCGACTCCTTTAGCCTGAAGCGAGCGGAAAAGCTTCACGTAGTCCTGCCGCGCAGTCGTGTAGAGGTTGGTGAAATAGCTCAGGTGCTGGTACGCCAGCCGGCTTTTCTCCGTCACCCCTTGTGGAGTGAGCAGGTAGCCGTAACGATTCTTAGGGAAATTCTTCACCCGGATGTAGCCCTTGGCGACAAGGTTTTTTATATAGGAATTGACGAGGCCGAGGGCGATACCGAGCCGCCGCGAAAGCTCCCGTTGGGAAAGGGGCTCCTCCTTGGCGATCTCCGCCAGAAGTAGGAACGAGCGGTAAGTATCCAGGATTTTTTCGTCGTTGCTGTTCATGCGGTGAACAATACAGCAAGATTGGGGGAGAGGCAAATGTTTTTCGGAGTTACCGGATGCGGGGGTAGGTGAAGCAGTCGGGACAAAACTTCACCCTGCACACTTCAAAAGGAAGCACCCTCTTCAAATCTGCCCCGGGCTGCCCGCGGAACGCAGGGGCCTGCGGAGAGAAGTCATGAAGATGGCAAGAATCACCTTCATCATGTAGTAGAGGCCGGTGATGCCGGCGATGGAGGAGTCGCCGCCGGTTCGCTCGCGCATTATGGTAGACGCCTCGGCTATGCGGAAGCCGTTCTTGCCTAGAAGTATAACGGCTTCAGGCTCCGGGTAGTCCACCGGGTAATATCGCGCAAGGAACTCTATGGTTTCGCGGTCGTAGGCACGAAAGCCTGACGTGTTGTCGGTTATGCGCTGGCCTATGAGCAGGGAGTTCAAGACCTGGAAGAGCCGAATGCCGATGCGGCGCACGAAGGTGGAGCGAAACCCCTCCCTCCCCCCGAGGAAGCGGGAACCGATAGCCATGCTGGCTCCCCCGTCGATGAGGAGGTCGAGGAGCTTGCGGATTTCCTCCGCCCGGTGCTGCCCATCACCGTCAAATTGAATTGCGATCTGATACGCATTTCGAAGTGCATACTTGAAGCCGGTCTGGACAGCGCCCCCGATCCCGAGGTTCGTCGGAAGATCCACAACGAGGGCCTCTCCGGTAGAGCGTGCAGCCTCCCCAGTGTTGTCCGCTGAACCGTCATTGATCACGAGGATGTCGAGGTCGGTGCTGATGCTTTTCAGATCATGAATCACCCGGACAATGTTCACTTCCTCGTTATATGCCGGGACTATTACAAGGATGTCGGCCTTTTTTTTCGAAGCCGCATACGGATCGCCCGCGAGCTCGGCCTGCAGACGTCCGAGCCCCAGTTCCTGGATCAGCTCCGCATTCTGCTCCGAAAGCCGGGTGATGACGACGGTGATGTGAATGAGGACCAGGAAGACGAAAGCCGTTATGATGAGCATGAGGATGCTCGGCTTATAGGCAATGCCGAAAAGGCCTCCAAGCCGGTCGATTGCGAAACGGTCGAGAGAAAGGTAGAGGAAGAAAAGGCTCATCATGAACCAGACGATGGAGTATTCTTCCTTCATGCGCCGATGCTTCACGAGCTCGAATATGAACGCGAAGATGCCGAGACTGAAGATGATGGCTACTACCTGGATTTTGTCTATGCCCGCAAAGGCCATACTCGCTCCGGAAGAAACTATCCGCAGGCTTCTGCCTGTGATCGATACATTAAGTCAATTCGGCAGAAAAACAAAAGGATTTATAAAGGAATGCGGTAAAGACAGAAACTCAGGTAGGGTTACGGCTTCATCCAGAGGTAGAGGAGCCGCGTCCGCCAGCTGAAGAGCAGGTGGATGAGGACTGCAAGCCTTCCCAGCATGCCCAATCCGACCGCATAATGCCGCGCTGTTGCATAGGCCGCCGCGAGCTGCTCCCCGGTTCGCCTGCTCCCCTTCGCCTCGCCGTGAACACGAAAGTCCGCCAGGTATTCCGTGAGTACCACAGGGTCGGCGACTCGGGCGAAACGGAACCAGAGGTCGTAGTCCATGTCCAGGTCCTTCGACAGATCGAGTTCTCCGGCGTGTTCCCACATTGAACGGTTCCAGAACACACCCATCTGCGGAATGAAGTCCTCGGTCAGGAGTTTAAGGTAAGAAAAATGGCGGCTGCGCCAGTTCTTGTAGCTGACGATCAGGCTCGACATCGCTCTTCCCCGCTCGTCGATCATCCCAGCCCGGCCATACAGCCACCGGGCTTCCTCATGGTCCAGCAGACGGAACACCCGCGCAAGCGCCCCGGGATGGAGCCGGTCGTCGGAATTGAGCCATCCGAGGACATTACCTCGGGCAAGCGACATACCCCGGTTTACCGCGTCGGATTGACCGCGGTCAGGCTCGAAATGAAGGCGCAGCCGCTCTCCGTATTGCTCCTGCAGTTCCAGCAGCAGCTCCCGGGAGCCGTCGGTGGAACCCGGATCCATCACGAGCAGTTCCACCTCGACATAGCGCTGGTCGAGCACCGAACGTACGGCTTCCTCCACAAAGGGGGCCTGGTTGTATGAGGGCATAACTATGGATATCACTCGGTT
This sequence comes from Geobacter sp. DSM 9736, assembly GCF_900187405.1. Classification (NCBI taxonomy): domain Bacteria; kingdom Pseudomonadati; phylum Thermodesulfobacteriota; class Desulfuromonadia; order Geobacterales; family Geobacteraceae; genus Geobacter; species Geobacter sp. DSM 9736. Next base: position 2,221,274 of record NZ_LT896716.1, read on the forward strand.
CCTTCTTCGGCTTAGTTAGGACTTCACGAGTCGGGTTCCAACAAGAAATGATGAACGCCTTCTCCACACAACACCGTGGCCGAAAGTAGCACGAAAATGCAGCTCGACCTCCGTGGGGTGTTCAAGAAGCCTGTTGTACGGTATGGATACGGTGGCGGCTCCGGCAGGCAGGTCACAAGAGAAAAGCCGTATGCGGTTGGAGTAACACGTCACTGCCTGCATCCCGGCCTCGCGAGGAGTCTCCAGATCGAGCTGTACAAGATCAGCATCCACCCCCAACGGGAACATGAGCTTTGCCCGCTTCCCCAGTGCCCCGTCATCATAAAGGCCCTGGTTATCGAACAGCAACCGCAAAGATTTTTTCGTCATCGAATCCGGCTGACAAAGGCTTTTCCCCTGTTTAAGAAAACGGAGAAACAGAGTAGTGCGCACATGGCCAAACGTAATTCTCGACATAGCAAGAAGATACTTCCTGTTGCCGAAACGGCTTAGAACTCGCTTGATCTCTCTCAGCCGTGCGATGCCACCGTTGCTGGTCTTGGTCTGGCGGTGAAGCCGCGCAGAGGCAAAGGGTTGTGGTATGTACCGGACGGGGAAGCGGCTTCCGAGCCTGATCCACAGGTCCCAGTCCATGCACCAGTTGTAGCTTTCGTCCAGGTAGCCAATTTCTTCCAGGGCACATTTTCGAAAAAAGGTCGTTGGCTGCAAGATGAATGACTCAATCCTCATCAGTTTCCAGAGGTCAAAGGGACGTGCATAGGGAAATCTTGAAAGGAATGTTCCCGCCTCGTCAATGAGATGACCGTCTCCATAAACGAGCATACAGTCCGGGTTCTCGCTGAAAGATGCAACGGCAGTTGATATAGCACCTGGGAGGAGAAGGTCGTCGGCATTGACCCAGCAGACGATTTCGCCACGGGCGAGACGGAAGCCCTTGTTGAGGGCCTCCGTCTGCCCGCGATCCGGCTTGGAAATCAGATGCAGCCGCCCTTCGTACCGTTCGAGGATTGCCAGTGTCTTATCGGTCGAAGCACCATCGACAACTATGTATTCGATACGAGGATAGTCCTGAGCAAGGATGCTTTTTATTGTCTCTTCAATGTACTTACCCTGGTTGAAGGAGGGAGTGATTACGGAAACGAGAGGAAGTTCTTGTGTCATTGGTTGTGAGTCTCAGTGTCTTTCTTAAACGATTGCTCGTAACTTTGACCATGCCCGGACAGGGACAAGATGCTGTCTAGGACTGGCTGGAAACTGTAATTCCAAGAAAAGCGCCGGCTCAGCTCCGGGACAGGACCTAAATACGCCGGCTGGTCCTCAAGTAGTTGAAGGAAACCTTCTATAATCTCGGCCCATTCTGTCTCATCCAAAGAAGGAATCAGCCTGCCGCAGGTGTCATCTACGAATTCAGAGGGCCCTCCACTTTTATGTGCGACTACGGGGGTTCCGCAGGCAATAGCCTCCAGCGGCGCCAGCCCGAAGGGTTCATCTACAGCGCCGTGAAGAAAAAGTCTGGAGCGGCGATACAATGCAGGGAGCATCTCATCAGAAACTCTTCCGTAAAAAATTACATTTTCGGTTATCCCCAGCTTCTCTGCCAGTTGCTCCAGCCGCCCCGCCTCATCCCCGTGCCCGACGATGTGATAGACCATATCAGGCCGCTGCTGAACAAGACGAGCGAAAACCCGCAGCAAAAAATCGACGTTCTTGAATCGCGACAGCGCCGCCACGGTAATAAGGGCATTTTCCCGCTTCGTATTATCAGAGAAATATTGAGAAGCGTCGATACCCGGATATGCAATGCCGGCTACGGCACGGTGATATGTATGCTCGACGCTTCGTGCCGTGAACCTGCTGTTGGCGATGATCGCATCAGAATACCGGCCCAGGCCGATGTCAATGCGGCGAAATATTGGGCGCAAGGATAGCGCCAGCAGCCGCTTCCACCAAGGCTTCAGGGCATCAATCCATTGCCGGGAGTGGATGAAGGCACTTGGCTCGTGACAGATCCAAATAAGTGGCACCTTGCAGCTCCGGCGATAGAGCCACCCCCACCAGTTGCTGGGGAATACCTGCGGAATGAGCAGGTCCGGTTTCCAGTCGTGTATGAGACGTTGGATCTTCTTCTGCCACAACAGGAACGCGCACCAATAGACAAGGCTCGAAGTAAGAGGGCCTTCAGCGGATATTATTTCGACTCCGGATGGTACGGAAATCGCTACCGGGTCCCACCGAAGTGTCACTATCCCCACCGTCGCTCCCCTGGAGATCAGATACTCGGCAAGCCGCAGCGTGTAGTTGAGTGCGCCCCCGGGGAAGACCATGTGGGGGAAGAGTATGAGAAGACGCCGGCCTCCCAGGGGCGTGTCAGGCCCTCCAAGCTCAGGCATCTCGTGCACCTTTGCCATCCACCGTCATGCTGTGCACGAGCCGAAGGACCTCCTCACGATTCATGTCGCTGTCCATGGTAACCAAACGAGGCGTGTAAGCGCCTCCCTGCAGATCCGACAGCGCGCGCAGAACGCATTGTCGAAGCGACTCCTCATCCCCCGCCTGAAAACGCCGGTCCGACGGCAAGTACTCATCGAACGGAGGAATATCCGAAGCCAGCACCATTTTCCCAAAAAGCAGGGCCTCCAAAAGAACCAGCGGCACCCCTTCCAAGTTGCTCGGCATCAGAATGATGTCTGTTGCGGAATAAACCACGGACGGGTTTTCCACCCAGTCTATAAGGACGACACTGCCGTCGGAAACGTGTGGAGCAGCAAGCTGCATCAGCTGCTCGCGGTCGGGTCCCTCACCGACCACAAGCAGCCGTAGGTCTTTACCAAGCAGGCCCGATAGTGCTCTAACCGCCACGTCCTGCCCCTTCCCCTTAAAGTGCAATCTGCCTAGCACTGTGATAATGACCCCCGATGGAGGAAGCCCAAGCTTTTCGCGCGCATCCGTCTTTGGATATTCTGTCAACTGGTCGCCATCTACAAGGTTTCTGAGGACAAAGAGCCTCGTACTGCAAAGGCACTGATCCTCGATCAAGGTCTTCCGATGGGCATCGGCAATAACGACGTGTCCCTGAGGGAGCTTGTAGAGAAGTTTGTTGCACAGGTCGCGCAGTCCGGCAAGAGGAAGATCGGGTATATCGCTGAAAGGGCCCACATACGGAAGGTAGCTCACGGCAGGAATGCCAGCAACTCTCGCAGCGACGAGCCCTTTTATCGAAAGCTCTACATTCCCTTGGACGATAATTGCGAAAGCGGGAGCAAGGCTTTTGAACAGGCGGACGAGAGCCACAAGCTGAGGCAGCTGCCAGAACATCTCCAGGGTTGGCATTCTGCCGGAGGCATACCTGGTCGGGACAAGCGAAAGCCGGTCGGGGTATTTTTCCTGGAGCAGCTTTAACTCCTGCGCCAGCCTTCTGTTCTTTTTGGCAAAGACGAAAACGGCGCTGTACCCGGTGAAGCGGAAAAGCTGTTCGAGCAGGCTCAGGGCCATTTTCTCGTGCCCGCCGAAGACGGTCACGTCGTCATAGAACAGTACCCTGCGTGCTCCAGCACCGTCCCTTGTAGACAGTGTTGCAGGTCCCGTCATAGAAGCGGTCCCCTCACCTTATACTCGCTTAGCATCAGCCTGTACCAGTCAGTATCATCGAGAATAAAATTCAAAGTATTATTGCTGTTATGAATCCGCAGAATCGTCAACACTTTCGAGACAGTGTGAAACCTGTACCCATAGTAAGCCGCCCGCAGCCACAACTCGTGATCCTCGCGGAACCTCATATGTGGCTTATACATGCCGATATCCCCGAAGACAACTTTCCGCATCATGACCGAGCCGTGACATATGCGGTTGTTCCGGAACAGGTCTTTTATGCTGAAGGGTCGGGGGAGAAAGACCTCTGCATCGTAGGCTTCAACACCCTGCCGTGGCACCTCTACCCTGGCCCGCCATCCTCCGTACACTATATCCGCCTGTGTTTCCTGAAGTGCCGATACCGATTCTGCAAGACGTCCCGGCTCTGCGATATCGTCACTATCCTGGAAGGCGACAAACTCACCTCTGGCCTCGCAAATCCCGACATTACGCCCACGTACCGCCGTCCCTGAGTTATCAGAAAAATGAAAGATGCGAACCTGCGGGTGACCTGCGTACTGTTCGACAACGTGCAGTGTCTCAGGGGGGGAGCCGTCGGTGATCAAAAGCAGCTCGAAATAACGGTAGGTTTGTGACAGCACCGAATCAACGGATTCCCGCAATTCAGAAACACGATCGTAAACCGGGATTATCACCGTAACGAGTCCCGGAGTTCCGTGAATCCCCGGGTCAGGCCGTAGCTGCTCTCTGTTTCCCCATGAAGAAAGCTCTTTCCGGATGAGGGGGCGTCTGGGGTCAAAGAGGAAATAGAGGGCTCGCTTGACGACGGCTCCCAATCCGCCATGACGGTACTGATCGATGCAGTCCCGGGTGAGTGTCCTGAGGCTTTGCGCAAGGCTCCTGGTCATTGAGTGATTATCTCTTCTCCAGGGAGCGATCTTTAACCTTGAGGTATGCAAGGTAAAGCTTTTCGATCACTTTTCTCGCCGGTGCCGTGAGCTTCCAGGTAAGCGAACCTTGCAGCTGCGCGATTAACTCATCCCGTTTCCTGACCTGATCATAAATTGAACCTTCAGCCTGAAGATCACCAATCCCCATATTAACCGACTGCACAAAATTCGCGAATGCCCGCAGGTGGAGTGTCGGTTGCTCTACTTGGCCCAAAAGATCAGGCATGGCAGCTTGCAGGTCCTTGTACCACTCCTCATAATCGAAACCAGGTTTTTTTGCTAGCGAACGCAGTTCCGCATACAGCTCTCCCTGCTGCAATGCAAGCTTGGTGGCTTCCAGATACTGAAGTCCGTACTTCTCATCCGGCTCTAAATGGCACCCCTCGCCCCACTCGTTCCAGGCATTGATAAAGACAAGTCGCTCATCCCCCTCATATCGCTCTATCGTGTGTCGCAGCGCCTGGGAAAGCCAATAAGCATATTTAACGGGTGAACTGTTGACGAAGACCGTAGACCTCGTTTTTCGTCTGGCAGTGTTGTCCCAGCATGGAAATACGCCGCGAAACAGCTTGTAGGGAGGAAGAGGCTTCGCCATCATGTTGTTCATGCAAGTCTCGTAATCGTAGACTGACAGATCATCCGGCAGAAGCACGTCCGGTCCGTCGGCTTCCCGTAGATTCCGGATAGGCTGGCCGCGGGATATCCAGTAAGGAGCAAATTCAACCGCTGCATCAAATCCGATTTCGGCGGGCTCGGGTTCGGGACGATCAATAAAATTCTCCACCCGGACAAGGTAAAGGTCCCCAATTCCTGCCCTGTAAGCAGCATCACGCCAGATTTCTGTTGCCGCCTTCGGATCCGGGAGCAGGCCGGTCCGGTAAATCAAGAGCAGAGGCTTTCCCTTGACCCGAATGTACCTAGGATCTCGAAATGCCGGGAAGAGTGCTTCTATAAATCTGAGGCAGTCCTGTTCGCTGTACTTTTGCGCAATCAGAACGTCGTGCTCGAACCCATCCCACCTCCGGGTCCAGTTCTCGTTGGCCCAGCAAAGACAAAATGGAAAATCCGGGTGCCCCGATCGCAACACCTCATCAAAAGGCCTCTCCAGGAGCCTTTTGCCGTTAAACCAATAGTGATAGTAGCAGAACCCGTAGACCCCGTACTGGCGCGCAAGTTCAGCCTGAGCTTCTCGTGCGGCAGGATCGGTGAGATCGTAGTAGTTAGCCTCCAATGGAGAATGAGGCTGGTAATGTCCCGAAAAACGAGGACGAGCAGCCCGAACATTTGTCCATTCGGTAAACCCTTCCCCCCACCACTTGTCATTCTCCGGAATGCGGTGGTATTGGGGGAGGTAAAATGCAATGCTGCGAATATTCGAGGTCATATATTAACGGTCTATGCACAGCACGAGCGCTTCTCTAGCACAGACATCATCTCCTGTAATGCATCAACAACTTTTTCGGGGGAAGCAAACGATTTACAGGTTTTCGTCTTGAAAAGTGGACACACATCAAACCCAAAACACCCCTCGCATCCAAGGTTGTTATTTAGATATTGATATTGATGTGATACTGGTGCATGGGAGTTGGAAGGCTTTGTACTGGAGAAAAGACATAGTGCCGGCACTCCAGCCACATAGGCTGCATAATGTACAGGAAAGGAATCCATACCGACCATGACATGTTGTTCAGATAGAACATACTTGTAACGGGCCAGGCTGGTGTATGGCTCCGTACGAACCTGTTCCCCATAGGTACTTCGCCCTGTCAGCACCGTTACTTGATAACCTTTATGCATTAAACGCTGAATCAACTCCTTTTGGTACTCATCAGGATACACCTTTAACGGCCATCCTCCCTCGAAATGGAGCAAAACGCGTTTAGGGGCATCTGGGCTCTTTGGCTCAAAATGGTTTGTTACCGGGCGGTTTGCGAGTAGCTCGCTATTATTGATTGGACTAGCTCCCAAAGCAAAAGCGAACTGGTCTATGAGATGAAAGTCGCAAATGCGATACTCTCTGGAAGGCCTTAAATAATGGAAGAAATGGCTTACAATGTCCTCTTCGGGTAATAAAGGCAGAACATCGAAGAAGTACTCGTCATCGGGCTTGTTTACGCCGTCCCTAAGCATTGGTGTAGCTGTAAATGAGATTACCTTCCGGTCAGGCGCCAACTCTTCGAAGATATCGCTGTAACAGCTATTTACTACAACGCCCTGCACCGGGCTTTCTGTGTAACCCATTGCTTTGGACAAAAACAGAACATCTCCTGCATGATGCGGCATAAAAACAGCATAAGGCACCTTATCAATTGCGTCATTCCCTTGTTTCCGTACTGTCAGAATAGCACGTTCTGTAATCCATCTGTAAATTTGATGTAGATGCTCTGTAATATTAAAGCCATTATTGCTGCACAGGTTGTTGAACGATAAAGAGGCAATAGTACCTACACTCACTTTAGAACCGCATGCCTTGAGAAATTCAGCATCAAGATGTGCATCCACGCAGGAAAGTAGAGACAACAAACGCGCGGAAGCCAGCGGCGATGCCTCAGGAATACAATAAGCAAGTGGAGTTTTATCTTTATCAGCAGCAATTATGATATTGTTCTTATAATCAAGGCCCAACACGAATTTCTTTACATTCATAATTGTATCGGTGTCAAACATGAAAATGGGGTTGAATAACAAAAGTGGAGCCGGCTCTTCAGCTATCGAAGAGGTCCGCGTATACAACTCTAAAAGGTAGCGGGAAGGAGTAGCAAAGGCTGAATGTGGTATATGTAAAAATGAAAGGTCTTTAGAAGATATGGTAAAACTTGTAACGTCAGCTAGTGATGTGACGTATTTACGCCGAAACAGGCTGAACAACCTGTTAAAGATGTTTGTCGACCTCGGTCCTGCATCGTTATTAAGGATGGAAACCTTCACCTATTTCTCCTGAGTACAGAACTAAGCTCAGCATACACCTGCTGTGAGGAAAAATTTTGACTGGCGTAAGAATAGGCTGCAGCTTCGTATGCCCGTCTCTTCTCAGGGTTACTGACTAAATCCACTACCGCCTCAGCAAATTTATTCCAGTCGTCCTCAATGCGACAGGGAGGCGCTTCCAGACCTTCAACGCTGTTTGATGTTGCCACCACGGCTTTGCCTTTGCATAGTGCTTCTACCGTCTTTATCTTTAGTCCCGTTCCATAAAAAGTAGGGTTTATGACAACGGCAGCCCGTGCATATTCCTCATCAAGGCTCTCTACCCATCCGTAAAGTTTTACTCGGTCATCGGCACAACTGAAGTTGTTGCCGATCTTTCCTATAACTCTGAGTTGTGCAGAGGGGCATAGGGCACGTATACGTGACCAGGCAAAACTGAAAAAGTGATGGAACCCATCGATGTTCGCATTGTTGTCCGATCCGACAAGGAGTATAGACCCGGACTCTACTTCTGAGCTTCTTCTTGTCTCCACGTCATAATCAATGCCCGCAGTTATAACTGTTCTTTCGGGGACCAGACGCGCAAACTCAGCGGCTTCATCCCGTTGAATGGCAATAACGATATCTGCAAGAAGCAGCAGTTCTCGCTCCAACTCCGGTTGGCAGTAATACGGATCTCCCGGGGCTCTCCGTGAATACATGTCGTGAGTGTCTATCAATTTCAAAAAATCGCCTGGAACCGCTGCAAGGCACGGAGCTGCAAAAATATATTCACTTATCACAGCCGCAGGCTTAACGTTATTGACAACTTTTGCGGTTGATTGCATCAGGGATGGTGGTGATAGACGATTTACTATCTGGTGTTTCCATACATTGGATTTTCCGCAAAATCTATCACTTAAAATATCAACAAAAGAACTAGAGGGAAGAGAGTGAACAGCGTCTACAACCTCATGAAGCTTCTGTCGAGCGGCGTATGGAATGTCGACAAGATTAAGAAGGAGTTCGACACGATATCCTTCGCCTCTCAACCACCTGATGAGATTGAACAACCGTCGCTCATTACCGGCTGTGGGGTTTGCGGGATTAATGTGCGAGATTATCAGAACTGTTTCTCGCGAAACATCAGCATCCATTTAAACAAACAACCTCTCTGCACACCTCAAGATACCTTCTGCCGAAACGGAGATCTGGTTCCAGGTAATTTCCCTCAGCCCATTCGTTCCAGGACTTTAGAAAGATCACCTTTTTGTCATAATCCCTACCCTCAAGTTGCCGAACGGCATCGCCCAGATGCCGCTTGAAAAGCTCCGGTGAGGAACCCTCCAGCACATATCCCTTTACGCCACACCTCGGCGTGTTATCCCAGTTTGGCACAACACAGGGAAATGAATCCAGGGCTTGCGGCAACTCCGGAAGAGCCTTACGGATGTATTGTTCATAAGGCATAGCATCTACCCGGGGGAAAAAATGCCGGGTGAGCTCTTTCACCGTTTTACCGGTAAAACGATGAAAAAGTTTGTCAGCAAAAGTCGGAGGGGAATTGAAATAGTAGTGGGTCGTTATCCCCGGGTTGTGGGGCACAAGAGCATCGAACCCCGCTTCCTTTGCCGGCCATTGCATCGAGTTGACGTTGGCGACGAAATAGATACCTTTCAAGCCGGCTTTGATTGCCAGCTTCTGCCAATGATCAATGAATCGCTTCGATTCGGGTAGTCGGTACGGCTTATAGATCAACAACAGCGGCCTTCCATCAACGGTGATGTACCTGGGGTCCGTGAATGCCGGAAGCAGAGCGTTGAAGTGGTCTTCCTCGTCGCGTGGCCCTGGATATGTCTGCTCCATCAGCACCCGGTCAGGGCAGCCGTGCCAGATTCCGGTCCAGCTGTCATTGGCCCATCCGAGACAGAAGGGAAAGTGCGGCTCGCCAGACTTCAGGACCTCGTCCAGAGGACGCTCCAAAAGCCGCTTTCCGTTAAACCAGTAATGCCAGTAGCAGAACCCCTCGATTCCGTAACCCCGGGCCATTTCTGCCTGTGCGATTCTTGCCTCCGGCAGGCGGAGGTCGTAAAAGCCGAGATCCGCGGGAACGTTCGGTTGGCAATGGCCCCTAAAGAGAGGTCTTGCATTAGCTACGTTGGTCCACTCTGTAAATCCCTTGCCCCACCATTCATCGTTTTCAGGAATTGGGTGGAACTGGGGGAGATAGAAAGCTATCAGTCGCGCATTCGCAGTTGCAGCATCAGCAGATCTGTCTATCATATCTCAGGGATTACCTTATCAGTTTCAGGAGCACGTCACAGCATAGCCGCAGCGGCTGAGTGATTTTCCAGCTGAGAGAGCCATGGATTGCAGTAATTTGCTTCCGGAGCTCCTCTCTTTCTTGTTCTCTGGATTTTATCGAGTGATACAGTTCATTCTGGAGATGAATTGTCTCTCTCCTTTTTACTAACAGCTCTGACAGAAATTCTACAAGACAAGCCCTGGCCTCAGATTCACCGCCGTTCCTATGCATAACGAAGATGCTGTCCGCGTAAGACTCTGCTGCCATAGCGGTAGTCTTCGCAGATGCATGGACACGACTCACGGAAAGGTTGTTCCGTATCGTGGTGAAAGAGTATTTTTTGGCAATTCGAAGCCAGAGATCAAAATCCATGGCAAGATGCAGTGCCTCGTCCAAAGGTCCGCAATCACGCCAGGCAGCTTGTGCGAAAAAGCAGGAGGGTTGCATTATATGCTTATGAATGGCTTGAAAAAGCGACTTGAGCGTAAGAGGGTAGGGCTCGAAAAGCATTGAGGTGCCGGTTTCTTCAAAATACATTTCCCCCGCGCCGACTATCGCCCCAGCATCGGGTTGTGCCGCAAAGGACTCTGCCACAGCATTGAGTGCTCCAGGAAGATACCAGTCATCTGAATTTAGCCAGCCGAAGATCTCCCCAGTGGCCCTTTCGAAGCCTTTGTTTAAGGCATGGCTCTGCCCTCTGTCCGGCTCGCTTACCCAATATGCAAGGTGCTTCTCGTATCTTCTGATGATATCTACACTGCCGTCGGTACTCCCGCCATCGATGATGATGTATTCAAGATTGGGATAACCCTGATCCAGAACGGAGAGGATTGTCTTCTCCAGGAATTTTCCCTGGTTGTACGAAGGCGTTACTATGGTAATTTTAGGTAAGCCTGTCACATGATCCTCTATAGCACATCGGCAAAGTGCGGCCGCAAGCGACGGAAGACCACCGCCCCGATCAGAAGAAAAAACATTGCTACAGACCAGAAATACAGCGTCTGAGCCCAGTGCTCCCAAAACCAGACTTTATTGATCAGACTGTCGCGATACCCTTCTATGATGTACACAACCGGGTTGAGTTTGAAGTATGGCTGAAGACCTGGCGGCAGCAGATTGATCGACCAGAAAATCGGGGTACCCCAGAAGAGGAACTGCAGTGCCATGGAAACCAGTTGGCCAATGTCGCGAAGAAAAATGATCACAGAAGAACAGAACCAGCCAAGACCCAGAAGGAGGACTATCGATGCACCCAGGTAATAAAGCACCTGCACGCTATGGATCGGGATCGGCAGTCCGTTCGCAAGGAACATCAGAAAGATCAGGAGTATGAAAAACAGATGGATTATCAGCGTGGAAATCAGCTTTACCAGAGGAAGTATCCCGATGCTGAATGCCATTTTCTTTACAAGGAAACTGTTTTCAAGGATGGAAACGGTAGCAGAGGAAAGCGCATCACTGAAGAAAAACCAGGGAATGATACCTGTCGCCAGCCAGAGCACATACGGAACGTTGTTTACCGGCTGGCTCTTGAACACGAAGCTGAACACAAACCAGAGAATGGCAATGTACACCGTTGGATGCACGAAAGCCCAAAGCATGCCCAGGTAGGACCCCAAGTACTTTTGCCTGAAATCACGCTTCGCCATCTCAACGATGATCTGGCGGCGCGAGACTAGCTCGGTTACAAAGGCTATGAACATTTTTAGCATAAGCACTGCCTACCAATACCTGCTCATGAAGCTTGTCCTGTCAATTCCATGCGCCGGCTTCCTCCCGGCAACATGCGAGCCTTACGGTACTCCTATGGCAACAGAAATACAATAGCCGATACTGTGGCAGCAACCATCGGCAACCAACCTACCTTTATGCATCAGCAGCGTAAGCAGCTAGGAATGCCCAGCCGCCAGTTGAAACCATCTTGATGATTTCGTCAGCTCTTCATAGGTCCCGTGGCTGACAATGCGACCATTCTGCAGCATGTAAATGATGTCGCAGCCTTTGACGGTGGTGAGACGATGAGCGATCATAATTACCGTTTTTTTCCCGGACACTTCACGCAGCGCGTCCATAACTGCCGCCTCTGTTACGCCATCCAGCGCGTTAGTAGCTTCATCCATTATCAACAGAGAAGGATTACGATAGAGCGCACGGGCAATGGCAATGCGCTGACGTTGGCCGCCACTCAGTCTTACGCCACGCTCCCCAATTATCGTTTCATATCCTTCGGGAAGTCTGTTTTCAATGAAGGAATGCAGATTGGCAACACGGGCTGCGCGGATAACTGCGGCCATATCGATGATAGAATCAGGAACCCCAAATGCGATATTCCTGGCAATGGAATCATCACTAAGAAAGATCTGCTGATGGACATAGCCTATATTGCGCCGCCAGTACGGGATCTGCTCATCCCTGATCCGGATGCCGTCAACCAGCACCTCTCCGGAAGTGGGGACAAGCAATCCGAGAATGATATCCACCAGGGTTGTCTTCCCCGAGCCCGTAGCGCCGACCAAACCCACAGAGGTGTTCTTCAGGATTGTCAGCGTTACGCCATCCAAGGTGGGCCCACTGGCACCTGTGTAACGGAACCCAACATTGTCTAGGCGGAGCTCGCGGTCAAAAGGTAACGGTAGGACGGCTTCATTTACAACACTAATATTTCCCTGCGATTCCTGAGGCTCCTTTACCAGATCCCCATGTAACAGTTCCAGACCGGCGGCGTTAAGGCGGATGGTGCCAATGCCAGAGAAGATCTGCTGGAGGGCCGGGAGAATCCGGTAACCTGCAAACGCGTAAACAGCCAGAAGCGGTATGATCTGGTCGGCAGATCCCCCGTTCCCAATCAAGTAGAAAACTATAAGCAAAATGCCGCCGAATGCCATCACTTCCAGCGCAAGCCGCGGAAGTAGCCCCACTGTTCCAGCCGCAATACAGTTTCTGGAATAGTGCTCGGCATGAACTGAAAATCTCTCGATGAAAAACCGCTCCCGCCCCAGCACCTTTATTTCCTTGACCCCGTTCAATGCCTCATTTGCAGCCTTGTGCTTGAGCGATACCGCGTGAACCTGCTCCTTCCCGATCCGGGACAACCTGTTGCGGGTAAATAAAAAAACCGCTCCATAACTTCCCCCGAGAGAAATAGCAATGGCAACCGCGACCAGAGGTTCAAAAAGCACCAGCAGGCTCATTATCAGCAAACTCATCAGCACACTGGAAACAACCTGAAGAGCGGCAGCAAAGCAGCTGATGACATTTCTTGCCTCGAACAGGATGTTTTTGCCCATATCAGAGGTATGACGGTTCAGAAAAAAGGAATATTCCTTCGACAGGTAATTTGCTAGAAGCCGCCGGCCCAGAACCTGATTGACGTTGTTTTCAAATATGATGCTCAACCTGACTATAAGAGCTTTCAGCAGACTGCTGACAACAAGCAACCCAAAGAGAGCAATACCAAGCGGCAAAACTAAATCCGAGGCACTTTGAAAACCAATAAAATCTAAAGCATCATGAACCAAATGAGGCATATCTGCCGGAGACGGGTTGGATATGGCTCTCATAAAAGGCATGATCGACGCAATGCCTAGGGTTTCAATAAATGACATAGCGAATATGACTGCAAACAGAAGAAACAAGTACTTTTTTTCTCCGTTTGGTATAAGGTCCCACATTACCTTTACTGCCTTAATCATACAATTGATCCTGACGGCACTGGGCTAACTTCTTTCATTATCTTTATGCGGATGGAACTTTTTAAGCAGTGCCAGTGATTTTCTAAAAGGTGCTGTAACTCGCCATGATAAAGAATCGTATATCTCCCCTATCAAACGGGAACTTTCTCGCAAAGATGCTTCAAGCAGTTGACCTTCCTGATACAACTCGTTGATTCTCCGTTCTGCACGGTGTAGCAAAGAGTAATGGTAGGTGTCGGTTCCGAAATAATATTGTTGATATTGTATATTGGTCGCTCTCTCCAAAATATAATTATGTATGTTGCCATACCCTTTTATCTCATCTACATTCGCCAGAAAAATATCGTTTCCCGGCACATCACAGGCAACATTAAGCTCTATTGGGAGCAGGTTCCTGCCAAAAGATTTTAAGTAGGAATGGCAGCTTTTAGAGGTAAAGACAAACTCTCCCGACAAGGATTCTCTGGTTTTGGTGCCGTGCAAGTCCACCGAGAATTTTATGTCGAATCTGTTGCCGCATAAATTATTCAGACACTCCGGCATCAGCTCGCAACAGGCATCATATTTTAGAAAGGAATCCTTGAAGGGTTTGAAATAATGATCAATGTTCGTCATCATTAGGGGGACCTGATAAACACGTGACCCCTGGTGGTGAGTGCCCCTGTCGCCAAAGTTGGTGGTATATGAATTGACTGGATAGACAAAGAACTTGTTAGTCTCGACCATATACTTCGCAAAGTATTTCTTCCATGAGCTTTCGGGCCATTTGGTGATGTTGACCGGCAGAGAGAGATCATCACTGTAATCCAGGTTGCAATGATCAATATACCAATCATCGAACTGCTGCCAGTGCTCTTTCAGCCATGCCTGTCCCCACGAACAGGGCAGCTGCATGAAAAAAACATGAGAATCATCGTCAAGGGGAACAAACGGGAGAAGGGAAGTCTCATTGAAACGGTATGAGTAGAGGGAAACTCCGCATATGACCTCAGTGTCTTTATATGAATCAAGAGCTGCTAAGGTATAGTGATAGAACCAGGGTGATACATAGAGATCATCCTCAAGAAGAACGATCCCATCGTAATCTTTTGTGATGCGTCCACATTTTAAGATATGTTGGCGGAGGCCGAGATTCTCAGCGTGCTCAATAACTTCTTTTTCTCCATGCTCCCACACAAAACTGGCCGCAGTTGATCTGACCTCATCACTACCCCCTCCATCGATACTTATGATCAGCTTGACGGGAAATGGATAATGCGCTTTTGCCAAGGATGATAGCAGTCGGCTAAGGGTATGCTCTCTGTTATATGCAGCTATGACTATAGGGATGTTCATGGTTGTATTAGTCTAGCTCTGATGTACATGTCTGTCTTGGACCAAAGCTTTTGATTCAGATAACTTCTAAATATTCCCGTAAATTTTGTATCCCGATGTGGAAGAACAGCTTTCATCAATTCTTTAACGAAAATACAGCGGCTTTGAAACCGCTGAGAATTTGGGTATGGATACTTATTGATGCTAATGATTTTGAACCCTAAGCGTACCAGAATGTCAGTCACGATCTTTTCTGAAGCAAAACTCAAGTGATCAGGCAGATAGAACGGCCTGTAGTGATGTTTTGCTTGCAGATCAGCGGTGTCACCTGTTTCAATGATGATCTCGCCGTCTTTGTTGAGGCATCTCTTCAGGCTTTCTATAAATTTCAGGGGGTTCGGGAGGTGAGAATATACATTAAGCAATGATATTACATCGTAGGTACCTGTATGCGTTTCTATATCGAAATAACTAACATCAAGCCCTCTTTTTCGTGCTGATTGTTGCTTCTGAACATTGGGTTCTGATCCGGTTACAATAATTGTACCCGTTGCGTAGTGTTGCAATGCGGTCATAAACTCGCCATGGCCACAACCAATATCGAGCCATTTCACATTATTGCGAAAGTCATATTGATATATATCTTTTAATACCTTCAGATAATTTGGAACTTTGCTGTCAGTAAACTGTCCCGTCACATCCAGCTCGACAAGTCCGGAATGTTTTCCTTGTTTATGCGCCTGGGAGATTTCAGTATCATCAGGACGTTCTTTGAGGTATAGAAGCCCACATTTTCCACACTTTACTAGGGAATGCCCATTTTCCTCAGCATAAAAAGAGCGGTTCTTCGAAAAACAGTTATAGCAAGTCGTTATTTGCATTGGGAACATGACCTTTAACAGGGCCTCTGGCAGTGGATATGATTATGTTGAGCATCACGTCAAGCCAGAAACCGTTTAATGAGGTTTTTTATTTTCAGCAGATTAGCATATAAAACAGTCAGCAAATTAATTGAGGTATCTTGGCTTGCATTGCCTGATGCGGCTCGGTTGTGATGAACAATAATAGATGTGAATATATTTTTCAGCTTCTCTGCTTCATTCAGAATGTTGAAGTTCTCTGACACAATATTGTGCCCGGCAGTCCCCATTTTCTCCCGCAACTCTGGAGATAAAGCAAGAGATTGCATTGCTTCAGCAAACCCTGCCGAATCCTTTTCTGCAACGAGAAACCCACTTTCGCCTTCAACAATTAATTCAGGTATACCAGCATGCCGCGTAGAGACAACAGGCAGGCCTGTTACACAAGCCTCCATAATTGAAACAGGCATTCCCTCCCTGTTACCGTCCTCTCCGGTCAGAGAATGCAAAACAAAGACATCAGCACGCTTCATTTCTTCCAGAACTACGCTACTGGAGACTGCTCCAACAAAAGTTACCTTGTCAGCTATCCCCAACTCATCAGCTAATGCCACGAGGCTCTGACGCAGAGGCCCCTCTCCTACAATCCTTAGGTGTACCTTGCAGCTCTCGGCTACTTGCTGGAATGCCCTCAGGAGATACTCATGTCCTTTCTTCTCGACTAACCGGCCGACCGATAGAAAAATCACGGTACCACTAGGTCGTCGCTCAATTTTGTTAAACCTGCTCAGGTCCATCCCATAGTGAATGATCTCAAGTTTATCCGCTATAGCGCCGTTTGTTAGCGCCATAAAGTGGGCTTTATTGTATTCAGAAACAGTTATAAATTTGGCAGCATGTTCAACAATGAGCTTTAGACGACGGTCAGGGTTAAATTCTCCAGCTACATCAACTTTAAAAATATCATAAGCATGAGCGGTACAACTGTAGGTAATACCAGTCAACTTCGAGACCAGCAATGCAACCAAAGCAGCTTCTGAGGCAAAGTGTGAATGAATATGTTGGATTGAATGAGTAATTACATATTCTGCTGCCAATGCAGCTTGTACTGCCAAGGCTGGGAGAATATCATACTTACTTACCAGCCGCAGCGCTGCAAAATACAAAGAATTTATCTCACTTTTTGAGTCTGCACTTTTGTCAGAGAGATTATATACTGGTTGTTTAAAATGTGCCATCAAGTCTTCATGACATTGTTGAGATGGGCCCAGTGAAACGGTATGAACATCAACTCCTACTTCCTGCAGTGCGAGAATCTCAGTGATAATAAAAGTTTCAGAGGGCACCGGTATGTGCAATAGAATGTAGCATATGCGCAGAGGCTTGCTGGCGGTGCCCTGAACCCCCGTAATCATCTGTCCCTCCATGAACTCATCTGGCTTCTCATCACTTTCAACAAGCTTTACGTAAAAAGGAAATAATTCCTGAGATACTTTTTCTCTTTCCTCGTCTGACATAGGTTTTCTTCTCGCCCAAAGCCCAATCATCTGCGCCAAACTTGCATTCCACCCACCTAGTGCTTTCAAGGAAATATTATAAAAACCAGAAGTTCTGAGATGCCTCTCAAGCGCAAATGGGGTGTACCTATATTCATCATTGGGCAGGTCGTGAAGTGGCCACAAAAATGGAACTGTGAAAAAAAGTTGTCCCCCAGGTTTCAAAACTCTGAATATTTCCCTCATTGTATTTTCAGGAATAGGTATATGTTCAAACAGTTCTGTTGCTATTGCACAGTCAACCGAACAGTCTTCAAGAGGCATTGTTCTCCCATCCCAGTAAAGGTCCGGTTTAGCATCTGCTTGATATCTTGGGTTCTCTATATCAAGCCCAATATAAACGTACTTATCAGGATGTTGAAGAACCAATTGCTTATAAGGCATTTTTCCACATCCAACGTCTAGGATCGTGCCTTGATATCTTCTTAAAAACTTACTTAATGCTTCAAGAATACTTGATCTTATGAGATAAAGATCCATGTTTTCTGCTGTGAAGGAGGGCAGGAGATAGGTTCCCATTTCTGCCAACTCGGACCTAGAATGGCAGTTTTCTTCTACGTCACCGGTTTTGCCAGGTGTAGATAAATGTATAGGCATGATTACTACCTTTGCTAATTAGTCATGGTTTGCCTAATAGATTGTTACCCTCGACGAAAGAAAACAAGCTTGTCCTTCACAATTTTCAGCTTTTTCAGAAAGGTATTCGCTTTATTTCTCGCAGAAAGTTCCAAGAGTCTGTCTTCATACATTTTTATTCTGGCGTCAAAGTAACCTAAGCCTTTAACCATGATTTCTTCATAGTTGGCCCTATAGAACTGTTCATGGTTTTTTATGATTTCTCTAAAAAGAACCAGTCTTTTCTCATTTGCCTTACCTAGCATAGAACCAGCTGTTTTCCTGTAATATATAAGCGGTTCTTTTAACGTAACCCATTTATATCCAAGTGCAGCTATAGTTACCCAGAAATCCCAATCTTCATAGCCACATGTTGTCATACGTTCACTATACCCCCCGCCCGCCTCCCAACACTCCTTCCGAAAAGGCGCAGCAGGATGCATTCCGTTTCGCATCCCCAACAAATAGGGATCATATTCTGAAGTTTCCCATACAAAATTCATATCACCAAAGAGCTGGACCCATGTCATTACAAACCCATACCGATGTTCATAGTCTTCATCAAGAATAGGTATTGTTTTTTGCAGAAATTCGGGGTGTAGTTTGTCGTCAGCATCTAAACAGACAATATATTCACCTGTAGAAAGTCTAATTCCACTATTTCTAGCACCTCCCAAACCTTTATTTTCCTGATTGAGAATAGTAGTCTTAGGCTTAACGTAGCTTGAAAGCAACTTATTGGTGAAATCGTCAGTAGATCCGTCGTTCACAACAATAATTTCAAAATCTTGAAAGCTTTGGCGAAGAACAGAATTAACTGCCTCATCGAGGTAATGGCCATGGTTATAACAGGGTATAATTATACTTACTTTAGGCATATGCTCCCTTAAAACAGTTAGGAATTTCAGCGTGTGCAGGGCTGCGCTGTTACTTGCGCGCAAGGGCAAGCTCTATCCTTATTTCCATTACTAGAAGCTGTGGTTGTATCGGCTGGCCAGGATGACAGTGGCGTCCTAGCGCTGCAGAGGTATTAAACAGTGCTTTTAAGTGCTTGCACAAATTTGATGACTAACAACAATGTATGCATTAGCAGTCGTAATTACCAGAGCTTCTCAAAGTCCTTAGAGATATAAGACTTATTCCTGGAAATAAGATAAGTGTCGATATAAGTGTTGTTTTTTAGTTGCAAGAGGTCCCGATGCACTAGTCGATAGGCAAAAGCAAGCGGAGTTAAGACTAGATAGAAAACAATGGTCAGCAAAACGGTATTATTAATAGCACCAATAGCATGAGCCGCTGCAAGCCAAAATCTACCAACCCATTCTGTCGCTCTTGTTGAAATGAGCCCTCCCCCCATCAATATCATAGGAAGAACAAGCAGCAAGGTATACCCTGTAATCAAATGTAAAATAAGAAAAAACAATGAAGCTGCAAGAAGTGCTTCAAGGCATTTACCATAGCTAAAAGGAGACTTTCTTGACATTATAAACCCCTTCTTTGTTAGAATATTGTATAAATAAAGGGGGCAATTGCTGACCCAGCGGAAAGCAGGATAAGTGCTCCTACCATCAGTAGGATAAGAATTATCGGCAGAAGCCACCATTTTTTTCGCTCTTTAAGAAAACCCCATAAGTCTTTAAAAATATCCATAGAACTTCCTCTCTCACAGCACGTTTTAGATTGCGTTAAGAATCTTAAGGCCATTTATTAGTTTAATAGCGTATTGTTGATTTGCTTTATAACTTGGGTGCCAGTCATGTGGTTGATTTGTATTTGCCTTGATAGACATGTCAACTGAGATGTCAATTACTGGAATTTCTTGTTGTTTGATCCTGTCGATCAAGTTCGCATTGATCCCCGTATTGCTAATTATGGCTACAACAAATTTTATGTTATTATCCTTACATATTTTATTGAATTCAGTAATAATACCCATGGTGGCTAGGCTACTTTTAAGGAAATACTTATCCTGAACAATATTTATACGGTCATCGATATAGTTTAAAAAACTAGATCTGGTCAACAATTCCAAACCCCAATATCCAATTCTTCCGTATTTAATTTCTGTTATCCCGCCATCTGTAGCTCTTACGAAAGGAATATTCCTTTCTCCTAGATATTTTCTTGACGATAGTGATTTTCTCCATGACCTAGCAAAGGTGTTTCTTGTGTCATGAAACGGCGCATACGCAAGAACAACTATTTTTGGAATTTCTTTTTTCTGGATTGCAAGCTTTAACTGGATCAGCGATTGTAATGTGCTATATCCAGTCACTCCAAAGTTTTGCACATCATAGTTGCTAAGGTGATTTTGTACAATCCAAGGATACGTTTCATCATCATTTAGTGAATATCCATATGTATAGCTACAACCGAAAATCCATAATTTATCTCTATTGGCAGGAACAGCGGCCTGATGCGTCCGAGTGGCCCTAAAGGAACTATGCAAATTTGTTGTCTCCACTGTGTACCCATCTGGGAATGTTACATGGAAACTCCCTGGTAAATGTGTGTAACCGAGGTATTCATGTTTTTTGAATAGCGTACCGCCGGGTGTTACATTTAATTTTCCATATGGAACATATGGTTTGATACCAAAACCACGGAATACAAGTTCTAGAAACAAGAAAATGGTGAGCACAGCTAGAGCAAGCAACACAATGTTATTTAATAATTTCCTAGACTCTATCATCTCTTCCTTCTACAGTATGTGTAAATGCCGCTTCACTATAAAGGATCGACTTACGGGGATCTCTTTCAAAACTGCTGTGGGATTGTTTAGAAGGCGATGAATAAACATGCGCATGAACTGAATGCCATCAAGTGTCAATCGAGGCCATATTGTTCTCGCCAGTCACCTTGCTCTTCCCAGACTGGTTGCCGCTCTTTTGCCATAAGAAAGTTCCCGAGCACCAGATAGTCCATTTCCGTACGCATGAAACAGATGTAGGCATCTTTGGGAGTACAGACAATGGGCTCACCGCGAACGTTAAAGCTTGTGTTTACAATAACTCCATACCCTGTTTTCTGCTTAAATCTTTTTATCAAGCTATGATACCGAGGGTTCGTTTCATGATGCACAGTCTGCACCCTAGCCGAGAAATCGAGATGCGTGATAGAAGGGATATCGGAACGTAGGAAATAGAGCTTTTCTTTCAGAGGTAGTTGATGATAACCATTTGGTAGGGTATTGCGTCTGTCCTCTCTCACATAATCAATAAGGAGCATGTACGGAGAGAAATCACCTCTCTCAAAGTACAGAGCAGCATCTTCTGCGAGTACTGACGGAGCAAACGGACGAAATCCTTCTCGATACTTGATTTTTAGATTCAGCTTTTTCTGCATCTGAGGGCTTCGGGCATCAGCAAGAATACTCCTATTGCCCAGCGCACGTGGCCCCCATTCCATTCGTCCTTGGAACCATCCGACCACGTTCCCTGAAGCAATCAGATCAGCAACCCGATCATAAAGCGCTTCATCATCAAGTTTTTCCGCAATCGCACCGAATGACCGAATTGTCATCCCAACATCGAGTTCATCATATTCGGGTCCCAAGTAAGCACCATTCATATGATCCATGCAGTTAGGGGGCGTTCTCTCTGCCTCAAAATAACCGTGATATGCAGCAAGCGCAGCGCCCAAAGCCCCCCCGGCGTCGCCTGCTGCAGGCTGTATCCAAAGGTCATCGATTATCCCGGCCCGCAGCAGCTTACCATTGGCTACACAATTTAGAGCTACCCCCCCGGCCATACAGAGGTTATTGCTACCAGTTAGCCTTGTTGCCTCCTTTGCCATTCGCAGAACAGCATCCTCTATAATTTGCTGGATTGCATATGCTAGGTCGCAGCACTCTTGCGTAAGCTCTGACTCCGGCTCGCGCCTGGGAAAACCAAAAAGCTTTTCCCATTTTTCGTCATTGACCATGCTAAGCCCGACGGCATAGTTGAAATAGTCCTGGTTCAGCCATACGGAACCATCTGCCTTCATGTCAATGATATTGCCATAGATTGCATCAATGTAGCGTCGTGTACGGTCAGAAGTTGGGTCGCCATAAGGGGCAAGCCCCATCAGTTTATATTCACCGGAATTTACCTTAAACCCTGTGAAGTAGGTAAATGCAGAATATAGAAGCCCGACCGAATGGGGAAAATGTTGTTCTTTAAGCATGGTAATTTCCCGGCCTTTACCGTGGGCAATTGTTGCTGTCGCCCATTCGCCTACACCATCAATTGTAACTATAGCGGCCTCCCGAAAGGGAGATGGATAAAATGCGCTCGCAGCGTGGGATAGATGGTGCTCGGAAAACAGAAGCTTGACATCCTTCACAACACCTGGCTCAATTTTGGCTAAACCATCGTAGATCATTTTTTTGATGAATAGCTTTTCTTTTGCCCAAACAGGCATGGCAGCCAGGAACTGTTTGAGGCCTCTGGGGGCAAAGGCGTAATAAGTCTCTAGAATCCTTTCGAATTTCAAAAGGGGCTTATCATAGAAAACTATAGCGTCAAAATCACTTAGGAAAACCCTACGCCCCTTTTCCTGGCTCAGGAAGTCAAGGCTGGCTTTAATGGATTGCAAAGGAAAAGACGAGTCCTGTTTCTTCCGAGTTAATCGCTCTTCGTGCACAGCATAAGCTATTCGACCATCTTCTATTACTGCAGCAGCCGAGTCATGATAATATGCCGAGATGCCTAAAATAAGTTTGTTTTTCATTGTTATATGATACTCCTATAACCAACAACGGTTAAAGCTTTGTTAGGCCTCTGCAGCAGTATAGTTAGCAATTCCAAAATCATACGATCCTATAATAATTTTATCAGTGGCATAGCACAACACTAAACTTCTTCTGATCTTTATGATCAGCATAACGAAACCCTACGCATAACCTTATACGTAGCACACCGGAACAATATCAATGTGCTTCTCTTTGTTACTGTGTGACGAATGCCACTTACGTCTATCTTCATAGATGAAGAGCTGGAATTTCTCTGGAAGACTATCAGATGTGAACTGGACGACTCTGGAAAAAAAATGTGCATACCGTTCGAAATAGTCGAGCCCCGGCGCTCGCATATGGTAATGCTCATCGGGATTTGGCTCTTGATACTCTACAGTTTCAGTAGAAATTACTGGAACTGGCAGTATAGCTAGCCCATTCGGTTTAAGGATTCTGCGTATCTCGCGGATAGCTTTTAAATCGTCGGGTACATGTTCCAACACATGAGAGGCAAACACAAAATCATACGAACCATCGGCAAACGGGAGGGCCTCAAGATCAACCTTATGATCCACACCATCCATGCACAAATCTGCCGTCTCATATCTATAAAAGATCTTAGCAAAGAAATTTTTAAGAACCCCTTCAGGAGCAAAATGCAACATTTGCATTTGTGAAACAGGCAAATCGGCCAAAACAGAGCGAACAACCAAGTATTGCAGCCTGTGTCGCTCTAATGATCCACAGCTTGGGCATCTGGCATGCTTACGAATACCAGTATCAGGCCCTATATCCTCAAAAGGCCCCTGGTAAGAACAAATAGGACACTCGAATCTATCTTTAGACATGTTATCAAGTTTAATTATATACGACCAAATTTTACCTTTTGCAGAATAAAAAAAACTGAACGACACGTTAGCCCTCTATAGCCATATCTTTGTGATTGTTTGCATGAGTTTAGTGATTTACTTCACACTAAGCACCTGTCGTAGCCTCGATGCAACTGAACTAAATATTGTGGGCTTACTAGCCTCCGCAATTTTAACACTATTGTATTCTTTATACCTGAACGATTCTGGCACGTACGCGGCAAGATCATAATCAAAAGAGATATGCTTTCCCGTACTTCTTCTGTCTACATTCCGGAAGAACATATCGAGTTTCTTCAACCAATCATCCCTTTGATCCATGAGTGATCCAAAGGACAGAGCCGAAGGATCACTCAAGAACTGCTCTAATGTCCTAGCCTCACCAAGACCTTCTCTCTTCTGGTTATAATAATCATTCTCCGATATCATGTAACACGGAGTTTTTAGCATGTTGCAAAAAACAGCGGTGTGATAGGAGGAAGAAAAAGCAACCCCTCTACCAAAACCGACTAAATCGCTATCTGCATCCTTACACATCGGATCGTGTAAAAGAGCAAGATGGGCAATATCAATAACCCTGTAATTATTGAAAGGGAAAGAATCCTCTAGGCTAACTATCGATGACAGACTGTCTTTAACTGAGGCGCGGT
This sequence comes from Geobacter sp. DSM 9736, assembly GCF_900187405.1. Classification (NCBI taxonomy): domain Bacteria; kingdom Pseudomonadati; phylum Thermodesulfobacteriota; class Desulfuromonadia; order Geobacterales; family Geobacteraceae; genus Geobacter; species Geobacter sp. DSM 9736. The sequence continues at coordinate 2,245,300 of NZ_LT896716.1, forward strand.
ATTCGCTATATGCATTCAGAACAACTGGCTCATGCTGGGCAAAAGTCTCAGACAGGGTCTTTAGAACCTGTTTGAGCCTATCTAGTTCTTTTTTATTTTCCTCGGTACTATTACAGGTGTATTTAGATGTATTTAGATGAATAAAAATCGGTTGCTGAGGGCCGGCAGTTTGATCATGCGGCTTACGTAATCCCCAAGCGTCTATAATGTTTGATGCATCATCAAAAGAAAACTCGCACTTAAAGCCACATGAATTGATGATAGCTTGCGATTCGTAATCTCTTGCTCCTATAAGACAGGGTTTGCATTTTTGGAAATGACTTGCCAGTCTAGATTTAAGCGCAGCGTCTACCTGTTGACCACTAATAACATAGTTATCCACTTTAAAATTTTGAATTAAACCCTCTACAAGTTTAAGAAAGTACTCACCCCAATATCTATTAAGAAATCCTCCTCCATACAAGTGCATATTTTTTATTGGAAATGATTTCTCGACAAGGCACAGGTTCAGCATTTCCAAATTATTCATGGGATGGTCATGAACGAAGATAAACGCTGCTGCATTAAACCAGTTACGCAAGCGATGCTGAAAATAGTCGTCCGGTATTGAGTTAATATGGCATATAACAACCGGTGTCAGCTTCGTGACGCTTTCGTGAAACTTAATGGCCTCTTTGAGTTGAAGAATATCACCAAAATTATTGTAGCCCAAATATCCGCCGAACAAGATCACCTTAGGTACATCTGTTTGAAGAATATCAGCAGTGTGTTGGTCACCGTACATAAAAATTTTATTCGACATCTATATGCACCCCGAATTCCTGATAGAATTTGAACCATAGAGGCCTATCCATATCTGCGATTACTTTGAAAGCAGCTGCGGCATCATCCCTATACAGCAGAATGTTGTCGCCTCTGTCCCATCTGGATACACTATTCAAGCTTAATGCTATGGTGTAGGTTTGTCCGCCGCTCAGCAGCATCTTGCTCCGGAAAGACACCGTAGCTACTTGGCCATACTCGAGTGCAATCCCTTTGCGGAACTTGTTAAAGTTACTTTCACCAGTTAAATCAATTCCCAATCTGTCTTTTATCAAGATGCCGACACTTAAACTGGGAATGTAGATACCGGAAGAAAGTTGAACTTCTATTTCGAAATCCTCACCATGGCATAATTCATCGACTAATTCACCACTATTGTTAATCACATTCACATGATGAATATGGATACTCTCAGACGTAGTTATATTCTTCGAGGCTTTTTCAACAATAGCAGCATCTAATTTTTGCATGTTACAACTGCTATCTTTGTGTAAGTATTGACCTGATTTGAGACGGTTATTCTCGAGAAATATTTCGTGCTGGTATGCGTTGGACACTTTGACAGCTTCTTTTATAATTTTGATACAACCGCCTTCAAGCCAGATGGCAGTGTCACATAAGGCGCGAATCACGTCTGGAGTGTGGCTGACAAAGAGCAGTGTCAGTCCGGATTCCCGCATAGCTCGGATTCTTGCAATGCATCGCTGCTGAAACAGGGCGTCACCTACTGATAATGCTTCATCAATGATTAGTATGTCTGGATCAACATTGACTGCAACCGCGAACGCCAAGCGAACAAACATTCCACTGGAATAGGTTTTTACCGGCTGCAGTACAAATTCGGAAATATCGGCGAACGCCAGGATATCATCCAGCCGCTCGTCCATTTCCTCCCGGGTGTAGCCCATAAGCATGCCGTTGAAGTAGATGTTTTCGATGCCAGATAATTCAGGGTTGAAGCCAGCGCCGAGTTCCAGAAGAGCAGAGATCTTTCCGCCGACTGAAACCTTGCCGGATGTGGGGGTGAGCACCCCGGTGAGTATCTTGAGGAGCGTTGATTTGCCCGAACCATTCTTGCCAATTATGCCAATCGACTCTCCTTTTTTTACGTCGAAAGTGACATTTTTAAGGGCATAAAAATCATGATGATATTTGCGCCGGATTGGGTCAAGAGACTCCTTGAACCGTGCGACCGGTGAATCATACAGCTTGTAGATTTTTGTCAGGTTTTCAACCTGTATAATAGCGTCTTGCATTACGTCCTGTTAACAGATCTGCACGACAATGGCAGCCTTGGATGTTTTCTTTAGTGCGTCAATTCCCATCCCATCGATATGAGATGAGTGCTAAGGGTCAGGCATTACTTGGTGCTTGCTGTTTTATGCCATTGCCAGGCTGTATCGAGTATATCTTCGAGATCAGGATATTGCGGCGTCCAGCCCAAAACCGCCTTGGCCTTCTCGGCTGAACCGACTAGTATGGGCGGGTCACCTTCTCTTCTACCTGCTATTTCAACCTTTATCTTCTCTCCTGTTATCATGACGGCCTTTTCTATTACGGCATTAACTGAAAAACCATTCCCGTTGCCTAGGTTGAAGGCACCGCTTCTTCCCCCATTTCGCAAGTATTCTAGCGCTAATAGATGAGCATTTGCAAGATCAGTTACGTGTATATAATCCCTTATACAAGTGCCGTCAGGAGTGTCGTAATCAATGCCGAATATTGTCACACTACTGCATTTATTTAAAATGGTATTCAGCACCAATGGGATCAGGTGAGTCTCAGGGTTATGCTGTTCCCCAATATCCCCATCAGGGTCCGCCCCCGCAGCATTGAAATACCGCAGGGAAACATATTTCAATCCATAAGCACGACTATAATCGTCCAGTACATGCTCTACCATCAACTTGCTTCGTCCGTAGGGATTGATCGGTGCCTGTGGATGGGACTCATCAATGGGAATCTTTATGGGGATTCCGTATGTTGCGCATGTTGAGGAGAATACTAGGTGCTTGACATCGGCCTCTGCCATGACTTGCAGCAGATTCAGGGTATTTCTCAAATTGTTCAGGTAATACTTTTGAGGATCCAAAACTGATTCTCCGACATATGCATATGCAGCGAAATGCATTACCGCCTCAATATTGTACCTCTTAAAGACCAAGCGCAGACTGTCAATATCAGCCAAATCAGCAAGAGTAAAAGTACCCCATTTTACAAATTCTCTGTGCCCGTAAACCAGATTATCGAGAACTACTGTTTCATGGCCATGGGCAGAGAGGGCCTTGTTTACGTGAGAACCAATGTATCCAGCTCCACCTACAACAAGAATCATTGACCTGTCTCCTATAGTGCATATTCAATAACGGAAAAAAAAAGCGGCTCACCCGAAGGTGGCCGCTTTATCATATAATACTCCCTATGTACTTCGATACTATTAATAGGCAGCAAAGCTTGTTCTTTTCCAGGAGTTAGTTCCCGTGCAGAGATAAAGGAAGCCATTCGGTGCATCGAGAATCATATCACCCGTGGTGCAAGCCGCATTGTTAGCAGGTGCAGCAGGCTGATTCGAGAGGCGGATACGACCGTCGCCAGCTATCCTGAGACGCTCCAAACGCGAAACGCTCCCGTTGGCAGTAGTAGCAAACTCGATGTATGTGGGAAGTGATGTCGAGCTGATTGTACCTGCATCTACAAGGGCGTTTATTGCCGCAGTATGTCTCATTGCACCACCTGCCATGCCCCCGAATGTAAGGAAACCGAGTCTGTCACCATTCGCAACGTTGGAAGGCGAAGACTTTGTGCCTTTCGAGAACCTAAACAACATGCCAGAGCCAACTAAACTCCCTCCATTAGCTGCTGCATAGTTATCAGCGGTCAGAGATACAGCGCCGCTATTATCTAACTCTCTTTCCAAGAGAAATGGTGCAGAAGCTGTTTTGTAATTGACATGGAAGGCAGCAGTAGGAGTATCGATTCCTATGCCTAAAAAGTTACTAGTATTATTGAACTTAAATGAACCAGGCACCTGAAAATCACCGGTATCCTCGACTACGAACACATCATTTGCCGGTGTAAGATTATCCTTAACTACCAGTTTAGGCGCCGCCATTGCCTGTGAAGCCATCACCAGCGCCGACAGCGCTGCAGCTGTTACCAGAACTCGCTTGATCATTGTTTTGCCTCCTTTTTCTCTTTTGATATGTGGTCTTACTTAGCTCTTACAGAATGGTAAATGCCCCACTCCCACTGATTGTAATGCTTCCAGAGCTTACAGTGAACGTCCTGGGAGTTGTAGTTGAAAGAAAGGTCGTGCCGGAAGCAGCCGTCTGGAGTGTTACATTTACCGACCGGTTCGCATTGAATGACCCAGCAGGCTCATTGGCATAGCTGGCTGCGCAGGTGATCGTGCTTCCTGAAGCAGCAAGATTATACGCCGCCTGCAAAGAATTGACCGGCGCCTGTGGGATCTCCACGAACACCGCTTTGACATCGTACGTGCCCGCATCGGCATCATTGCCGTTCATTACAAACGAGCAAGTAGGCCCTGTAGTCCCGCACCCACTTGCAATACTGTACATCAAGCCCTGCCACTCAATGAAATAAACCTTAGAGGCATCATACTCCGCCCTGAGGGTGACGGTATCACCCATCCTGTAGGATGCACTGGCCGAAGTACAGCCTGCACCGCAGTCCAGCACAGGAGAAGCCGGCGTACTGACGTATACCCTGCTGTAGCTCCCCGCATTCCCATTGGCCTGCTTCGTTACATTCAGACTATAATGTGTCCTCTCGAATGTCGCTGCGATGGAGTTCGGACCTGAGACCGTAGGGAACGTATTGGTCTGAGGGAAGGGAGGCGCTAACGGCGTGGAGTTCACCGTCAGGGTCTTCACAGCGAAGTTCGGGTCCGGCGTTATGTTCAGAACCAGGTCCTGTCCCTTTGGCGCAAGGAGCACGCCCGTCGAAGGATTGGTGCTGATTGGGGTCTGGGGCGTGATCTTTCCGTCACTTCCCGCGCTAATGGTTATCGGGAAGAGTTCAGGACCGGCAAAATTACCGAGGCTCGACGGCTTTAAGCCGGTACTTGGAGTTGCCAGTTGTGCCTTCGTACCAGGGTCAATAATTGATGCATTATCTTCCAAATGTATCGCAGCAATTACTTTACTGCCATCCGGAGTGATAGCGATTCCCCTCGGGGAACTGAAAAGTGCAATTTTATCGGCCTCTACGCTGTTGTTGTTCGTATCGATAACCGCAATCCTATCTTCCCCCTGGTTCGAAACGTACACTTTCGGAACATCCAGAGTAGTTGCAACTCCGAAGGGCATACTTCCGACCGCAACCGTAGCCACGACCGTATTGTTGGCAGTGTCGATGACGCTTACGGAACCGCCAAAGCTATTGGCAACATACGCCCGGGTGCCGCGAACAGCAATACCTATGGGAGTAGACCCAACAGTGATGGGCGATCCCGTCACCTCCGTCAGGGTATTGTCGAAGACGGATACGGTATTACTGCCGCTGTTTGCGACATATACGCGTGAACCATCTGCATTTACGGCAACACCTTCGGGGTTGTTACCGGTAGCCACGGAACCGAGTTCAGCTCCGGTCAGGGCATCGAACACCGAGAGTGACCCGTTTTCAAAATTGGAGACGTAGAGCCGTGTTCCCGCGGGATCGACCGCCAAACCGCGGGGCTTGTAGGTGGTCGGAAAAGTGGTCACGCTGTCGTTCATCGTGTCGATCACCGTGATATTATTGCCGGCAGAATTCGAGACATAGACGCGGCTACCAAACCTGTTAACGGCGACGCCGTAAGGCTTTTCGGTCGCCGGCAGCGTTATATCCTTGATTTTGCTGTTTGTAGCAAGATCAAGAACTGAAACGCTGTGCCCATCTTGGTTTGCCACGTAGGCAAACGGTGATGCATCCGCCAGACTTGCGCATCCCAAAATGCACAGGGCTCCCAACATTAGCCGTAAGTACATACCTTCCTCCTCGAGCGTAACCTGAAATTACGGGGGTGTTATTGCAAATTCGAAACCAAACATCCTGGCCCGACATTAAAGTACTCCAAACTTCAATTCTTCAGCCTTGCATTCTGCGGCATATTTCCGCACCCTTCCCGTGCTACTGAGGCATCCCTCGATGAGGCATCATACTCCACAGGGGCAGAATTATTAGAAAGCCTCCTGCAGCGGCAACAGCCGAGTTATCCTCCTACCGCCGGAGCACCCAGCAGTTTTTCCAGCTCGCCAGCAAGGGGTGAATTGAGCGCCTTAAGCCTGTCGGATGCATCCCGGGCTCTCGTCTGGTCACCGAGCTGAATCAGGACAACCCCCATGTTATAAAGGGCGTTAGGGTATTCAGGGGTTAGCGACAGTGCCATCCTGTAGTAAAAGAGCGCTTCCCGCAGCCGCCCCTGCTGAACAAGGGCTGACCCCAGATTTTCATACGGTACATGGTGATCGGGTCGAACCTTTATGGCAGCCCGAAGCGTGTTTTCTGCCTCAGTCCACCGACCGCGATCTGCATATGCAGTAGCGAGGGTAAGATAGTTCCGCTGATTGGCGGGCGCCTTCTGCACGTTATCCCTTGCAAATGCTATGGTGTCGGACCATAGGGCATTACGCTGCCAGGTAAGTCCGGAATAGACGATAATGCCGGCAGTCACGGCAGCAACGAGAAGCCGCCGGGGAAGGTTTTTCAGCAGGTCAAGCACTATGACGGCAAAACCGAAGACCGCCATGTAGAGGCGGTGCTCGACGGCAGCATCAAGAGGAATGAATGTGGATTCGACCAGGAGGGAAAGGAAAAACCAGGCTATGCCGAAGGAGATGAGTGGCCGCCGGGCCCGGAGGTACCAGGCAAAAGCAGCAAGCGCAACGAGACCCAAAAAGGCAACTGCATTCTGAGGTGTCAGCACAGCCTGCGCCAGGGGATATCCGTAATCGAAAATCTGCCCGTACGGGAGAACGAGAAGCCGCATATAGAGCCATAGCACTGAAAATTCAGTCACCAGATAAAGCATCCGAAGGTTCTCCGGCGGCTTTACCAGCTTGACCCCATCCGATGAAGGTGCAACAGCCGAAGTTTCCTTGGCTTTTGCCCAGTACTCAGCCCTGGCGGCATGGTTGAAAAGGATTTTCTCATCGGTCCCCACCTGAAGGTAGGTGTTCCACACGGTCACTAGTATGAAGGGGAGCAGATAGAGAAGCTGCCGCCGCCACCCCTTCTTCGCGTCATTCAGGAAAAACCGCTCGATCAGCAGGAGAGCAAGGGGCAGCACTACCGCATTCTGTTTTGTCCAGAGAGCGACGACACAGGCTGCCAGAGAAACAAGATACCAGGATAGATGCTCTCCGGAAACGAAAGGCTTCCCTTTGCCCACGGCCTCTTTTGCCCGGATAAAGCCATACACCGAGAGGAACAGGAAGAGTCCGCACATGCTCGCCATGCGTTGAACGATGTAATTGACCGCCTGGGTCTGTATGGGATGGGCAAGAAATATCAGGGCCGTGGCAAGCGGCAAAAGGAAGGACCCGCGGAAGACGCGGCGCGCAATGAGGAATACCAGCCACGAGGCTGTTATATGAATTCCTATATTGACGACGTGGTAGCCGGCAACATCAAGTTCACCGAACCGGTAGTTGAGGGCAAAGGATAAAAAAGCAACACCTCTCGGCTTTATCACGTTCGAGAAGGCGAGGCCGAGATCACGGATAGTATGGTTATCGACGATGTTCTGCATGTCGTCGAAAATCCAGGGTATGTGGAGTGTCTTGAGGTAAAGGGCGCTTCCTGCCAGGGTAATCAGCAGGAGGCTCAGTAGATTCTGCCGGGTGATCGTGGACATCAAACCCTCTAACAGGCTGTTGAAGAATTCAGGATATTTCAAAAAAGTGAGAAACGCACCCGCAGAAAGTCCCAGGGACCTGCTTAACGGACTCTTCCCGCTGGGTCAGGCTCGCTCATTATTCAACATCCGGCGATAAATTTCCAGCAGAAGAATTCCGCGTGCGACCCAGGAGTGCTCACGCTCCGACTTCTCACGCACACATGTACCCAGTCTCGCCATGCGGTCTCCATCTCCGGCAAGTTCCCGAACCTGCCGGGCAAAGTCACCTGCGTCCCCATATTTCGCATAGACACCCGTATCACCCAGGATCTCCCGGTTAACCGGAGTGTCGAATGCCACGGTGGGAAGAGCGCAAGCCATGTAGTTGAACAGCTTGCCGTTCGCTTCCGTGCGCGAAATTTTCGGAGAGAGGGCGAGGTCGGCCGCCGAGAGGAAAAAAGGGACGTCCATGTAATCGACCCGGCCGGTAAAAGTGATGCAATCGGAGAGACCTGCCCTTTCCGCTTTTTCCCGGTATTCCTCCACCGGGAAGCCCATTATCAGATAGTGAAGCGGGCTGCCTGCCGAACGCGACAGGGAGATGGATTCCAGCAGCAGATCGACCCCCTGGTAACGGTTCAGAACACCGAGAAAGGCGGCGACGGGCCGATCAAGAGGAAGTTGCAGCTTCCGGCGTGCATCTAGACGCCGGGAAGGAAGCGGCCGAAAGGCATCCGTGTTCACCCCGTCGATGATCGCCTGCACCCGCCGCGGGTCCACCCCCCAGTTCTCCGTAAGATCCTTCTCCCCCTCTCCGGAACTTGTAACGATGAAGTCTGACCCCCTGTTCACCAGTCGTTCGACGGAGCCGAAGAGCCGGTACAGTATCCCCTCCTTTTCTATGAAGGAGTGATCCACCATTTCCGACGTCAGGCTCCCCTGGCAGTCGAACAGCAGCGGACAACGGAAGAGCTTTTTCAGAAGCAGGCCGATAAAGGCCCCCTCGTGGAGATGCGCATGGATTATGTGCGGACGGAACTCGCGAGCAGTCTTTACAGCCTTAGCAAGGAGAAGAAGGTCAAGGTAGGGCTTGTGCCACGAAGGCCCGGCAGCCAACTTCCGGTACCAGGGAATTGTGGGAATCCGGCAGGTAGGGATGCCGGGCATGTCCCGGCCGAGATGATAGGTAGCGATGCAAACCTGGTGGCCGAGGGCGATGAGAGTCCGCGCTTCTTCGTATATCCTCACATGACAGCCGCGGTCAGCGAAGTATGGAGTCGGCGCCAGCATGAGAATTCTCAGGCTGTTATCGTTCAAGGTTCACTGTTTCCCTGACTGTGTAGATCGGCTTCCCCTGCGCTTCATAGTATGTTCGGGCGTTCACCTCTCCAAGGAGGCCGAGAACGATAAACTGTACCCCCATGAAGAGGAGGAATGCAGTCAGGATCAGCAGGGGGTTGCGATTCATGCTGACCTGCTCGAAAAACTTCATGTAGAGCATGAGCGACCCGGTGAACGATCCTGCAAAAAGAGTATAAATCCCCATTTTGCCGAAAAGCTGGATAGGCTTGGTCGAGTAGGTAAGAAGAAATTTCACCGTCATCAGATCAAGGACCACCCGCATCGTCCTCGAGATGCCGTACTTGCTCTTGCCGTGACGCCTTGGATGGTGCCTGACCGGCAACTCCGTTACACGCGCCCCCACCTGGGACGCCAGGGCAGGAACAAACCGATGCATCTCCCCATACAGGTTTACACCCTCCAGGACCTCACGTCTGTATGCCTTCAGCGTGCATCCGTAGTCGTGCAGATGAACTCCGGTCATTCTGGATATCAGGGCGTTGGCGAGCAGAGATGGGAGCTTGCGGTTGATGAAGGTGTCGCGGCGGTCTTTACGCCAGCCCGAAACCACGTCATATCCCTCGTCAAGCTTCTTCAGAAGAAGAGGTATGTCCGCGGGATCGTTCTGCAGGTCGCCATCCATCGGCACGATCACTCTACCGGAGGCCGCGGCGAAGCCGGCGGCCATGGCTGCAGTCTGGCCGAAATTGCGCCGCAGCCGGATGATTCTGTACCTGGGATCCTTCCTCGCCTGCTCCTTCAGCCGGTCGAACGAACTGTCAATGGATCCGTCATCAGCGAAGATGACTTCATAGGAAAGACCGCTCTCCGTCAGCGCATCCCGGATTGTGTCGCACAGAAGCGGTATGTTCTCTTCCTCATTGAATATGGGAACTACAATAGTAAGATCCACGGATGCTCCGATCGGGCGAGTGTCTCTATTGGAATGCTGGCGTATTCAGGCATCTGTAATACGTGAAATGACCACTTGGCCGACTATCCCATTGGGCCTTCTGAAACGCGGGCTCAGGAGCCCCCATATCAGTCCTGTTCCGTAGGAAAGATGGAGTGCCGGGAAAACGGCCAGTAGGAGAGGCATGATCATGCCACGCTTTACACGCACTGCATCTGCCGCCGCAAAGCATACAACAGCAAATGCATAGCATGCAAGGGGTAGTGTATAGGCAGCATTTGCAACAACAGGGAGGGAAAGCATGTAGAGGAGGAACAGAGACGGAATTGCAGCGGAAACAGGGAGCTTGCCGCTTATGCGGGCCTGCTCGCCACGCCCCCTGCCATAAGTAAGCAATTGGCGGACGAACGCCCGGAATGTCGCGCGTTGGCTGCGGTAGACAGCAATATCGGGATCGTGAACAGAGCGAAACCCGGCCTTGAGGAGGCGATCCAGCAATTCGTTCTCCTCATTCGGGTAAAGGCGTTCATCAAAACCGTTAAACTGGAGGAATACCTCCCGGCGGATGGCAAGGTTACAGAGAATCAACTCCCGCTCCCCGGCAAACCTTGCTCTCCCATGCTTCCTGTACCTGTTACGCACGCCTCCCCCACCCAGAATGGAAGAGAACGCTGCACCGAAGGCCTGCTGCCAGGGCCCATCTTCGGGTGGGGTCAGAGAAGGCCCCCCCACGACGCCAACCTGCGGATCGGTGAAGTGATGTGAGATCCTCTCCAGGGAACCGGCGGCAATAATCGAATCGTCATCAAGAAAATAGAGAAAGCGTCCGCGCGCTTGAGCTGCGGCCATGTTGCGCTGCCTGCTGGGCTGGGTTCCCTCCGCGATCAGGAGCTCGACGCGTTCGGCAGGAAAGCTGGAGCGCTTCAGGGCTTCGAGGGCCTTGACTTCTCCACCAGGTTTAACAGGAATTATGATTGAAAACTCTATTTCTGACATTCGTGATTTTGTTGCCGGGCTATCTGGAACCACCGCCGGTCAGCCGCCGATAGTTGGCTTGCAGATCAGCATCATGCGGTTTTATCGAAAGTGCCTGCCGAAGATACGTGATTGCAAGGTCGGTTTTGCCGCGCCGGTACGCGAGAAAAGCCAGTTCATTAAGCGCTGCAGTATCCTGGTCGTCCTGCTTCAGGAGCGCCAAGTATGCCTGCTCAGACTCGAAAAGTCTACCAGTTGAAGCATAGAGCCCCCCCATTCCGTGAAGCGCGCGTTTTTCCCCGGGATCCAGAAATAGTGTCCGCCTGTAGGACCGGATCGCCTCCTCTGTTGCTCCCGTAGCTGCGAAAAAGGATGCCAGCATAAGGGATTGCTCGGGGCGCATCGGCTGCGGGAGAGCCTTGGCGAGGTGCGCCGGATCTACTGCAGGTGGAAGCTTCGGCTGATCTGCTCTCATCCAGAAGGACACTGCAAGATCAGCATATACTAGCCGCCACCTGTCGTCGTTACGCAGCCGCGGAAGCAGGTTGTTCGCCTCCTCGGAATCATGGAGAAGCAAAACACCGGTTAAAGCATGGCGACTGACGATCTGCTCCCACAACCTTTGATCCCCGGGCGCCGAGAATATCTGCTCCAGATGCTCTGAGTCGTATACTTCCCAGCGGCCGTCCGTCAAAGGACGAATCCCATGATACAGACAATATCCGCCCAGGTAATTCGAATTGTAAAGCTGCCCGCTAAACCCCGAAGCAGCCATGAAACGCGGAAAATCGGCAGAAAAGAGGATGGGTGAAGCTTGCAGGCCTGCTCGTATCGGGTAATTGAGCATCCTGTAGTACCGCCCGGAAAGGGGAAACCAGCAGCTGAACAGGATCAGGGCAGCCGCAGCCACCGCCACCGCTCGTGGCAAATGTCCCCGTAGATACCCTGAAAGGTGCTCGGCAATGAAAGGCCCCGCTGCAACCGCAAAAAGTGGGATGTTGCGGCGGCCGGTGCAGGCAGCCGCAGCAAGCCCTGCTATCAGCAGAAGGCGGGAAAGAGAGAAACGCCTCGCTCTCAGTGCTTCAAATGCAGCAACGGCGGCAAGAAGGAGCAGGATGAGAAAGAACCAGAAATCCGGTGCCGAACGGCTGATGTTGCCGAAGGTAGGGGTAAGTTCCGCAATCGTCTTGAAAAAGGTGGGGGCTGCAGGACCCGCCTCCGTTGCCAGCAGCAGCGCATAACGCCACCCGTCGACACCAAAGGGAGAAACAATGCTTGCTGCTGCCACTGCCAGAAAGAGTAATAGCGGCCACTTCAGGTCGGCCTCTCCACTCCTGATGGAGGAGATTGCTGCTCCTGCCAGGACACACCCCGCCATGAAAGGCCCGATAACGAACAGGCCATGGGAGTTTGTCCAGATAACCTGGAGAAAAGCGAATAGAAGGAGCTGCCAGCTGCTTCGGTAGCGCTCCTCCTGAAGGCGCAGGTAAAAGAGGACAACCATCAGAATAGTTATAAGGTCGGGACGAGGGGTAAACCGGTCGCTGCAGGCCAGTGCGACACAGAAGAGAAGCAGGGATGCATTATCAGCGGGTATCCACCGGCACATGGCGCGGTAGCAGAAAAACAGTATGACACCCCAGAGGGTGATCATCACGAGGTTAACCCCCACCATCCCTGCCAGCCGGTCCGCAGACGCCAAAAGAACCTGGAACAGCCAATGAGAATCATGATAGGGACGACCGAATCCCGCAGCACTGAAGCGGTCGGTTCCGGGAATTTCCCAGCGGGCGAGAATGTCGCGACCAATTCCGACCTGCCACCAGGTGTCGGCGTCGACCACCTCTCTTACCAGAAACGCAGCAACAGCCAAACTCACCACAAGGGGGAGCAGCCTGAAAAAAATAAACCGGGGAATTCCCGGTTGGGTATCTGAGGCGACAATCGGCATGTGTGGCTTCAGAACTGCTTCCTGAGGTTCGCGGCAAAGCGCTTCTCGGTCCGGTTATCGGTTTTCCCGTCCCGCTTCCCGTAGGTATATTCCATAGTGGCTTGCAGCTTGTCGAAATTGAAGGCTACGCCGCCACTGCCGAGAATTTCCTTCTTGTCATCCGGATCGAGGAGGGAATAGCGAATTGTGGCGGAAAGAATCACGTTGCGAGTGAGGAAATAATCGGTCCCCAGGGTTAGCCTCTTCTTCGAATCGAGCACCTCTGCAAACCCTGGAGTAATGTAGCGTCGCTTGCTCCAGCTCAGTTCTTCAACGATGTCGAAAAGCTTCCTGCCGTAGCCTGCTCCCGAAAAGATAGTGTGCCGGTACCTCTGGAACAGCTCAAGGTTCGTGGTGCTAGTCCCGTCCTCATCACTCTGGGCAAGCATGAGGCGCATCTCCGAAGACTTTGTCTTGTCGGGAGCGTACCTGGCATAGCCACTTGCACCAACGTCGGTCTTACCCTGATCTCCGACAAACCTTTTGCTCACCGACAGAGAGGAGCCTACTACAAAGGTGGGGAGCGTATAATCTACGGTATTGGTGACAGTCGCCGTTGTGTCCATCGGCAGATCCTGCTGCTTCAGGACGTCCCCTGTCACCACGAAGCCGACACGCAGTCGGGCCACAGGCACCCATGACGCCGAAAACTTGGTTGTGCTTCTGTAATGCCTGCTGAGGGTCTCCTGACCGGCTCCCCCTATAGTGGAGATGCCTCCTCCGGCGGTTATACTCGAAGAGGAGGTCGCTTCGGCAAGAGTCTCCCCGGTGCTCGCAGTGAACTGCTCTTCCAGCTCCAGCTTAAGGTTGTCGGTTGCCTTGTACAGCCCCCTGCCCACAAGGGTATGCCGCACGCTGTCAGAGGACGACTGCCCCTCCTGGTCGGACTTTGTAACTTCGATCCCGTACCTGCCGAATAGAGCATAGCGATCGGAGAACCTCCGGGTGCTGTTTGTTTCTACTCCGGCTCCGAGCTTCAGGCTTTCGGTGGCGGAATCCAGTACGCGCGCCACATGCACCGACGGGGTAAGGGTAAACATCTCGCGGCGAAACATGTTGACCCTGAGGGATGCAATCTGGTCGGATTGGGAGTCTTCGATGCCGGAAGCGAAGGTGGTCGTTGTAGAATCGGTTGACTGTAGACGCAGCTGCCAGTCTGTGTCCCTGTTCCAGGTCCCCTTGACGAAGAGCGGGAGATTCATCTGCTCGCTCCGGGAGTTCCGGTCCGTCTGCCGGTTGAAGTTGTTAAAGGTCGTCATTTCCCATCGATCTCGGGAGGCCATAGCGAACAGGTTCAGGTCGTATTCGGTGGAGGCATCCTCAAGCGAACCCTGAGGAATGCGCCGGGTGTGGGAAATGTCGGCAGACACCTTGATCCAGTTGGTAAGATCTACCCACTTCCGCCCTTCCTGATAACTGACGTTGCCAATGGTATACTTCTGCTCGTTGTAGGTAGAGGGGTTGACTTTATCCTTGAAATCCGTACGCCAGTAACTGAAGGCCGCATCACCTTTCATCAGCGACACAACCAGGAACGAAAGCCGCGAATCAACCGGGCTTGTAGCCTTCATATCCCGGTCGTAGCTGTCGGTATAATCTACCAGCAGCCTGGGCATATCCTTGTAAATGGGACGGCGGGTCTCCTCCTTCACCCCCAACCCGAGGACAAGCCCGTTACGAATGTGGGTGCCGTTGTATAGTGTGCCGGCGATACCGGGAGCGATGATGGCATCCGTCACCTGGGCCTGGTAGTCATCGAAAAAAGCAGTCCTGCTTAAATCGCGGCTGTACGCCTTCAGCGTAAGGGGAATCGTGGGAGGCCTCATCCTGATCTCCCCCTGGTACAGAAGGTGACCTGCGCCCCTGGAACTGTCGGTCTGCCCATCGGGAGAGCTGACCTTGGAACTGAAGGAAGCCCACTCATAGCCGAGGCTGTACCTGTACCTGCCGACGCGACCTCGCCCGATCAGTCCATTGTCGCTGTAGAGAAGCGAGTAGCGTTGCCGGAAGCTGTCTGCATCAACCTTCGCACCATTGACGTCAGCGGCATAGCTGGTGTAGCCGAGCTCGGCCTCAGCGTTAACAGCTGCATGGAGGGTAGCCGGCACGGCAGCGCACAAGGCCGCAGCCACGAAGACAATGTAGATCTTTATTTTGTTCGGGCTACCGATCATGTTCTTCCTTACCGCTTCCGGGTCAAGTGGAGCAAAGACGCCGCGCGGCTGCACATCAAGGGGACTGCAAGGATAGTACCCCTAAATCCGTGAAGGGATAAAAACCTGCCGACGCAGAATATGTAAGCCTTCAGAAGGATGTTTGGACGGAGCGACAAGAATCCCGTAACGCCGCGGCCATTTTAATTAGCCATATAGCAACAACATCTTGGCCATATAGCTGAAGCAGCGCAGGGCGCGACTTAAGAAGGTCGAACAGGTGCAGGAAAAAGAAAATAATTTGTAATCGCTAATCCTGTTTCCTGCAATTCTTTCAACGAGGAGCCCGCTGAGCGGAGACAAAAAAGGGGGGAGGAATCGCTTCCCCCCCCATGGTGCTTCGATTTACAGAAGATTACTTGTTGTGGCAAGCAAGGCAGAGAGCAGACTTGGTGTTCTCGATGCGGAGGAAGTTGCCGCTGGTGCCCGGATCGTGAACCCTGTGGCAGCTGGCGCACTCGAACATGCTGTTGTTGGAGCCGTAGAGGAACTCCTGTACCGCGGTTGCATCGGGAGCCTTGCCGGACTCGAAGCGAGCCTTGATCTGGGCGTCGGTGCGGAGACCGTTATCCTCGCTCTGAGCTTCGAAGAAGTTGAAGCCGATCGGGTGAGTGTTCCTCAGGTCGGTACCGAGATTGGTGTTCTGAAGCGGATCGATAGCTTCGATCGGTCCACGGAGGGTGTTGGATGCAGCCCTGTTTACTACGACGTTGCCGAGACCGGTCTGGCCGTCATGGCAGCTCATGCAGAAGAGGGAGATGCTGTTTGCATCAAGAGCGCTCTTCTTGGCGGAGCTGCTGAGGGTGGAGCTGTTGTAGAGCTTGAAGTTGGTGGCAGACGGATTGTTCCTGTTCCAGAGGGGAACGGCAATGGCCGCGTTGTGCGGGGTGTGGCAGTATACGCAGAGCTCGGACTTGGCGTCGCCGGTGGTGAGGTCGTGGTCGCTGCCTACGATGCTTTTTGCCATAGCTGCGTTAGCGGTAACGAGAAGGCCTGCTGCTGCAATCAATACGATCTTTTTCATTCTTTTGTCCCTTCCTTTTCATTTTAGTTGGATACGAACTGCCATAGCTGGTGCTTCTTCACTGATTCCGTTTCCCGAATAACACCCCCTTTTCCTGTCTATCTCTTAAGATACCGCTGCTGATGTAGTCGATATCGTGCTGGTGTTGTCACGTATAGAGCAATCCATGTGCCAAAGGGTCAAGCTTGGCAATATCCGAGTTATTTCGGATCCTTATGAGGATGTAATACAAACATAGGAAAATTGTGTCGGTGTTTTTTAGCGTTACGAGGTCGTGAAATGGCTTTTTTCAGATCTCTCAAATTGCACAGATATGGCAGTGGAAGAAAAAAAAGCCCTCCTTTGGGGAGGGCCTTGTAAAATCTTCACCAACTGCAGAGAAGGGTTATTTCGCCTCTGCGGTAACAGGGTGCTCCTGCAGGTAGCGCTCGGTGAGGTACTGGAACATCTGGAATCTGGAATTCATGGAGTCTACAATATAGATAGTGTCGTTCTGGTCGATATATATCCCTTGCGGCAGGAGAAATCCACCGGGAGTAACCGAAAGACCCGGCTGGAGTGAGAATGGGCCGCCGATGGAAAGCAACACTTCTCCCTGCTCGTTATAGATCCCCAGGTTATGGGACTTGCCGTCGGTGACGTAGATATGCCCCTCCGAGTCGACACTCACACCTTTGATGATATTGAACTCTCCGGGGCCGTCACCTCTTTTTCCAAAAGTGTTTATAAGCTTCAACTCATGGGTGAACCTCTGTATCCTCGCATTCATAGCATCACAAACCAGTATGTTACCCTGCCTGTCAACAGCGACCGAACTTGGATAGTTGAAGTCCCCTTCCTGAGTCCCCCGCTTTCCGACACCTCGGATGTAGTTCCCGTTGAGGTCGAACATCACTACCTTGTGCTCCCAGATGTCGGGCACTATCAGGACCTTCCGGGCCTTGTCGATTGCAAAGGAGCCTATGTTCTTGAGCCTGGCTGACAGGTCCATTGTTCGCGATATCTCGCCGTTCTGGCCGAACACCACTATCCGCCTTTCCTGGGCATCGCCTACATAGACATTCCCTTCACCGTCGAGAGCAATCCCGCTCGGCCTTTTCAACAGTTCGAGGCTCTCCACCCCACCAAGGATCTTTACTTGCTTTTTAGGAAGATCGAAGAAAACAACTCCATTTTTCTGGTCGACGACATATATCTTTCCCTGACCGTTGGAGGCAATATGGACCGGCTTGTCAAGACCAATGGACTCCCCTGATCCGAGAATCTTGGCAAACGGCCCCGGAGGCTCTACGTCATCCTGCCCGGTGTACGCCGCAAGCCACTCTATCCGGGGCGTATCGGGAAGCGGGGGCCAGAAATAGCGCTGCTTGTCGACTACCGGCGCCGTACTCGCACATCCCGTGATCTGAAGGAAAGCTGCCGCGATAGCTGCACGTTTCGCTAACATCACTAGTCTTTTCATCTCTTCTCCTTGCTGCTGTAGTTACTAGTAGTTGTGACAGAGCCGACAAAGGCCCATCTTCTCTTCCAGGTTACTTTGGTAATAGTAACGGACGTCTCCCGCATGGGGCTTGTGACAGGAAACGCAGGAAAACTCCTTCCCCTTCCTGAGTGGAGACGTATCCTCTTTTGCGCTCAGAGGATGACCAGTGCCTCGTGGTGTCCTGACTGCATGAAGCTCGGTAGCGATTTTCGCATGACAGGAAAGACAAAGGTCCTTGGCCGCCATTCGCAGTTGGGACGGGTACGCGCTTCCATGCGGATCATGGCAAACCTCACAAAGCCCGGCATCTATGGGGCCATGGAGATACTTTCGCTTCTTGAACTCCTCTGTCTTGTCGGAATGGCATTCCATGCACAGAGCGGCATCTCGTCGCGTCACGGCAAACTTCGGGTCACCCTCGATGGTATGGCAGTATGTGCAGGAATATGTTCCTGCAGGTCCATGAACGAACTTCACGTCCATCATTGATTTATGGCAGGTGAAACAGGGATGCTCTTTGCCTGGTGCGCTGTTGAGTTGTGCAGAGGTGGGCTTCATGTTATGGCAGGAAGCACACAGTTTTTCGTTCGCCGCCGTATGGAGGATATTCGGCCGATACTCCCCCGGGACCGCTTTAAGATCAAAGGATGGGTTGAAGAATATGTCGGTGGCTGCAGAATCGACTTTCTTTCCTGCATTGTAGCCGTCAATGACCACAGCGTTCTTGCCTTTGTCCCACAATGGCCGAACAATGAGAAAATCATCGAAAGCCTTTCTGTACTCAGGTGCTCCGACATTAAGGAGATCGCTTTCAACACCGTTTATTGTGATCTTTGCACCGGTAATCTCAGGGTTGTTGAACTTGACGATAAGGTAGTCCGCGCGTTTCACCCAGCTTTTTTCAGCCGGATAAATAAACGTTACGGCCGCGCCTGCCCATGCGGGAAGAAGCGACAGGAGTAGAAAAACAACCGGAATGCGGAATAGGAGTTT
Organism: Geobacter sp. DSM 9736; assembly: GCF_900187405.1. Lineage (NCBI taxonomy): Bacteria > Pseudomonadati > Thermodesulfobacteriota > Desulfuromonadia > Geobacterales > Geobacteraceae > Geobacter > Geobacter sp. DSM 9736. Next base: position 2,263,898 of record NZ_LT896716.1, read on the forward strand.
TTTAGAAGCGCTCACGATACTTTACCAGTAGGAAACCGGCGACGTTCGATCATATGCCTTAGGCTTATGACAGCCGACTACGCAGGTCCCGCCGACAGGGGTTGGGCTGAAGAACATCGGTATGCTCCAGGAGCCGAAACCTGGAACGCTTTCCTTGATGAGCTTATGCTGGGTAGCTGCGTGCGCATCATGGCATGCCTTGCAGGAACGCCCATGGTCCGCCTTGTTGACGTGAAGGTAGTGCAGATTTGTGGTTCCGTTACGGAAATCGGTGACATCCGTCGTAGGGTTCTCGACGAGTTCTCTGCTGTGGCAGAGGAAGCAAAGCGCGTAATTGGAAGCCTGATAGGAGAGGTAGAACTCATCGGAGAAGTCCGCATTGAGTATCTTCCTGTAAGAGGAGCCATGAATGCTGTGACAACCGACACAATCACCGTAACCTACGGGCTCATGCACGAAATTCCCCTTCGCAAGTTCCCGGTCGTGACATTCGAAACAGAGAAATGAACCGAACTTCTTTAACAGCTTCCGGTTTTCCGAGCTGTGCGGATCGTGGCAGAAAAGACAATTTCCACCCGCTACCGGCCCGTGTTGATACTTTTGCCTGAGCTTCCCCTCTTCATGGCACATGTGGCAGAGAGCTGCTCCCTTTTTCTTTAGCAGAAAGCTTGAGGGCGCCCGATGAGGAACATGGCAGGATGTGCATTCTCCCGCCGCAACGGGCGCATGGATGTATCTGGCTTTCTCCTCTTCGTGGCAGCGCAGACATAGCGCACCGGAATTCGATGAGGGCCGGGTCACAGCCTCTTTGTCGTGCGGATGCCGCAGACTCTCTTTAAGTTGGTGGCAAGATTTGCAGTCGTCGGAAGCCTCCGCCATATGCACAGTCCGCCCTGCTTTGTCGACCACCTTGTCGGCATGGCAGGTCAGGCAGGGATGTTCGCCGGCTGAACAGACAACGGAACAGGCCAGTGACATACCCAGCACCAGCACTTTCAGCAGCATGCGATGAAACCACATTCCTCATCCTTTGCCCTCCTTCTGCAGGAAAGCCTCTGGCGTAGGGCAGGCCGCGTTAGCTGCCGCCGCCATAGCTGTGCAGACCGGACAGGAGCAAGTTCACGCCGAGGTAGCAGAAAATAGTTGCGGCGAAGCCTATAATCGAAAGGATGGCGGCCCTTCTGCCAACCCACCCGCGAGTAATCCGCGCATGGAGAAATGCAGCGTAGATGAACCAGACAATAAGGGACCATGTTTCTTTCGGGTCCCAGCTCCAGTATGTTCCCCACGCATAGTTGGCCCAAGCGGCGCCCGTGACGATACCCAGCGTCAGGAGAGGGAAGCCGATCATGATCGCCTTGTAGTTCAGGTCGTCGAGCACTCTGATGGAGGGGAACATGGAGAGGATTCCTCCTGCCGCCACATCTCCCGAAGAAGATTCATGTTTTTCCTTGATAAGGTACATGAATGATATGCCGCAGGCCACCGCAAAGGCTGCGTATCCGAGAAAGCATGTGATGACGTGATAGAGCAGCCAGTTGCTCTGCAGTGCCGGAACAAGGGGCTCTATACCGCTATTCAGGCCCAGCTGGGCCCATGCCATGCCGAGGAGCGCAAAGGGGACTACAAAAGCGCCTATTACCCGGTATTTGTATTTCATCTCGATGAGGCCGTAGATAAGGATGATGGTCCAGGAGAAGAAGACCACGGACTCGTACAGGTTGGAAAGCGGCGCATGGCCGTGCCCCATGTCGTAAGACTCCTTCCACCGCAGGCCTATGGCGATGGTCTGGATCACGAACCCCAGGTAGGCGATGTAGCTCGCACCAGCTCCGACATTCTTGTTCCTCGTTGCGAGAAAGGCGAAGAAAGCCAGCATCGAGATCATATAGGAGAAGGTGGTGATGTTGAACAGCATGGAACTGGACATGTTGTATGTTTCCTCCGCGCTTTTACGTTAGGTACAATCTGCTGCGGCGATTCCGTCTACCGGTCATCACCCTTTCTTCAACTTGTCCACAAGGTTTTCGAAGGTGCCCTGGAAGGCAGCGGGATTTTTGCTGGCAGTTCCGCCGACCACCACGCGCCCCTGTGCAATCCTGATCCAGATACGCTTGTGAGACATGAAAAATGCCATCATTATCCCGATGACCATAAGAATGCAGCCGAGCCAGACTACCCAGACCCCCGGGTCCTTGGCGACCTGCAATCCGGTATAGAATTTCTCGTCCGACCCGGTGTAGTTAAAGATCAGGTCATCCCCCCGTTGGGCATCGAAGTCCGGGTAGTTGCGGAACACGATGAAGGACTGCGGAGCACCGCCTCCTGCCGGACGCACCTCTATCTTTACAGCCGGACCCGAAAATTCGGGAATGAAGCTCCGTACCTCTTGAGTCGACTCCACCACCTGAACGGTGCCGCCGCCGGGAAGAGCTACAGACTCCCCCTGACGTGCGATCAGCTTCACGGGAGCGCCACCTTTGCGGCTTTGAACAGTGAGGTGAAAGACCGCGCTGTCACCGGCAGGTCCGTAGCTGGACTGATAGAAAGTAATACCTTTGTAGGTGAGCGGGTGGTTTACGACAATCGGGATATTTTGATATCCCTGGACCGGCTGCCCATTCTCAAGAACCGTCAGTACGCTCTTGAATTCCTTTGGCGCCCCGGTGTCGTAGAAGGAAACGGAGAATTTTTCGCATTTGACTGCAAAACCAAGTTCAATCGGTTTTTCGGTCCGCGTATAAACCGTGGAAGTGCTTGTTCCCTCGACGATGTTCACGAAGGCCTTGTAACCGAAGAAGGACCCGATCAGTGCGCCGATGAAGATTATGATGATGCTGAGGTGAACAACGTAGACACCCAGCCGGGAGTATGGGCTTTTCTGGGCGAAAAGATGATACTCGCCATTATGCTCGGTAACCACCGGCGCGGCGAATTCCGCCTTGAGAAACTCCGTAAGCTTCTGGCGCTGCGAAGCCAGGTCTCCCGACAGTTTCATCTCGTGAGTGAGCGAAAGGGACTTCTCGACCCCCTCGTCCATGACGAGAGTGGGCTCCGAAATCATCTTCCATACCCGCGGGAGCCGCTTGATCGAACATGCCACCAGGTTCACAGTCAGCAGATAGAGCAGGAGAATGAACCACCAGGAGTGGTACATGTCGAAGAAGCCAAGCTTCTCGTACACCTGCAATTTGGTCTGGCTGATGGAGTGTAGATACTCGGGAGGAGGAGTCCCCTGAGGGATGACCGTGCCGATGATCGACGTTGCGGCAAGACCGATGAGCAGAAAGATGGAGAGCTTGAGTGAACAGAAGAAATCCCACAGCGCCTGCAGAAAACCACCTTTGTTAGTTGTCAAACGTCTTCTCCTGAATGGAATGGGTGTGCCGCCAATGCAATTCTTCGGGATTATATATGACTTGCCCGAAAAAAAGAAATCGAAATTTAGCGAGGCGTGAAGCACCGGCTACTTTTGCCTCTACCGCCATCAGCTTTTCCTGCGAACATTGCTGAACGTCGGCCACAGACACCAGGCCGGCTCCGAAACTACCGACCGATGGCTTTCCGGCCGATATCCCTGCGATAGTGGGCACCGTCCCACTCGATAGCGACAACCCCCTGATAGGCTTTGTCGATGGCATCCTTTACCGTAGCTCCCCGCGCAGTGACCCCAAGCACCCGGCCGCCGTTGGTAAAGTACCGTCCACCCTTCTCGGTGGTTCCAGCGTGGAAAACCACAAGATCATCCATTGCCCCACCCCCGTCGAGTCCCCGGATTTCGTCACCTTTCCGGTATTCTCCGGGATATCCTCCGGCAGCCATCACGACACATACCGACGCTTCATCGTGCCATTCGAGCCGGACGTTGGAAATATCGCCTTCTGCCACCGCCAGGAGTACGGGGACGATGTCCGACTTTAGGCGCATGAGAAGCGGCTGACACTCCGGGTCTCCGAACCGGGCGTTGAATTCAAGAGTTTTTACGGATTCTCCGTCGATCATCAGACCCGCGTAAAGCACACCACGATAGGGCCGGCCTTCGGCGGCCATTCCGTCCACCGTTCGGCGCATCACTTCTGCCATCGCCTTTTCATGTATTGCAGGCGTCACCACCGGGGCCGGGGAGTAGGCCCCCATCCCACCTGTGTTGGGCCCCTGATCACCGTCGAAAACAGCTTTGTGATCCTGGGCGCTTGCCAGGGGAATGATATTCTTGCCATCGGTGAAGGCCAGAAAGGACGCCTCCTCGCCGCGAAGGAATTCCTCGATGACAACTTTTGCTCCGGCATCCCCGAACGCCGAACCGGACAGCATATCGGTAACAGCCTGCACCGCCTCGTCCCGGTCCTGCGCAATCACTACTCCCTTGCCGGCAGCAAGGCCGTCCGCCTTGATGACGATGGGAGTTCCGATTCGGTCGATAAAGGCCACGGCCGGGTCGACCTCCGTAAAGACCTCGTAGGCCGCAGTGGGCACCTGATATTTCTTCATCAGCTCTTTAGCGAAGGCCTTGCTCGCCTCTATGAACGCAGCGTTGCGCCTTGCTCCGAAAATCTTGAGGCCGTACTCTTCGAAAAGGTCCACAACACCCAGGGAAAGCGGGAGTTCCGGCCCCACAACCGTCAGGTCGATCTTCTGCCGCCGGGCAAAGTCGAGGAGTCCGGGCAGGTCGTCCACCCGAATGTCGACGTTTTCCCCGAGCCGGGCAGTACCCGGATTTCCCGGGGCGCAATATACTTTTTCGACGAGGGGGGACTGCGCGATTTTCCAGACAAGAGCATGCTCGCGTCCCCCGCTGCCGATAACCAAGACGTTCATCTTCATGTGCTCCCTCCTGCCGTTACCACGGCATGATCTATCATTGATCCTGAAATATTGGAGACTTCATAATTCCCAAACGGTTCAAGCGAAACTGAAACGCCGTCCGAAGGACGCCGAGGCCGTATATGACGCTGCGCTTGAAATTGATGGAAGAGGCATCCTCGAAATACTTTGTCGGACAACTCACCTCGCCGATGCGGTAGCCGAACCAGACAACCTGGGCTAGCATCTGGTTGTCGAAGACGAAATCGTCGGAGTTCCTGTCCAGCGGGAGCTTTTCGAGAATCTCCCGCGAGAAGGCGCGGTACCCAGTATGATATTCCGACAGCTTGTGTCCGAGCAGCAGATTCTCGACCAGTGTAAGAAAGCGGTTCGCCACATACTTGTATAGGGGCATGCCCCCTTCCAGGGCGCCTACACCGAGAATCCTGGACGCGAGAACCACGTCGAATTCTCCGTATGCGATCATGGCCGCCATGGCCGTAATCAGGCGGGGGGTATACTGGTAATCCGGATGGAGCATGATGACGATGTCGGCACCCGCATCCAGGGCGGCCCGATAGCAGGTCTTCTGGTTTCCGCCGTAACCCTTGTTACGCTCGTGGACGATAGTGGCGATACCGAGCCGGCGGGATACCCGGCTCGTATCGTCCCGGCTCGCATCATCCACAAGCAGCACATGGTCGACCACCTCGAAGGGGATTTCGTTATACGTCATTTCGAGGGTTTTGGCGGCGTTATAAGCGGGAAGCACCACCACTACTTTTTTGTCATTCAGCATAAACCACCTTCTTCGTCACCGCCGGATTCTAGTCCGCCTGCCGCAACTCGCCTTCCATCATGTCCAGTCTCTTCAGATTGTCGAGAGCATTGGCATCTTCCGGGTTCACCTGTAACGCTGCAAGAAATGCCTGCCTCGCCTCTTTGAACAGACGCTGTTCGGCGTATACCGCACCCAGGTTTGTCAGTATCTGCCAGTTCCGAGGCTCCAGCCTGAGCGCAGCACGCAGATCACCGGCTGCACTGTTGAGATCCCCGAGCTGGATGTGAACCAGTGCCCTGCTGCTGAAGGCTTCGGTTAGCTCCGGATTGAGATGCAGTGCGCGATTGAATGCAACAAGCGATTCCGCGAGTTGTCCCTGCTCAAGCAGTTTCTGCGCCCTGAAGTACTCACCGAAATACCCCCCCGGCGCATCGCGGATGACAGCATCACGGAAAGCGGCCTGGTCCTTCCAGTTGCCGGTTCTGACAAATGTCGCGCCAGCCGCTAAAAGCAGAATTAAGGCCGCCGCCCATTGCAAATACCGTCTGTTCCGTTCACCCAGCTCACTCACTCCTGCAGTCACGGCAAAAGCAATGCCTGCCATAGGGAGGTAGAGGTAGCGGTCAGCCATCGGTGCCGGCTGAATGATGGCAATCAGGCCGGAAACCGGCAGCAGTACCAGCAGAAACCAGACAAGTCCAAAGGCAGCCCGGGGCCGGCGATGCCAGGCGAAGCCTACTGCTGCAACGGCAGCAGCGACCACCGCCATCGGAACAAGGACAGACATGCTGCCCGCAATTTTCTGAACCGGCAAGTCGTAAAAGACCCGCAGATCGAATGGCAACAGCACATTGGCCATGTACCGCGCAACAAGCCCGGCACTGGTATAAACCCGCCATGCCGGCGGCACCGCCCCTGAGGATAGTTCCGTCAGAAACGAAAATCTCAGGGCCATGTAGATACCCACTGGCAGAACGTAGAGCAACAGGGGCAGAAGTCGCCCTCCACGCTCCTTTAGGACGAAAAACGCATACAGGAAAACAAGCAGGGGAAGGGTGATCCCCATCTCCTTGGTCAGGAGGGCCGCAAAGCACAGAAGGAGCGAGCCCCCCAGCGCGATGGTACTCCGCTTCTCCGCATATGCGAGGTATGCCCGGAAAGCACCAAGCATGAACATGGCACAGATGATGTCGCCGCGTGCAGTGATCCAGGAAACAGCCTCGGCCTGGACAGGATGCACTCCGAAAAGAAGCGCCCCTAACGTTGCCGCCCCTGTGTTTTGCCAGAGCCGGCGGGCAATGAAGAAGACGATGAGGGTCGCGCCAAGGTGAAGCAGGACGTTCACAAGGTGGAACCCTGCAGGATTGACTCCCCACAGGCGATGATCCAGCGCCAGCGAAAGAGTCAGCAGCGGCCGGTAGTAAGGGGTCGCATTCCCCAACAGGGTGGCCCCTGCAGATCCGAAGGCAACCTTGAAGACATCATCGTTCCATAGAGAGGATCGCTCCTTCAGGAGTTCAATGTCGTCGTAGACGAAATCCATCCATATGGTACGTGAAAACACGAGAAGGCATCCGAGTATGATGACGAACAGGGCAAGCGGAACCCCCCGCGGCTCCGCTCGTACCGCCGAGGGGGCTGTCCGGCCATTCCCCCCTTCAATGCATCCCTCGATCATCGTGCTCGGTACCGGACTCAACGTTCTCAGTGCCGGAAATGGCGCATGCCGGTAAAGACCATCGCAATGCCGTGCTCGTCGGCGGCGGCAATCACCTCTTCATCGCGCATGCTCCCACCCGGCTGGATGACTGCGGTTATACCCACGGAAGCGGCATTATCCAGCCCATCCCTGAAGGGGAAAAAAGCATCCGAAGCCATTACGGCACCGGCGACGGAAAGCCCCGCATGCTCAGCCTTGATGGCGGCGATGCGCGCCGAATTCACCCGGCTCATCTGCCCGGCGCCGACACCGATGGTCATTCCGTCCTTTCCGTAGACAATAGCATTCGACTTCACGTACTTGGATACCCGCCACGTGAAAAGGAGGTCCTCCAGTTCCTTGTCGGTGGGCGCCCGCTTCGTCACCACCTTGAGCGTGTCGAAGATCGCCAGGTCCGCATCCTGAACGAGAAGCCCCCCATTCACCCGCTTCAGGTCAAGGCGTGCTCCCGGCTCGGCCGGCCACTCGCCGCACTCAAGTAGACGTACGTTCTTTTTTGCCGCGACTATTTCCTGGGCCGACGGCGTCACCTTCGGAGCGATGATGACCTCGACGAACTGCCGGTCGACTATTGCCCGCGCCGTCTCCTCGTCAAGCTCGCGATTGAAGGCGATTATGCCGCCGAAAGCCGACTCGGGATCGGTGCTGTAGGCACGATTGTAAGCCTCGGTAAGATTTGCGCCGAGGGCTACGCCGCAGGGATTCGCGTGCTTCACGATGACGCAGGCAGGGCCTTCCCCGAACTGCTTGATGCACTCTAGAGCAGCATCGGTATCGGCGATGTTGTTGTAAGAAAGCTCCTTTCCCTGCAGTTGGCGCGCCGTAGCCACCGAAGCCTCTGTGACATTCTTCTCAACGTAAAATGCCGCGCTCTGGTGAGGGTTCTCCCCGTAGCGCATCTCCTGAGCCTTCCTGTACTGGAACGTCAGCGTTTCCGGATAGAGGGTGGAACCCTGACCGACCCTGGCGCCCAGCCAGTTGGAAATGGCTCCGTCGTAGGCGGCTGTGTGCTGGTAGACCTTCACTGCCAGAGCAAAGTTGGTCTCTTTCGAAACCGAACCGCCGCTAGCTTTCATCTCATCGAGAACCTTCCGGTAGTCGGTGTGATCAACGATTACGGTTACGTCGGCGTTGTTCTTTGCGGCTGAACGGAGCATCGTCGGACCGCCTATGTCTATGTTCTCGATGGCGTCCTCCAGGGTGCAATCCGGCTTCGCCACCGTCGCTTCGAACGGATAGAGGTTAACCACAACCATGTCTATGGGTTCGATGCCGTGCGCCTTCATGGTCGAAATATGTTCGGGATTGCTCCGCATGCCAAGGAGCCCCCCATGCACCTTCGGATGCAGGGTCTTCACTCTCCCGTCGAGCATTTCTGGAAACCCCGTGAAGTCCGAAACATCCTTGACCGTCAAGCCCGCGTCCCGCAATAGCTTTGCAGTCCCGCCGGTGGAAAGTATTTCGACCCCGTATCCTGCGAGTTCCCGGGCGAAGTCGACCAGACCCGTTTTGTCGGAAACGCTGATAAGCGCTCGTGTGATTTTAGCCATGTCTCGTTGCTCCTTGTTGTTATTGAATTCGCGACCGCCGGTGGCGGCAAGTATGAAAAGTGTGGAAACAACTTCGGACGACCTTTTTACCGGAAGAGGCTGCTTCCGTCAATTCCCCTTTTAGACAGCTTGTACCTCATGGCTGCAGAAAGATGCTGCATCGCGGTTGAATACCCGGTCGCGGCGGAGGGGTTGATGCAGATGCTAAGGAAAGTCCATCCGGGAAAGAAATTGCCGCTCGAACATCGGGTTCCCGGAGAGGGGGACAACGCGACAGGCGGCGGCAAGCCTCTCCAGCCGGTCCACCCCGAAAGGGTCGCAAAGTACCCGCTCCACGCCCGCAAGTGCCCCATCATCAAAAAAACGGGCGCGGCCGGCCATGCCTCGGCTGAAAATGCCGATCTCCTCAAGATGCTCCGGGAGCAGGTGAGAACCGAAAGAGCCGGTGACGACAACCTCTCCGACATCCTCAAGGGATATCCCCCCTTTTTCAGCCAGGACCTCCATCCCTGCCCTGACCGCAGACTTTGCAAGCTGCACTTGGCGAATATCTTCCTGCGTAAGGTAAATCAACCGTTCGGCATCATGATGGAGAATGAAAGCCCGCTCCCCATCGACCTCCCTTACCCGGACAGCCAGGTTGGAGGATATTTCCGACGGAGAAAGGAGCCGCCCGGTTGCGTCGATCACCCCCCATCGCCGCAGGCCCGCTACAGCCTCGATCACCGCCGATCCGCATACACCCTCCGGAGGCCCACCGCCGATGGTCTCGACGGAGACGCGATCTGCCGAGACGACAGCGCGTGAAATGGCTCCTCGCACCGCCGCCATGCCGCATTTGATGTTCCCCCCCTCGAACGCAGGGCCGGCGGCAACAGATGTGGCTGATATGCAGCCTTCCGTCGATAGAGCTATTTCACCGTTTGTACCAAGATCGAGGTATAGCCTGGGACACGTATTATCGACCCCCGCAGCGACAATGAACGCCAGAAGGTCTCCCCCGACGAACCCCCCGGGTAGCGGGAAGGCGAGTGCCTCGGCAGCAAGATTCCACCCGATCTCCTTCGTGCCGAAGTTACGCACCCGGGAAAAAAGGGGCCGGTACGGGATGCGCGCGAGCGAGTCCACCGGAAGCCCGAGAAGGAGGTGCTCCATTGCAGGATTGCCTGCAAAGGCAACTTTGCCGACAGCTCCACCTGGAGGGGTTTTACGGAGAAGATCATTCGCCAGACGCTCAAGTTCCCCGTTCACGAGCAGGGACAGATGCGCCACCATTTCGGGTGCTGAGCAGGCAGCCTCCAGACGGGTGACGATGTCACTGCCGAAGGTCCGTTGCGGGTTGAGGGCGCCGGCCGAAGAGATCCGCTCCCCGCTGCGCAGGTCCACCAGGGACGCGGCAAGGGTCGTGGTACCGATATCGAAGGCAAGACCGAACACGTTCAGAGAATTTCCACGCACCCTGCTCCCGCCTTGACGACTTCTCCGACGAGAGCGGCACTGCAGCCGCGTTCGGGAGCACAGGCCAGAAAAAGCTCGGCTCCTTTCGGCGGAAGCGCGATGAGAAGCCCCCCTGAGGTCTGGGGATCGAAGAAGGGAAGAAGTCGGTCCGGGTCCACCAGCGTTCTGGTGGAGGCCAGGTAATAGTCGCGGTTGCGGTAGCAGCCTGCCGGAACAAGCCCACTATCCACCAACTCAGGGACCCCCGGAATTAGTGGTATGTCGTTGGCAACGAGCCTTACGCCGACTCCTGCCCCTCTGGCCATTTCACATGCATGACCGATGAGACCGAACCCGGTGACGTCCGTAGCAGCGGAGACTGAACACTCCAGCATCAGCTCTGCCGCCGCGGCATTGAGTGCGGCCATTTCTGCCACCGCCCGCTCCACCGCGAAAGCGGGAGCCATGTCGGCCTTTATTGCCGTGCTGATGATGCCGGTGCCGACAGGCTTGGTAAGGACTAGAAGGTCGCCGGGACGGGCTGTCGAATTGCGAACAATCCTTTCGGGATCGACAAGCCCGGTTACCGCAAGGCCGTACTTCAACTCGTCATCTTCCACCGTATGCCCGCCGACGAGACAGACCCCGGCCTCACGCAAGGTAGCGAGCCCACCGGCAAGGAGATCGGCCAGCACGTCGGCACCTAATCGGCAGGCCGGAAAAAAAGCAAGGTTGGTAGCCGTGACGGGACGCCCACCCATGGCATAGACATCGGACAGGGCGTTGGCCGCCGCAATCCTGCCGAACAGGAAAGGGTCATCCACCACAGGAGTGATGATGTCCGCCGTCTCGACCAGGGCAAGGTTGGCGGAGATCCGATACACTCCGGCATCGTCGGACGTCTCCGGCCCCACAAGTAGCGCCGGGTCAGTCTGCCCTAACAGTCCGCGCATGGCTTCTTCCAGGCCCGCCGGGCCCAGCTTGGCCGCTCAGCCGGCCGCCTTCACCATGCCGGTTAGCTTTACCTTCTGTTTTGTCACGGTTTCCTCTCCCGACTACAGCAGGTACACCCGCGGGACGCGTTTGCTTATGCCGCAGAATATTTCATAGGGGATAGTGCCGGCCCAACCCGCAAGCTCTTCAGCCCGAATGCAGCTTCCCTCCCGGTCGCAGCCGAGAAGCGTCACCTCATCCCCTACCGCCACGCCCGGGATTTCCGTCACATCCAGCATGATCCAGTCCATGCAGACCGTCCCCGTCACCCTCGCCCGCTCTCCTCTCACAAGCGCTTCCCCTTTGTTGGTCAGAGCGCGGCTGTACCCATCTGCATATCCGACGGGAACACTGGCGATGAGCCGCCGCTCCCGGGCCACATAGCGGCGCGCGTAGCTTATGCTGGCTCCCGGCTCGACCCATTTCAGCATCGCAACTTCACTCTTGAGGCGCATCACCGGCTTCAATTCCATCTTTCCGTGGAAATCTCCGGAAGGGAGGGCTCCGTAAAGGGTGATGCCGGGGCGCACCAGGTTGCAGAAAGGAAGTTCTTGTGCAAAGACCGCAGCGCTATTGGCTATATGAATGTAAGAAGGCGAGAACCCCTCTCTTCTTGCCGCTTCCACGACCTCTGCAAACGCGGCGACCTGGCGTCCGGTATAACCTGCCCCCGCTTCGTCGAGCTCGTCGGCTGAAGCGAAGTGGGACATCACGCCTTCCAGCTCGATATTGGAAAGCTTGCTCATCTCTCTGAAGAAACCGGCTGCCTCATTATGGCGGATACCAAGACGCCCCATCCCGGTGTCGATCTTGACATGTATCCTCGCCTTCCGGTAAAGCCTCGCCGCCGTGGCATCCAGCCGACGCGCCTGGTCAAGATCGAAGACGACGGTGGAAAGGTTGAATCCGACGCATTTCCTTTCCTGCCCCGGATATACCCCTCCCAGAATCAGGATGGGACGGTCTATCCCGCTTTTTCTCAACTGGATTCCTTCCGCCAGAAACGCAACGCCGAAAGCGGTTACGCCGAGCCCTTCAAGTTCCGTTGCTATGTCCATGAAGCCGTGGCCGTAAGCATCGGCCTTAACTACTGCGAGGATGCCGCATGAAGAAGGTACGGTACGTCTGATGACGGAGAAGTTGTAACGAAGTGAAGCAAGGTCGATTTCGGCAATGGTGGGTCTGCTGTCCATATGTGGAACACTCATATCCAGGAAGGAGTGGCTATCGGAGGTCACGCATTTCTATCATTTTCATCACGCTCCTGTAAAGGAAAAGGGGGGAGGAATCACCGAGCCAACTTTTACTTGCACGTTAAAAGTTTCTGGTTTACAAGAAAATTCCTGCGGACATGGCCGCGGAAGGGGGAAGGACCGATGGCGACCATCGAAAATATTCAGGGACGATGGTTTGCAGCATTCCTGCTGCTGGGAGTCTTTGCGGTCCTGTTCACCTTTCCCATTGGAGACGGAGACTTCTTCTGGCATGTAAAGACGGGGCAGTGGATATGGGAGAACAAGGCTCTTCCCTCCGCCGACCCGTTCTCCTACACGGTTAAGGACGTCAATCCGTTCCGCCCCGACTCCAACCGCATTCCATTCCTGCTAAAACAGTACTGGCTCGGCCAGCTGGCCCTCGCCGGGATCTGGAACATGGGTGGTGAAGCGGGCATGGTGGCTTTTCGCGCCGCCATCTACACCGGCATCCTCGCATTTCTCTTCTGGTGGGGATGCCGATTGAAGAGGGGAATCTGGCCGCTGATCATTCTCTTCCTGGCCGGCAACGTGCTTCGCAATTATCCCAACGAGCGGCCCCAGATTTTCGCCTTCGTCTTCATGCCTCTGATGCTCTGGCTGCTGGAGCGGCTGCGCACCGGCACGGAACACCGATTGAAGGTTGCGATCCTTCTCCCTGCCGTCATGCTGCTCTGGAGCAACTGCCACGGCTCGTTCATCCTGGGACAGGTGGTTCTGGTTCTGTACGCCGCCGGAATGCTGGGAGACACCGCCCTGGGAAAGGCCTCCTCCTTCGAGAAATTCCCCTTGGTGCCGCTACTCGCGGCGCTCATCGCTCCCCTTCTCAACCCCAACGGCCTCAGAGCCTTCACTGAATTCTTCAACCTCTCCACAGCCTACAAGAGCCAGGTCACGGAATACGTCTCCCCCCTTGCCCTTGCCTGGCGCAGCCATCTGTTCGATTACTGGTTCTGGGCTCTCCTGCTTCTAGCTCTCGGCACCGTGATTCTCAACGTCAGGCGCATGGCACTTCCGCACCTCCTCGTCATCATCGCTCTGCTGGGGATCTCAATGAGCGGTGTGAGGTACATTCCATTCTTCGTCCTCGCAGCACCACTCCTCATCCCCTACCTCCCGGACTGGCAGCCGCAGAGGAGGCTTGCACTGATCCCGCTAGCCGTAGCAGCAATCTGGGCCGCGACCGCCGACTACCGGAATGTCTTCAAGTTTCGAGCAGAGCGATCCTTTCCGGCCCAGGCGGTGAAATTTCTCGAAGAGGCGAAGCCTGCAGGAAGAATCTTCAACTACATCGCCTGGGGCGGCTATCTCATGTGCCATTCCGGCTATCCTGTCTTTGTGGACGGGCGTGCATTGGCCGAGGAGTTCGTAACCCTTCACGATCGTGTCCTCTTCGGAGTCGGTTGGCAGAAGGTCCTGGATGACTACAACATCAACCTGATGCTGCTGCCGGGCACGCAGCCCATCGACGGCAGTGCTTATCCTCTGCTCCTGCAGTTGCTGGACGCACCGGAATGGGCATTGATCCATGCAGACGACACGGCCCTCGCCTTCGCCCGACAGGTCCCTGAGAACAAGGCAATCATCGACAGGTACGCTGTCAGCAAGGGGCGCATCTCCCAGCACATAAAGGACCGCTGGGGATGGCAGTTCACTTACGACCTCTGAGGACAAATCATGGATCGCCCGACAATTTCCGTTGTCATTCCCGTTTATAACAGTGCCGAGATTCTCCCTGCCCTCATTGAGCAGCTCCTGCCCGTGCTGCATGAATTGGCCGCTGCATCGGAAGTGATACTCGTAAACGATGGAAGTCGCGACGGCAGCTGGAGCGTGATAGGTGACCTCGCCGCGCGGCACCCTGATGTTCGCGGCATCGAGATGATGAGGAATTACGGGCAGCACAACGCTCTCCTGTGCGGAATCCGCGCGGCACGTTTCAGCCTCATCGTCACCATGGACGACGATCTGCAACACCCTCCGGAAGAAATTCCGAAACTCCTGACCAAGCTCTCCGAAGGGTATGACGTTGTCTATGGAACTCCCATCAAGGAAGAACACGGCCTCTGGCGCGACCTGGCGTCACGGATGACGAAACTCGCCCTGCAGAACTCCATGGGCGCGGAAACTGCGCGAAAGATCAGCGCCTTCAGAGTCTTCAGGACGGATCTCAGAAATGCCTTCGCCGACTACCGCAGCCCATTTGCCTCAATCGATGTCCTGCTCACCTGGGGAACAACCCGTTTCACGGCACTGCCGGTGCGTCACGAGCCACGTCGGGCCGGGGTGTCCAACTACACCTTCATGAAGCTCCTGACCCACGCTTTCAACATGATGACAGGCTTCAGCGTTCTGCCTCTGCAGGTTGCGAGCTTCCTCGGTTTCGCCTGCGCGTGTTTCGGTCTATTGATCCTCGTGTACGTCATAGGCCGCTATGTAATTCAGGGAGGTAGTGTCCCGGGATTTCCGTTCCTCGCGTCGATCATCGCAATCTTTTCCGGTGCACAGCTTCTAGCCCTGGGAGTCATCGGGGAATACCTGGCCCGCATGCACTTCCGCATGATGGAGCGGCCGACCTATGCAGTACGATCGACAACCTCCCCGGAGGAAAAAGTCTGATGGAGAGCAAGCACCACATCGAGTTTCTGCCCTGGGACTCCGGCTTCTTCGGTCGTCGGATCGCGCGGCTCGAAGGCGGGCGTCTCACCGAAAAACTGGCAGATGAGGCACTCGCTGAATGCAGAAAGGACGGGATAGAGTGCCTGTATTTCCTTGCAGACGCCGACGATGACGAGACGGTCCTGGCAGCAGAGAAACAGGAATTCCATCAGACCGACATCCGTGTCACCCTGGAACAGCACCTGTCGCATCTCCCGCAGAAACTGCAGGAGAAGGTGGCAGTCCGTTCCGCGGTGGAAGCAGACATTAAACCGCTGGCAGCGATTGCACGCATCAATCACCGTGACACCCGCTTCTACTATGACAAGCGCTTCCCCACCGAGCGATGCGACGACCTCTACGGCACCTGGATTGAAAACAGCTGCCGCGGCTATGCCGACGCGGTGCTTACAGCCGGGGAGGAAGGCACCCCCGCCGGTTACATTACATGCCACCTTAGAGAGGGAAAGACCGGACAGATCGGGCTTCTGGGAGTGGGTGCCGCTTTCCAGGGAAAGGGCTACGGCCCGGCTCTCGTACGGGGAGCGCTTCAGTGGTTTGCCGCACAAGGGATGGAGCGGGTAACGGTAGTGACCCAGGGACGAAACTGCAATGCACAACGTCTTTATCAGAAATGCGGCTTCACGACGTCGTTGCTCCAGTTGTGGTACCACAGGTGGCTATTATGATACAGGAGCGCTGCCAACGAACACTCAGAGAGTCGCTACGTTTCTCCCTCCGCTACAGTCTCGCCGCCGCCAGTCCCGTCATAGCAACAATTATCCTCGTGAACGGCCCGCTGGGCGTTCTCTCCCTCAGTCTCGACTGCAAAGCAACCAAGTTCCGGGCAAGCATGGGTGACCAGTGAACACTGCAATCTCTCGAAGGGAACTGACGACAGGCGCCCTGCTGGTTGCAACTGCCGCCGCAATTTTGTTTGCTCCGGTCCTGTCGCGAATGGTGGGGCACGCCTACGACTACATCGTACACACCGAGCTTGCGGCCGTGATGCTGACGAAGCGGGAAGTGATCACGCCACACTTCCTTTTCCAGGCACTGGCACTGGCCGTACATCTGGTTTTTCCCGCACCGCTCGACTGGACCGCCTTCTTTGTGGTGCTGGCCTCCACCTCCGCAACTGCAGCGATCATCTTCATCTCTCTGCGACATGAGGGAGCCGCTCCCGTCATGGCGGGGGTGATCAGTGCCACTCTTCTCCTCTCGGCACCCGTAACGCTGCTGGCCCTTCTCGATGGACATCTGTATTTAGGCTACATCGCGACCAACGTCTTTCACAACCCGACAATCCTCCTGCTCAAACCACTCGCGCTCCTATCATTCATGTTCATGACTCGCGCTTTTGATGGGGTCGAAAGGGCTAGGCTTTCATCAATTCTCCTCTGTGCCGGCATCACGGTTGCCTGCGTCCTCTCCAAACCGAGCTTCACTATCTGCATATTGCCTGCTGCGGTCCTGATGATGGGGCTCAGCCGGCTCAATAACCGAACCTTCGATTCGCGACTCATCTGGTTCGGGATTCTACTCCCTGCGGCAGTCCTGCTGATTGCCCAGTACTGGTTTACGTATAGCCAGGATCAGATTTCGGGCGTGTATGAAGGAAAGAGCACCATTGTTCTCGCCCCGTTTGCAGTCATGTCCGTCTACTCCTCATGGCTCCTGCCTAAGTTCATCCTCTCCCTGCTGTTCCCCCTGGCGGTGCTGCTTCTTCATCTCAAAGAAGCAGTCAGCGACAGACGGCTGCTCCTGGCGTGGCTCGCTTTCGCTTTCGGCGGCGGATTCACATATCTGCTTGCGGAATCGGGCCCCAGGATGTATCAAGGTAACTTTGTCTGGAGCGGTCAAATAACCCTGTTCGTGCTGTTCATCTGCTCGGCTCTCTTTCTGCTTCGGCACTACGGAGGAAGTGCCCGTGAACAGGAAAGGCGCTGGCGTCTACTGGTATGTCAGGCGCTTCTGCTCCTTCATGCAGCCAGCGGCATCATTTTCTATATCTCCGAGTACATCCAGACCGAGCGCTTCTGGTAGCACAAAAACAGGAACGGATCATCATGAATATCCCATTCAACAAACCGTACATGGTCGGCAGCGAACTCGGATACATAGCCGCCGCCATTTCCGACGGCCACGTTTCCGGGGACGGCGGGTACACGAAAAAGTGTCACTCACTTCTTGCCGAGGAACTCTCCGCCCCACGGGTACTTCTAACCACATCCTGCACGCATGCGCTGGAAATGGCGGCACTGCTCCTCGACATCCAGCCGGGGGACGAAGTGATCGTGCCATCCTTCACCTTCGTGTCCACCGTCAACGCCTTCGTCCTGCGAGGGGCACGCCCGGTATTCTGCGACATCCGCCCCGACACACTCAACATGGACGAAGCCAGGCTGGAAACGCTGATCACCGGACGGACACGGGCCATCGTGCCGGTTCATTACGCCGGAGTCGGCTGCGAAATGGATTCAATCCTCGCCATCGCCGAAAGTAAAGGCATTGCTGTAGTTGAAGACAATGCGCATGGTCTTTTTGGCCGCTACCGTGGTAAGCCCCTTGGGACCTTCGGCTGCCTTGCTACCCAAAGCTTCCATGAAACCAAGAACTTCCACTGCGGAGAAGGGGGCGCCCTCATCATCAACGATGAACGGTTCATCGAGCGAGCCGAGATAATCCGGGAGAAGGGTACCGACAGGAGCAGGTTCTTTCGCGGACTCGTAGACAAGTACACCTGGGTCGATATCGGATCCAGCTATCTCCCCTCGGACATTCTCGCTGCATTCCTGTATGCGCAACTGGAGGTCCGGGAGCGGATTCAGGGGATGCGCCGAAAGATCTGGGAGCGCTACTCGACCTGCCTCGAAGACTGGGCTTGCGCCCTCGGAATTCGCCTCCCCGTCGTCCCGACGCACTGCGACCAGCCGTATCACATGTTCTATCTCCTCATGCCGTCTCTGGCCGTCCGGCAGGCTCTCATGGCGCATCTGAAGGCACGGGGCATCCTCGCCGTGTTCCATTACCTCCCCCTTCACATCTCGGAAATGGGCCGCAGATCGGGCAGCGCAGCAGGCGATTGCCCGGTAACAGAGGATATAAGCGACCGCCTCCTCCGCCTTCCCTTTTATACCGGCATGAGCGAGCAGGAGCAGGAGTATGTGATCCGCTGCATACTCGACTTCAAAGGCTGACGCCGGGTAAGGAGAGTACGCTTCTCCCCTTGAACAGTGGCCTGCTCCCCCGAGAAAAAGCATGGATAAGCCGCAGCAATAACCCTTGACTCGTTGCGGCTTTTGCTTTAGCTTTATCACGTTTCGCCAGCTGGGGGAGTTCATTCGAACTGAGATGAGCCGGGTGCTCAAACCCTTTGAACCTGATCCGGTTAATGCCGGCGTAGGGAAGCGGCGCCTCTTCCAATCATCAACGATTGCGAAGCCGCGGCTCCATGTCGCGGCTTTTTGTTTTTCAGCGACAGGAATGGTCATGAACAAGCAGTCCAAGGACTTCCTTCGTCTCGTCATCGACCATGACGAGAGCACGCCCCGAATCGAAGGTCTTTATCTAGTGACGGACGAAGGGGAGCGGCTTGTGGAGAGGGTGCGCTCTGCGCTTTCGGGAGGCGTGGCTGTACTCCAGTACCGCTGCAAGAAGAATAGCCCCGAGGAGAAAGTGGCGCTGGGAAGGGAGCTGCGAGCACTCTGCGTCGATGCCGGCATACCGTTCATCGTGAATGACGACCCGCACCTCGCCCTGGAGCTCGACGCGGACGGTGTGCACCTGGGACAGGAGGATACCTCCCCCTTCGCCGCACGGCAGATCCTCGGGCCCAAGAAGATCGTAGGCGTTTCGACGCATACCGTGCGGGAAGCCCGGCAGGCGGAGGCGGACGGCGCAGATTATATCGGCTTCGGAGCGATGTATCCGACGGGAAGCAAGACAGTCACCCATCTACCGGGGCCTGCGGCCCTCCGTGAAGTGAAGGGCTCAGTCGGCATACCGGTGGTAGCCATAGGCGGCATCAAGCGGGACAACGCTCTTTCCGTTATGGACGGGGGCGCCGATGCGGTGGCTGTCATATCTTCGGTGCTGGGCGACCCGAATCCGGCCGTGGCGGCAGCTGAACTGGCACTTCTTTTCAACCGGCGACTCCCCCCGCCCCGCGGAACAGTCCTCACCGTCGCCGGCAGCGATTCCGGTGGAGGCGCGGGAATCCAGGCGGACCTGAAAACGGTGACTCTTCTCGGCGCGTACGGAGCGTCGGCCATTACCGCTCTCACTGCACAAAACACGCGGGGAGTTACCGGCATCTGCCCTGTTCCTCCTTCGTTCGTGGAAGAGCAGATAACAGCGGTTCTAAGCGACATCCCGGTTGACGTCGTAAAGACGGGAATGCTCCATTCGGCAGACATAGCTGCGACGGTCGCCGAAGTGCTTGAGCGCTTCGGCAAACGCATCCTGGTCATCGATCCGGTAATGCTGGCGAAGGGGGGTGCGCGGCTCGTCGACCGGCCTGCGGTAACTGCGATCCGGGAGCATCTCTTCCCCCTGACCTATCTCCTCACCCCGAACATACCGGAAGCAGAGCAGCTGACGGGGGTTACTATCCATGACGAAGCAGGAATGGAGGAAGCGGCACGCGCCCTACATGCCCAAGGGGTCCGGAACGTGCTCCTCAAGGGAGGGCACCTTACGGAGGGTGCCGCGGTGGACCTGCTTTTCGACGGCACCGGCTTCATGCGCTTCCCTACCCGGCGCATCATGACCAAAAACACCCACGGTACCGGCTGTACACTGGCATCGGCCATCGCCGCATTCCTTGCCCGGGGAGAACCGCTTCCCGCCGCGGTAGGACGCGCAAAGGAATTCATTACCACAGCCATCCGGCTGGCCCATCCGCTAGGCAGGGGTCACGGACCGGTCAATCATTACCTGGCGGCACAAGAACAGCTTGAACACGAAAAGAAGCTTGAGGAGCAACCATGACCCAGCTCGACCAGGCCCGCAAGGGCATCATAACCGAAGAGATGAAGGAAGCCGCCAGAAACGAAGCGGTAACTCCGGAAATGATCCGGGACGGCATCCTAGACGGCACCCGCATCATCTGCTGCAACGTAACCCACAAGAACGGACGCCCTCTAGCGGTGGGCAAGGGGCTGCGGACCAAGGTCAACGCCAACATCGGAACCTCGGCCGACGACCTCGACATCAGCAAGGAGCTTGAGAAGGCCCGGGTGGCGGTGGCGTGCGGTGCCGACGCGATCATGGACCTTTCCACGGGTGGCCCTGTGGATGAGATCCGTCGGGCCATCATCGCCGAGACCAACGCCTGCATCGGCTCCGTTCCTCTCTACCAGGCCGCCCTCGATGCGGTGCGGACCAGGAAAAAGGCTATCGTGGACATGACAGTGGACGACATGTTCGCAGGGATCGTCAAGCATGCGGAGGACGGGGTCGATTTCATCACCGTCCACTGCGGTGTGACGCGAAGCACCGTAGAGCGCATGAGGAACGAAGGACGGGTGATGGACGTCGTTTCGCGCGGCGGCGCTTTCACCATTGAATGGATGAGTTACAACAACAAGGAGAACCCGCTTTATGAGCACTTCGACAAGCTTCTGGAGATAACGCGGGAATATGACATGGTGCTGTCACTGGGTGACGGTTTCCGCCCCGGCTGCCTGGCCGACGCAACCGACCGCGCACAGATCCACGAGCTGATCATTCTTGGAGAATTGACGCAGAGAGCACGCGAAGCAGGAGTGCAGGTGATGATCGAAGGGCCCGGACACATGCCCCTCAATCAGATCGAGGCAAACATCCTGCTCCAGAAGCGTCTCTGCCACGGAGCCCCTTTCTATGTGCTGGGGCCGCTCGTCACCGACATCGCCCCCGGCTACGACCATATTACCTGCGCCATCGGAGGCGCCATCGCCGCCGCGGCTGGTGCCGACTTCCTCTGTTACGTCACGCCCAGCGAGCATCTGCGCCTTCCAACCGTCGAGGACGTCAGGGAAGGTGTCATCGCCTCCCGGATTGCCGCTCATGCTGCGGACATTTCAAAAGGGATCCCGGGAGCCATGGCTCGCGACATCCAGATGGCCCGCTGCCGGAAGAAGCTTGACTGGGAGGGGCAGTTCTCCCTGGCCCTGGACCCGGAGAAGGCACGGAGGCTCCGTTCCGAATCGGGTGTCGCCGATCACGGCGCCTGTACCATGTGCGGCGAATTCTGCGCTTACAAAGTAATGGACGATGCTATGGGGAAGGAAGCGGCGGCTGCCGGTTAATATTTCTACGCGCATCCCGAAAACAAAAAAAGCGGTGACGATTTCAAGTTCGTCACCGCTTTTCTTTACAACTTTCCGGTTAGCCCTGGGCCAATTGCGGAAAACTCAGGTTGTTCAAAAGCAGAAGACCGTCCCACCGGGATAAAGCCACATGGAGACCTAAGGCGCTACGCCGCACGCTGCTGCTTTCGGGGATGGTGGCGAGATGGCTTTCCTAGACCTTATCAAGAACCTTTCGCGCGATATCGTCAAGTGGAAGCACCACATCGACCCCGCCATGCTTGATAGCTTCGTTCGGCATCCCGAACACCGCACATGTAGCTTCGTCCTGAGCTACGTTGAATGCTCCCGCCTCCTTCATCTCCCGCATTCCCACCGCGCCGTCGTCACCCATTCCGGTCATTATGACTCCGATTGCATTGGCTCCGGCGTAACGGGCAGCCGATTTGAAGAGCACGTCCACCGACGGACGGTGGCGCGAAACGAGAGGTCCCGTCCTCACTTCCGCAAAATATCCCCCCACGCCGCGCTTGAGCAGCATGTGCTGGTTCCCCGGAGCAATAAGGGCGAGCCCTGGCTCTACCCTGTCGCTATTTTCTGCCTCCTTGACGTGCACGGCACATAGTCCGTCGAGCCGTTCTGCGAATCCGCGGGTGAAGTTTTCCGGCATGTGCTGCACCACTAGAATTCCCGGTGCATCGGGCGGCATCTGCCGAAGGAATACTTTAAGCGCATCGGTCCCTCCGGTGGACGCACCGACGACTATTACCTTCTCCCCCGGAGTGCTGCAAACAGGTAACTCCGGCCTTGCCCTTACGATCGGAGGCGATGGACGCTCTACATCCACCTGGCGGTGCGGCGGAGTGCAGCCGATCACCCTCAGCTTTGCCCGTGCCGCCGCTTTCACCGTGTCGCAGATCATAATCCTGCTTTCTTCGAAAAAGGTTCGGACACTGACCTGGGGCTTTGCGATTATATCTACAGCGCCGTATTCCAGAGCAAGCACGCTGTTGGTCGCCCGGGAAACCTGGCTTGAACAGATGACGACGGGAATCGGCTTCAGGGTCATGATCATATGGAGAAAGGTGAGTCCATCCATATGGGGCATTTCGATGTCCAGGGTGATGACATCAGGAGTCTGCTCCTTGATGCGGTCCGCCGCAGTCATGGCATCCCCGGCTGTGGCCACCACTTGGATTTCGGGATCCGATGCAAGAATTTCGCTCAGTGCCTGGCGGACCGTCAGGGAATCATCTACGATCAGCACCTTCACTCTACTCATTCACGCTCTCTCCTTTTCCTGCTGCTGGAATACCTGATTCACACATCGGCACCAAATGAAGCGCCTTATGCGCGACAAGCCGGAACCTGGAATCGCTCCCGGAGATATGCATCAACTTTTTTGCAGGGCGTTGTGAATCATTCACGTATATGCTGATCGGTTCAGCGACGCACAACTTGAAGCTGTTTCTAATCTTTCAGGTATTTAGAAGGAAATATCAATGGAACGCCAGCGACCCTTTTCCATAAGAGGATTGACACATGGATTTTATTACGATAAATAAGAATGGCTTCAAGGCAGTTGCTTCGCCGTCTCTATTCGCAGGCAGTGCGCTGACATAGCTCAGTTGGTAGAGCATGATTCGTAATCAGCAGGCCGTGGCTGGTCACCAAAACAAACCTTGCATATACAGGGACTTAAGACAGAGGTCTGGAGCCCCGTATTTTCTTGTGTAAGATCTGAGTAAGAGAAACTTTTTTACCGAAGAATTTATTTTGCCGGTGTAACTCAGTTGGTAGAGTAGCTGATTCGTAATCAGCAAGTCGGCGGTTCGAGTCCGCCCATCGGCTCCAAAATCAAAGGGTTAGGCAGATTTGCCTAACCCTTTTCATCTTTTTGGGCATGGAAAGTTCATCGTTTGTACTATCAGGGTGTCGCAGTTTATTTGCGATGGTTGCCATCAATCACGTTGTAACGGTCAGGGGAAATCTGTGCGACAATGACCGGTTTGGTGACATCAATGGAGAAGCTTAAAACTCCGGCTCTTCGGATACAGGATAGGAGACAAGATCTCCCGGAATGCCTGCGGGGTAATCTATTAGAAAAGAAGTCCTCTGCCAACCGGAAGCCGCTGGTGATTTTAATCTAATATTCTTTATACAGCCGCTAGTTTGCAGGCAGAAAGTCCTTTTTCTTGCAAATCGCAACCTGTTTAGGTAAGTTGACGACATGATTTTGTTGAGAAAACTAAACGGCTCTAAAATTTGTTTTCCATTTATCCTGACGATACTGTTGCTGTTCGTCTTTAATGGAATTAATGTTTCTAGAGTTTCGAACCTTAACAATGGCAAAATCGGCACGTATATAGGTGTCAACACCACGTTGAATGTCTCTCAAGCAGGTGTTGCAAAGGTTGGTCATTTAGTTGATTCAATCTGCTGTTTTTTTGTTTTCACGAATAGATTCGTCTTTCAAATTACCTCTTTCTACCACGAATCCCTCACAGCAATCTCTACCTTAAATTCAGCCATCCCCCCCAGGGCTCCACCCGTTTAACATCCCCATTTGCTTAGAATTTGATTTACAGGCTTTTTTTCATCGTTGTGAGAGAACTGCTGCATTGTCATATCAGGTTTTCTGTTGGTTAAAGAAAAATATCCACGACTTGAGCATGGATTGTTTTTCTACAAAACTTGTGGCGCAGAGCTGCTTTTTCTGTCCTGTTCGTCGGTATACAAGACGCAGGTTCCCGCTGCTATTTTATAAGATGGTTGCAGGAAATGAGAGGTATGTCATGATGCCGATACGAAGGAAACAGGCCATATATACGGCACTCCCGAAGTATTTTAAAGGGGCAAACTGCCTGAACCGTGGCACCCTTCAATCTTCTGCAATAGCAGAATATCCTTTCCTTCAATTTTCGCAGGTGATTGAAGATATTTAATACAACGAGGTAATATGCACGATCTTGGTCTCATAATGACGATAACTTGTGGCTTTACGGCGGCGCTGATTTTTGGCTATTTGACCCATCGCCTCGGCATGTCACCAATTGTGGGTTATCTTTTGGCAGGTATTGCCATTGGAACGCACACTCCCGGCTTTGTCGCCGACCGGGCGCTTGCAGAGCAGTTTGCAGAAATCGGCGTAATCCTCCTCATGTTCGGCGTTGGTCTTCAGTTTCATATCAAGGAACTTTTGGAAGTGCGGCGCGTAGCTATCCCCGGAGCCGTGTGTCAGAGCGCCGTAGCTACCTTGTTGAGCTGCTTGGTGGCACGTTGGCTGGGATGGAGTTGGGCAGCAGGAATAGTCTTTGGTTTTGCCGTTTCGGTGGCCAGCACTGTAGTGCTCCTAAGAGTGCTGGTAGACAACAATGAACTACATACGCCCACCGGACACATAGCCGTGGGTTGGCTTGTTGTCGAAGATATTTTCACCGTTTTCCTGCTAGTGCTTCTTCCCATATTATTTGGACCAGAGATGGCAGAGACTACAAGTCTCCCCTCGGCCATGGGCCTCTCATTTACAAAGATAGCCATCCTTGTCGCATTGACCTTCTTCTTCGGTGGTCGCCTCATCCCCTGGCTCCTTGAGCACGTTGCAGCCACTCATTCTCGTGAGCTCTTCACCCTTACCGTCCTTGTTCTTGCCTTGGGAATTGCGGTGAGTTCTGCCAAAATATTTGGTGTTTCCATGGCATTGGGGGCATTTCTGGCGGGGATGGTAGTAAGGCAATCTGACTTCAGCTTCCGTGCGGCCTCCGAGGCGCTGCCGATGCGGGATGCCTTTGCTGTTCTCTTCTTTGTCTCTGTAGGAATGCTCTTTAATCCTGCGCACTTGTTGGAGGCGCCAGGGCTTGTGCTCGCTACACTTGTTATCATATTGCTGGGCAAACCACTGGCGGCGCTGGTAATCGTACTTGCCCTTGGGTATGCGCCGCGAGTTGCCCTCTCCGTTGCTGTGGCTCTGGCACAGATCGGAGAGTTCTCATTCATCATAGCCACCGCGGGCAGAGACCTTGGTGTTCTAAGCGAAAGCGGTGCCAACGCACTAGTCGCTGCCTCGATCATATCGATAAGTCTTAATCCTCTTTTGTATCGCGTTATCGGTCCGATTGAGAATCGGCTTAGGCACACCCGTCTATGGCAGATGCTAGAAAAACGGTCAAAGCCGCGTCTATCCAAAGGAGACGAAAATATGCCCGGCTATGCGTCTATTTCCCGTGACCGGGCGGTAATAGTAGGGTACGGACCCACGGGGAAAACGCTGGCGCGCCTGCTTGGCGAAAATGAAATCGAGCCGATTGTGATAGAGATGAATCTCCAAACTGTCCGCAACCTCCAGGCTGAAGGAATTGCGTCCATTTATGGGGATGCCTCGCTTCACGAAACCCTAAAGGCTGCCGGCGTAGAGACTGCTGTTGCACTTGTACTTACGTCCGCAGGGATGCAGGGGAGTGAGGAAGTCATCCGGATGGCGCGCAGCCTCAATCCAAGGCTTCGTATCATTGCCCGAGCGGCATATCTCCGAGACATCTCGATATTGCGTCGGGCCGGAGCCGACGCAATCTTTTCAGGTGAAGGGGAAGTTGCACTAAATATGACCGAACATATGCTGCGTAAGCTTGGTGCCACCGTTGAACAGATTGACCGTGAACGGGAACGGGTCAGACGTGAGCTTTCCGGCGAGCTTCTGGCCGTGAAGCCATTTGGAACGTAAAATACTTTAAGAAAGGAAAGGATATCGGAATGAGAATTCTTTTGGCAATTGATGGATCTCCATCTAGCGATGCCGCAGTTGATGAGGTTTGCCGACGGCCATGGCCCGAGGGGACAGAAGTTCTCCTTTTAACCGTGCGTTCACCTCTAGAGATTATGACATTACACAAATCTTCACCTCTTCCGATTGACAGCAAAGACATTTTCGAACATCCGGACTTGGAAGACATGAAATTCTTGGATATCGCCGCCACTGAACTTGAACAACGTGCGCCTGAATTGAGAGTTAAGACCATGCTTCTGGAAGGACGGCCAAAAGATGTCATCCTGGACGAAGCAGAGTTATGGGGTGCAGAACTAATCGTGCTTGGTGCGAACGGTTACGGTGCTATCAGAAGATTCATGCTCGGATCAGTTTCTTTTGCCGTCGCTCTCAATGCGCCCTGCTCAGTGGAGATAGTGCGCCGCCTGCCCGAGCACCGGATAAACATCGATAAATGAACCCGCCTCTTATGATTTAATCTTGCAACATGTGATCGACTTTCTATAACGCGCTGGGTAATGTTCATGATGAAGCGATTGCATAACCGCCAACACCTTATTCCTCTCGTCCTGACGGTAACGGTTCTTTTTGCCTGTCACGGGATCATCCTCCCAGGTGTCTCGTCTTTTCAAAAGGCAAAACAATGTGCCTCGGTAAGCGTAAAATGTCATGACTATGCCTCACACTCCAGTTTTGCGAAAACCGGTTTTGTAGCAGACATTATTAATTTTGATGACATCCTAAAAAGAACAACCTTTCAAATTATTTCGATTAATTTGGAATCCCGCACGGCAGTATCTGTCCTAGACTCTGCCATCACCCCCAGGGCTCCACCTGCTTTAACCTTCTCATAATTACATTACTTTCAGGTATCTTTGGCGTCACTGTTTTCAAAGGCGTTAAAGTTCCCCATCCATTGGATCTTCTGTCGGGAGTGAGGCTCAAGTTCGTGAATCAGGCATGAGCTTTCCCTTGATACGCCCGTGCTTAAACATGCTCGCGGCACAAGGGTAAGTCTGGTTTTGCTCGTCTCACAATTCAGTCCATGCTGCGCGTCTCTCATTCCACTGGCATTGAGAGGGCAACCGCTCCAGTTGAAGATCCCTCAGCACAATTTGAAGGAGCTTAACCATGAATAAGACTCTTGCATGGCGCGCAAGTCTAATATTGCTTTTCGCGCTCCTATCGTTTCTTTATCTAACGCCTACGCTTATTCCAACATTGCCTCAATGGTGGAAGGGCATCCTCCCCAAAGAAAAAATCAACCTTGGTCTCGATCTCCAGGGTGGCACCCACCTCGTAATGGAGGTGGATACGGAAAAAGCTATCGAAGGCGCTCTGGATCTTATAGCCACTGATCTCGGGGACTCGCTCGACGCTCAAAGACTTCGCTTTCTGAGCGTTGGCAGGGTCGGTGAAGGGTTTGTGCAAGTAAGGCTGTACGATCAGCAGACTGCCAACACCGTCAAGCAACAAATCAAGAAGAAATATCCGGAGATGGACGTTGTTGAACATACCGATTCAGAGGGTTTCGTAAATCTGCAACTGAGTATGGACAAAAAGGTGCTATTCGAACGTAAAGACAAGGCGGTAGCACAGGCGCTGGAAACCATTCGTAACCGGATTGACCAGTTCGGAGTTACGGAGCCGATCATCCAACGTGAAGGGAGCAATCATATTGTGGTTCAACTCCCCGGTGTTAAAGACCCTAAACGTGCCATTGAACTGATCGGTAAGACAGCTCGTCTTGAATTCAAGCTGGTAAACGAGAGCATTGATCCGAGCGCCACACCAGGGACAGCTCCTGAAGAGGACGAGATACTATTTGAGAAAAAAGTCGATCCTCGAACCGGTGCGGTGTCGGAGGTCCCTCTTGTTGTAAAAAAAAGAGCAATGATTACCGGAGACCTGCTGACCGATGCTCAGGTGAATTTCGATTCTCAATTTAACCAACCATATGTTGCCATTGAGTTCAATTCCACAGGCGCGAGACTTTTTGATCAGGTGACCGCCGCCAATGTAGGAAAGCGGTTCGCGATCGTGCTCGATAATACCATTTATTCAGCCCCTGTTATCAGGGAGAGGATTTCAGGAGGAAGTGCGCAAATCTCCGGAGCTTTTACTGAAAAAGAGGCAGGGGATCTGGCCATTGTATTGCGTGCCGGCTCTCTTCCCGCTCCGGTCAAGATCGTTCAGAACGTAACTGTTGGGCCTTCCATAGGTCAGGATTCGATTCACAAGGGACTGATTGCCGGTGCTGTTGGGGTGGTTTTGGTAGTGGTATTCATGGTGGTCTATTATAAATGGGCTGGAGTAGTTGCCAATATAGGCATGGTGTTGAACATCCTGTACCTGATGGGGATGCTTGCTGCCCTTGGAGCAACCCTGACTCTTCCCGGTATTGCAGCGATTGTTCTGCTGGTCGGGATGTCGGTAGATTCCAACGTTCTGATCTTTGAGAGGATCAGAGAGGAAACCAGGATGGGGCGAACACCACAAATGAGCCTTGATGCCGGGTATGACAAGGCTTTCCTGACAGTTATGGACTCACATGTAACGACCCTCATCACTGCTGCGGTGCTTTTTCAGTTTGGTACCGGTCCTGTCAAGGGCTTCGCAGTTTCCTTAAGCCTCGGGATCATAATCAACCTTTTTATATCGCTGGTGGCGACGAGAGTCATCTTTGACAGCTACCTTCGTAGTCATGATGTCAAGAAGCTCAGCATATAGGAGGTAATAATGCAACTCATCAAAAAAACCAATATCGACTTCATCGGCAAACGAAAGATCTCCTTTGTCATCTCAGGAATAATCGCAATAGTTGGGATAATTGGCATTATTCAGATTGCCAGGAATGCTGCAAATATGGGTATAGACTTTTCCGGTGGAACCGCGGTACAGCTAAGTTTTTCGAATCCCGTCTCAACGGAAAAGGCCCGCGATATTCTGGCTCAACACAATCTCAAAGAGGCCCATTTGCAAGAAATAAAGGAAGGGAACAAACTTCTGATAAAAGTGGGAAAGGCCAATCAATCTTCAGGAAACGTCGCCGATACAATCAAACGAATATTTGCAACCAATTTCCCCGACAATAGTTTCGTCGTCGAGAGTTCTACCGAAGTTGGCCCCTCAATTGGGGACAAGTTGAAGAAAGATACGCTTGTAGCCGTGGCGATATCCATGTTGGGCATCATTATTTACATCGCATGGCGTTTCGATTTCAAGTTCGGTATCGGAGCCACTATCGCTACTCTTCATGATGTCCTGGCCATGATTGCCGTCTTCTATTTAATGAACAAGGAGATCGACCTCCTGTTCGTCACTGCCGTCCTGACCATTGCCGGCTATTCCCTTACAGATACAGTCGTGGTTTTCGACAGGATCAGGGAAAACATGAACAAGAGCTTTGCCGGGTCGCTTCCGGATTTGTTCAATAAGAGCATCAATGAAGTCCTCTCAAGAACCGTAATAACCTCTGTGACCACCTTTCTGGCTGCGTTTTCTTTGTACCTGTTCGGAGGAGAGGTGATTAACAATTTTGCCTTTGCCTTGGTGGTTGGCGTTGTAGTGGCGACTTATTCTTCGATCTTCATTGCAAGTCCAATTGTTGTGGAAATGGAAAAAACGCCAGTACGGCATCAAGAATAAGGCAGATTTTTCAAAAAAAGGTAGGGGCAGTAAAAATCCACATGATTAGCCAGTCTAGTGCAGTTTAATCAAGGCAGAAAGGGATGTCGACAATCAGGTAATAAAGGGAGTGCTTGATAAGCGGTTGTACCAGATCGTCAGGCGTATAGCGGGAGCCAGTGGCGGCACGTTTATTACCACGGGCAAACCTTCTGCTCCCGGCTCCCGCTCGAACGTCTCAGCGGACTGAGCCCGGGTCTCTTCAAGCTTCTTTTCGAGCTTCGCCCAAGCCTTCTTTTTCCAGTCCTCTGAAGCCTTGGCAAGCTGCTCGTACTTGATGAACAAGACCTTGCCATCCTTGACCGAAACGAACCGCACTCTTTCAGCAATTCGCACATGCCCGGAGATCAAAAAGAACATATTTGCGGATCAGCGACACCAAGATTCAGTGCAAGGTATGACTTGTGATGGCGACAGCTTTTAAGTGAACGTTGCACCTGTTCCCCAACAAAGCACTTTCTCTTTGAACTGGATCTTCCACCAGCGGCGGCGGATATTTTGATGGAAGACATGTTCTCGGGTGAATACGATGGCCGTTAAAGTAGTCAGCCTCTCTGACTTTCGGTAACCATTGCACTAAATCAGTAGACGGGATACTCTTGCAACTATCGGAAAGGGAAAGGTCAGCTATGATAACTTAGACTGTCCGACTGACTGACATAGCCTTTAATAAAAGATGCCCCAATAACACCGGATACTTGTGGCATTTCCGCAATACGATTAGTAATCAGCAGATCAGCGGTTCGAGTCCGCTTATCGGCTCCAGCATATGAAGCCCCGGTTCCATGGAAACCGGGGCTTCAGCTTTTTCCGGAAACAGGCCCCGGAGGATATGTAAGTGAAGCATCTCGAAAACTACCGCGTCCTCATTGCTAAAATCGATGACTTCTGCAACCGCGTCACGGAAGACCTTGCTGAGCACATAGCCTGCCGCCCCGGCTGCGACGGGTGCTGCCGCCACCTTACCCTCTTCCCCGTGGAGGCGGCGGCTCTCATTTCGGCATTGGCCAAAGCACCACCTGAGCTCGCAGAACAGATCACAGAACGTGCCAGACAGGCAACTCCCGATGGAGATTGCCCTCTTCTCATCAATGGCAGGTGTGCCTTGTACGAGAGTCGCCCGGTGATCTGCCGCACACATGGACTGCCCCTCCTCATAAGAGAGGATGCAGCCTCTAGGCTTGACCACTGCCCACTCAACTTCAAGACGCTCGAATCCATTCCCGGCCATCTGATCCTCGATATCACGCCCCTCAATGCAATGCTTGTCTCGGTGAACGCTCTCTTCACGGCAGAGCGTCCCGCCACCTTCCCTGAACGGGAGCGCATCAGTATCTCGGAGGCGCTTCTGATCCGCCAGAGGGGGTAGCGGTCACCTCGCAGGCACCGAACGTGCTTTTCCCGGCAGAGCTTTTCAGGCCTTCCCTGCTTTGTGTACGCGTGATGTTGACCCAACCATGGGGAGAAGAGAATCCTAACAATTTCCCAGCTCCGATCAGGCCGTCCAGCTCGTCATGAATTACAGCGTCGTACATCTCATCAAGGTACTGGACAACAATCAGCATCGAACCTCCGATATTGATGGTGAATTTCCAGTATCGGCACCGCCGGCAAATACCTTAGGGATTTATTAATGTGCCTGATGCAATGTGGAGGGCGGGGAAGTTCGCCGCCAAGGCAAATGAACCGTAATGTTCATTCGCCTTAACGCGTAGTAGCCGGGGAAGCGAGGACGGCCACTCTAGGAAGTGGAACAGACGGAGGGCAAAGGGAAGGGTGTTATGCTTCGCCTGAATCACCGGTAACTACACTGAAGGGTTTTCGCCGTTCAGGGCCGTCGTAGACACCGCCACTGCCCCTGACACGGTCGCATCCTATGGTCACCCACTCATCAGAGCGGGCAAACTCGGCAATTTTACCGGTTGCAATCAGATAGTCTAGACAGTAATCTTCGACTATCCCATACTCATCATCCATATAACGGACCATCACAAGCATCATGCTCCTCCTGCGTGTTGCTTCATAATATTTACTTCTTCAATACGGTCTGCACATTCAGAGGGGGGAGAGGAATGAATTCTTCCATGACCACCTTCTCCCAATCGCACGAATTGTCATACCCGGCGATCCTTCCATCTTCAGTATCAAATGTGAAATCAGCGACGACGTCGTAGGTGAAATCGTCATAACACACAAGAATGCCCATGGTTTCCTCCTTGCAAAGGGTATCGGCATAGGATAAGAAAAGGTTTAGTCGGAAAATACCTGAGGAAGCGATCGGTCCTACGGGCGCGCCCACTATGTCAAAACTGGTCGGAAATTGCAGATTGGCTTAATTACCTCGAAGGCCTGCCTTTTCTAGTTCAGCACGGCAGAACTGGCGCCATTCAAAAGAATTGCTGTTAGGAAGGAGGGAAGGATGCGTGCATCGGTAAATGGCATAACGATGGAATTTGAAATGGGGGGAAGCGGAACACCGGTACTTCTTGTGCACGGGTTCCCTCTCAACAGACAGATGTGGCAGCCACAGATGAAAGCCCTCATAGCCGCGGGCTACCGCGTCATCTGCCCAGACTTGCGCGGCTTCGGCGGCAGCGAAGCTTCCGGAGGGGAAACCGGCATTTCTCAGTTCGCCGATGACCTGGTCGGGCTCCTGGACCACCTGCAAATCGAACGGGCAGTGATCGGAGGCATGTCGATGGGGGGGTATGTATTGCTCGACCTGCTTGAACGTCATCCTTCACGGTGCAGCGCTGCCTGCTTCATAGTCACAAGAAGCGGCGCAGACGACGACGCAGGAAAAGCACGAAGGCTCGCTCTCGCCCAGGAAGCAGACAAGTTCGGCCCTCAGGTTGTGGCCAACGCCTTTGCGGGGATACTGTTTGCACCCGGGGCCGAGGATAGGCACCCGGAGCTGACCGCTGAAGTATACTCCTGGATGGTCGCCACCAGCACTTCGGGACTGACGGGTGGCCTCCTCGCCATGCGTGAACGGAAAGACTATACGCCCCTTGTCCCAATGCTCCGCATTCCCTGTCTGGTTATCGGGGCTGAACAGGACCGGGCCATTCCTCCGGAGAACTCACGTCAACTGGCTTCAAAGATTCCGGACTGTACCAGCTGCATCATTCCCGAGGCGGGGCACCTTGCAAACCTGGAGCAGCCGGATGCGTTCAATGCCTGCCTGCTGGGATTCCTCGACAGACTGAATGGAAAATTTCCCGGCAATAGAAGTTAAACACCGGTGAAAACGGGGGACCGCTTCTCAAGGAAAGCCTGAATCCCTTCAGTGTAGTCGGTGCTGTCGTAGACCAGGCGGCGGAGCCCCTGGATGCGCTCGAAGGTAAGGGGATTGAGCGGATAGGCGCTCGACAGGAGCCTGATCTGCTCCTTGATGACCGAAATGCTCAGAGGACTGTGCCGTGAAATGTTACGCGCCATTTCATAAGTGAACTCCTCAAGCCCATCTACCGGGACAAGATGGTTCAGAATTCCCACCCGCTCGGCACGCTCCGCCGAAAGGGGCTTGGCAGTGAAGAACATTTCCTTCACGATATTGGCCCCCATGATATTCATGAAGTGGAGGATTCCCGAAGCGTTGTACGGAACCCCGATCTTCGCCGGAGTCATGCAGAAACTTGTGGTGGGGCACCCGATGAGAATATCGCAGCTGAGGGCAAGATCGCACGCTCCTCCCCATACGCTCCCCTCGATCATTGCAATTACCGGCATGGGAGTATTCTGCACCCCTCGCAGAACTGTAATTAGGGGATCGTTGTAAGCAAGCGGGTCTCGGCCAGGCAGCGGCAATTCCCGCACGTCGTGCCCCGCCGACCAGACCTTTGCTCCCGAATGGGCCCTCAGGACGAGAACCCGCGTCTTGCTCTTCTGGAACCATTCCATGGCATGCATTACCTCGTCGACCAGTGCTTTGCTCAGTACATTGCGCCGATGGGGGTCGTCCAGAACTATGGTGCCGATGTGGTCCTGGAGCTGGGAAATGATGAGCGACATTCGGATGCCTCCTTCCGACATTTAAAACAAACTCTAATTCACCAAATTTTAATATCGGTAGAAAGGCGGGAATAGTTAGGGCCATCTTCTGCACGAAACAATAAAAAAGGCAGCCGCTTTGGCTGCCTTAAAAACCTGATCATGTGCAAGAGAGTCAGCCGGTCTGGTTCCGGACACCCACCGGCAGCTTCTTGTCCTTGTCCCGGAGAAATACCACAAAGGCCCCCGAGCCACCCATCTGCCTGGGGGCAGGCGAGAATTCAGCGACCATGCCCCGACCTTTGTCCCGTAGCCATCCTGCCACCGCGCGCTGCAGCACCGGCTCTCCCGGCGAGTTGTTACCCTTGCCTGTTATCACGAGCACTGCCTGCTGCCGCCGGGTCCATGCTCCGGCAACGAAACTGGCAAGGCACTGCAGAGCCTCGTCACGCACCATCCCGTGGAGATCGAGTTCATAGTCAATCCTGATCTCTCCCCGTTTGAGCTGCCTGGTCCGGCTCGCTGAGAGCGGACGCAGGGTATCGTCGTCACTTTCCTCCCTCTCTTCCTCACGGAACCGGACGTCAAGCTGAAGGTTCGCCAGCGCATCCAGAAATACGTTCCGCTCCTCCTGAGTGATGGGGGATGGCGCAGAGGCGGGTTTAACCGCGGATACCTCCTTGAAGGGCATCTTCCCGGAAAAAGGGCGAACGCCTTCCATAGCACGCAGAAAAATGTCCCTTTCCCTCGCCGAATCCACTTTCTCCTGCTCAGGCTGGACCTGCCGCTCCTGCTTCACCTGAAGGGGGTCTGGCCCTTCTTCGGCAGGTTTATACCCTTTCAGTGAAGAGAACTGAGCCGCCTTGAAAGCAGCCGGTTGCGGCTCCTGTTTTTTCTTCTTTTTCGCCATTGGTTATCACATTTCCCTAAGCTAGTCCCGAGGTACCAGAATGATCTCTATCCGCCTGTTTTTAGCCCTCCCTGCATCGGAAGCGTTATCCGACACAGGCCTGTGCTCGGCATAGGCAACCGCCGCCAGATTGGCAGGATCGACTCCCTGGTCCTGCAGGTACCGCGTTACGTTGATTGCACGGGCAGCAGAAAGCTCCCAGTTGGTGGAAAACCTCCGCGCCAGCGCCCCCACTATCTGCACGTTGTCGGTATGCCCCTCGATCCTGATCGATTTATCACGCACCGTCTTCAGAATCTCGACCACCTTCTGAAGTACCGCCACCCCTTCCGGCTTTACCTCCGCTTTTCCCGAATCGAACAGAATGGCATCCACCATATTGACGGTCAGCTTTCCTTTCAGTTCAGAGATCGTCACCTGGCCTTGGGCTATCTCATTCTTCATTTTATCCAGCAGGTCCTCATAGGTTTTGCTAGTCTTCTGCACTTCCTCTTCCTTAGCTTTCTGGAGAGAAAGGACTTCTTTCGCGAGGCGTGCGTTCTCGTTCTCCAGATCGGCGATCTTCTGCCGAAGCTGGGTGATGGTAGTGGAAAGCGTGTCAGACTTCGCTTTCAGAACCTTTTCCAGCTCCCTGTTATCGACGGCCAGCTTCTCTTTATCTCGAAGCAGGTCAGCCCTCTCCCCTGACAGCTTCTCCACCTGCTCCCTGAGGGTGCTGTTATCCGCTGCCAGCTCACGATGCTTTTCCTGGAGTGCCGCCAGGTCCTTCATCAGGGCAGCGGTTTCGTCCACCTTTTTTAAGTAGGTGCTCTCCTTCACGAGGCACCCCCCGAGCGGCAGCGAAAAGGTCACCGCAAGCACGAGCAACAGTATTCTCTTCATCTTCAGCCTCCTCCCGCGGGTCTTGCAACTCCGGCCCCGCGTCACGTTTGGCATAGTAACAACCGACCGGAGCAAAGTCAACGCAGGGGCTTTATTATCAAGATCCCTTCCTTGTGCTGTCAGGTTGTTTCGGTATAATGAGACAGCCTGAACAGTTTCGAGGTGAACATGTCCGGAGCATCTCCCGAACAGATTCGCAACATCGGCATCATTTCCCATATCGACGCCGGCAAGACCACCGTTTCCGAGCGTATCCTCTTCTACAGCGGGGAAACGCACAAAATCGGCGAAGTGGACGAGGGGCTGGCGGTAATGGACTGGATGCCCCAGGAGCAGGAACGGGGCATCACCATCACGGCCACAAGCACCACCTGCCGATGGCGGGCATGGCAGATCAACCTCATAGACACACCCGGCCACATCGACTTCACCATCGAAGTCGAGCGGAGCATGCGGGTTCTGGACGGTGCTGTCGCCATCTTCAGTGCAGTTGAAGGTGTCCAGCCCCAAAGCGAATCGGTCTGGCGGCAAGCCGAGCGATACCGGGTGCCGCGTATCTGCTTCATAAACAAGATGGACCGGGTCGGCGCGGATTATTCTGGTGTGCTCGCTCAGATGAAGGAGCAGCTCGATGCGAAGCCTCTACTCATGCAGCTTCCGATAGGCACCGAGGGGAACTTCACGGGGGTTGTCGATCTGATTGCCCAGGAAGCCCTCTATTTTCCTGAAAATGAAAGAGGAAAAGAGGTAGAGCGGCGGCCGGTGCCCTCCGAGATGATAGACGAGGTCTGCCGTCAACGGGAGAAGCTTATGGAATCGCTGGCGGAGCAGGATGATGCTGTTTGCTCCCTGTTTCTCGCCGGAGACGCGATCCCCGCCGAAGCGGTTCATCAGGCAATACGCCGAGGGACCCTCGAATGCTCCATCTTTCCGGTATTCCTCGGTGCGGCTCTGCGCAACAAAGGGATTCAGCCCGTGCTCGACGCCGTAGGCCTTTTTCTCCCCTCGCCTCTCGACATACCGCCGGTAGCCGCACAAGAACCGGAGACAGGAGCGGAAGCGGCTGTAGGCTGCGGCACCTCCGGCCATTTCTGCGCCCTCGCCTTCAAGGTTCTCTCCGACGAAGGAAGAAAGCTCACCTACCTGCGCATCTACCAGGGGACGCTCCGCGTCAACGACACTCTCCTCAACGCATCCCGCGGTTGCCTGGAAAAAGTATCCCGGATCTTTCGCATGCACGCCCACAAGCGCGAACGCCTCGACGAAATCGGATGCGGCGAAATCGCTGCCGCTCTGGGCCTGAAGGAGACCCTCACCGGGGACACCCTCTGCCATCCCGATCAGCCTCTAATCCTGCCGGGAATCTCCGCCCCGGAACCTGTGGTCTCCCTCGCTGTGGAGCCGGTCGGGGCAGAGGACAGGGAGGCCCTTCCCGCTGCGCTCGAAAAGCTGCGCTGGGAGGATCCGACGTTTCGGGTCCGGGAGGACGAAGAGACCGGCCAGACAATACTTACGGGGATGGGGGAGTTGCACCTGGAAATAGTTGTGGACAGACTGGCCCGTGACTTCGGGGTAAAGGTGAAAACCGGATCGCCACGGGTGGTATACCGCGAAACGATCACGAAGGCCATCGACCACCGGGAAGTCTTCAGGCGCGAAGCGGAAGGAAAGATACAGGGAGGAGAGGTGCTTCTTCGGCTTACCCCCCTACCCCGCGGGTCGGGGCCGGCCATAGTTCTCTCTCCCTTGGAACACACCACGCTCCCCGCCGAACTGCGTGCAGCTCTAGACGACAGCCTGCGCCAGTCCTGCTCCGGCGGGCCTGCTACCGGCTATCCCCTCACAGATGTCGAAATTACGGTGCTGGAGGCGCCCCTCACTCCCGGAGTTACCACCGAACACGGAATTCGCGCTGCTGCACAGCGGGGCCTAATGATGGCGGTCCGCAGTGGAGCCCCGACCCTCCTAGAACCGGTCATTTCGCTGGAACTGCTGACGCCGGCCGAATTCGCAGGCAGAGTCCTTGGGTCGCTTCAGCAGAAGGGGGGACGGGTGGAAAATGTTGTCACCGGAGACTCGGTGCATACCATCCGAGCATTGGTCCCTCTTTCCGGCATGTTCGGCTACATGACCGAACTGCGCAGCGCCACCAAGGGACGAGGCACCTTCAGCATGGAATTCTCTCATTTCGATCAGGCATCCCCGGAAGTATTGCGGCGTTTCGGTCTTGGTTGAGCCGCTGGGCCCGGATAACCCTCTCCCTCCGCTCCCCGTCATATAGTTTTTCTACCCTACTCTCACATAAAAAAAGGGGGAAGCTGACGCTTCCCCCCCACTACATTGCAGTCGCCAATCAAGGCGTGATGAACCGAATCGGTTCCTAGTGATCGATGGCCTTGGCCATGCCGATGCCGGTGTTCTGGCGGACGTAGATCTCGTCGAACATCTCCTCCGAGCGGCGGCTCGGGAAGGCAAGTGCGGCGAAGATCGCAGCGAGGAACCCGATGGGGATCGAGATGATGCCCGGGTTCTTGAGGGTGATGAGCGGCTTGTCGAGACCAAGGATCGATTTTCCGTCCTTGTTCTTCTCGAAGTCGGTCTTCGCCTTGTCGTAAGCCTTGATCTCCTTCTCGGTCAGCACGGCACCCGGAGCGAGGGCTGCCATTTTCTTCTCGGTCGACTCGATAACCTTCTTGGCGTCGGCTGCGACTATCTTCGGGTAGGTCATGTTCGGGGAGACCATAACGAGCCCGATGGAAACCAGCGTTCCCACCAGAAGCCCGGCAATGGTACCGGCGGTGTTGAACTTCCTCCAGAAGAGGGAGAGCACTACGACCGGCAGGTTGCCGGAGGAGGCGACGGCGAATGCCAGTGCCACGAGATGGGCAACGTTCTGCTTCTCGGCGGCGATACCGATGATGATACCGCAGGTACCGACCACGAGGGAGGTGATGCGGGCAGCCATGACCTGCTCGTGCTGGTCGGCATGACCGTCTTTGATGACGTTTACGTAGATGTCGTGGCTGATCGCAGCGGAAGCAGCGAGAACGAGGCCCGAAACAACCGCCAGGATGGTTGCGAAGGCAACCGCACAGAGGAAGGCGAGTAGGAGGTCGCCGAGGAACGGAGAGATGTCGCCGCCGAGCTTCTGGGCGAGCATCATCGCCGCCATGTTGCCACCCTTGTCAACACCCATGATGCCCTGCGGGGTCAGGTGGATTGCAGCACCGAAACCGAGGAGGGTGGTGAGGATGTAGAAGGAGCCGATGATGAACATCGCCACGATGACGGACTTGCGTGCGGCCTGGGCGGTCGGAACCGTGAAGAAGCGCATGAGGATGTGAGGCATCCCTGCAGTACCAAGAACAAGGGCCATCCCGAGGGAGATCTGGTCGAGCGGGTTCTTGAGGAAGAGGCCCGGCTCAAGGAAGCGCTGCCCGTAGTCCAATCCTGCCTGAACCTCCGTATGCTTGAGGAGGGTCTTCTGCACGTGCTCGATGATCATCGGGTTAGTGGAGATGTCGGTGAAGAACTGGAGCGGGTTCATGCCGGACTTGATCCCTACGAGGATCGACAGGAGGCCTGCGCCGGTCATGAGAAGACCCGCCTTGATGATCTGGACCCAGGTGGTTGCGGTCATGCCGCCGAAGACGACGTAGCCGACCATCAGGATGCCGACGCCGACTACGGCGCCTTTGTAGGGAATCCCAAGAAGTAGCTGCATGAGCTTTCCGGCGCCGACCATCTGCGCGGTTAGGTAGAAGGTGGAGACGGCGACGACGGAGATGGCGGCAACTGCGCGAACCGGCTTCGGCTCCGTCCTGAAGGAGAGGATGTCCCCCAGGGTGTACTTGCCGGCGTTTCTGCACGGCTCCGCCACGATGAGGAGCACCGTGATGTACGCCACGAGCCACCCTACCGAGTACATGAACCCGTCATACCCGTAGAGCGAAATCATCCCGGAAATACCCAGGAAGGAGGCCGCGGACATGTAGTCGCCGGCGATGGCCCAGCCGTTCTGGGTACCGGTTATGCCGCCGCCTGCGGTGTAGAAGTCGGCAGCCGACTTGGTCTTCCTTGCAGACCATATGACGACGCCGAGGGTGGCGCCGATGATGATGAGGAAGATCGGGATGGTGACCTTGGGGTTGGCCTTAAGCTTTGCCGGCTCGGCAGGCTTGGCGGCAGGAGTCGCAGCCGGAGCGGCCTGGACGGCGGCCGGAGCAGCAGCGGCGGCAGCAGGAGCAGTGACGGCGGCAGCGCCGGGTGCGGAAGCCTTGGCCGGGTCCTCGGCGTGGGCAAATGTTCCCAGCGAGAGAGACAGTGTTATGGCGACGAGTAATTTCTTCATGGTAGCGTTACTCCTCCTTTAGGTGAGTTCCTCGACGAGCTCGCGGGTGAGCCTGTCGAAGTCCTTGTTG
Organism: Geobacter sp. DSM 9736; assembly: GCF_900187405.1. NCBI lineage: Bacteria > Pseudomonadati > Thermodesulfobacteriota > Desulfuromonadia > Geobacterales > Geobacteraceae > Geobacter > Geobacter sp. DSM 9736. The sequence goes on from NZ_LT896716.1 coordinate 2,304,041, forward strand.
GCCACGTGGGCGTAGTACATCGCAAGTGCCCAGGAAACAAAGAACTGGGAAAGCGCGAAGAGGTAGCCGAAATTGATCGCTCCAAGAATCTTGATCTTGAACAATCCCGGCGTATACGCCGCTCCGATGGGAAGGAGGAAATAGTACACGGTGGAGAAAATCCACCAGCCGAACAGAAACACCGTCTTCTTGTGGTGCAGTTCGATGAACTTCGGGTGCTTGGCAATTTTTGCCCAGTCATACTGCTTTTCAGACATGTGAGTTACTCCTTTAGGTAAAGTTTCCACCAAAACGATTCATGCAGTTCTTCCTGTCACGTTAACATTCCAAGCTGCACTACGGGTAAAAGGTCACCTCCTTTTCTCATGGTTTTTTTGATAGATAGAGACAGCGCCGAGACCCGTTGTACCGGGGGCCGGACAGCAGCCCCTGCCGGCGCAATGATGTCCTCGGGGACTGCATGCGGTTCATCGGGTGCGCGAAGATCGAACCGTCCGGCCCTGAGGAGAAGCGGGCGCCGGATCGCAGAGGACGCATTATCTCTTGACTCTTTCAGCAGAAGGATTGTTCTCCGGGAGGAGATGCTCTGGCAGGAAAATGCGGGTTGCTGCCGGCAGTGACGGCGGAAACCGGGAACGCAGAAACCGCCTGTTCGAAAAACATGGGGGGTTCCGGCAGGAGCGAATCGACCGCAGCAACCTCGTCAGCGGGCTTTACGACTACGGCACTCAATCTCTCCTTGGAAGCAGGATGCACGACAGGAAGGGGGGAGCCCTTCAGCTCGCACCCATCCTGCCACGACAGGACCGGCAGTCCCACCCCCAAACCGGTGACGAAAAGAGCGACCGTTATGACAAGTGCATGATAAGCTTTCTGAATCACAGTTGTTTACCTAATACCTGAACGGTCATTTAATAATACAGTGTTCCGAAAATTCAACAAAACTGAACCCCACCAAACACCCGCGTCTTAACCGAATAAATTCAGGGATTTATACAACTACGAATAAATATAACAGCTTTATAAATCATTCGCAAGTTAAATATTTGAAAAAAAAATAAAACTTCTACACCCTTTATGGAGGCACAACCGGCTGCCACCCGCTTGCATCTTCCTCCCACTCGATTATTCTTATTAAAAATCAGCGGGAGGTCTACCCGTGACGAGTCTCTTCACCATCGGCTGCATAGGAGGGCTGTTCGCCTGCGGCCACTGCCTCGGCATGTGCGGAGGATTTGTCCTCCATCTTGCCAGGGAAGACAACGGCCGCAGGATGCTGATCGATCAAACCCTGTGGCAGGCCGGAAGAATCACCATGTACATGTTCCTTGGCGCGCTGGCCGGGTACATGGGATCATCATTCGAAAAGCTTCTACCTTCGTGGCTGCAAACGGGAATCGGCGTTACCACAGGGGCAGCCATGCTGCTGGCGGGTCTCTCCCTTCTGGGACTCCTGCCGCTGCGGGGGAAAAAATCTTCCGCGAATGGACTCGCAGGCCCTCTTCTCGCCCCTCTTTTCGCAACCCCCAACCCGGGAAGCGCGCTCCTCCTGGGATTTACCACCGGAGTTCTCCCCTGCCCCGTAGTGCTCGGATTTCTAGCCTACGCACTTAACTCCGGTTCCGTCGCAGACGGGATTGCTGTCATGGCCGGCCTCGGCATCGGCACACTCCTTCCGCTCCTCGCCCTCGGCACCGCCGGACGCCTTGCTGGGCTCCATTTCAGAAGGTGGGCCTCGGTGGCCAGTGGAGTAATCCTCGTTCTCCTCGGTACGGGCACAATGCTTCGCGGTACACCGCTCTACCACCAGCTCCTGGGCTGCTCGAACCAGGCTGCCGCCCCGACACCCGCCGCCAAACCGCACTGCTGTTCCGGAGAATAGTAATGGGGTTCACTAAAGGTGGTCTCCGCACCTGCTGCGCTCACTGCGGACTACCATTAGCCGCCAGTGGAGCCGTTGACAAACCGCTCTACTGTTGCCATGCCTGCCGGCTGGTGGCCGGCATCGTCGGCAGCGGCAATGATGGGGAGCGGGCGTGGCATACCCTGAGGCTGGGGATAGGTGCGCTCCTCGCAATGAATATCATGATGATTTCCCTTCTACTCTATACGGATTGGGTCGAAGCGGGAGCCGTCGATATCTTCAGGCACGTGCTCCTCGCCCTCTCCCTCCCCGCGATGGGCATCCTCCTGTACCCTTTCGTCAGCGGCGCATTCCAGGAACTACGGGAAGGACGGACAAGCCTCGACACCCTCGTCGCAGGAGGATCTCTTGCAGCCTTTGCCGTCAGCGCCGTCAACACCCTGTCCCGAACGGGCCATATCTACTTCGATACGGCAACGATGCTTCCCGTCCTGGTGACGGTAGGCAGACTGATCGAGTCGAGCGCAAGGACGAAGGCGGCGCACCTGCTGCAGGCTGTCGACCTCCTTCTCCCGGCGACGGCCCTCCTAGTGGATGGAGAGGGGACGCGGGAGGTCCCGGTGGGGGATCTCCGTCCGGGAGATATGGTCCGGATCAGGCCCGGAGAGCGGATAGCCGTGGACGGCCGGATAAGGGAAGGATGCACGGTCATAGAGGAGACGGCTTTCACCGGTGAGGCCGGCACGGCATTTCGTGGTTGCGGCGACCGCGTTCTCGCCGGCACGATCAACGGCCACGGCAGCCTTTTGGTCGTCGCCGAAGAGGTTGGAGCGGAAGTCCTTCTCCAACGGATAGTGGCCCTCACCGAGGCGGCTCTCCGCAATCCTGCCAGGATCGAACGCCTTGCGGAAAAGCTCGCACGCGGGTTCGTCCCACTGGTGCTCCTGATCAGCGTTGCCGCCGCTGCCTACTGGTCCATGAGCGGCGATCCGGTCCGGGGTGGGCTCAGCGCACTCGCCATACTCGTGGTAGCCTGTCCCTGCACTCTGGGGATAGCCACGCCCCTTGCAACCTCTCTGGCTATAGCCTGTGCCGCACGGGCCGGGGTCGCCGTGCGGGGAGGAGACGTGATGGAGCGGATCGGCGAAATCGGCGTCGTCTTCTTCGACAAGAGCGGTACCGTCACGGAAAGCGATTTCCATCTCCAACGCATAGAAATACTAGATCCGGAAACACCGGAGACGGAACTACTCGGAAAGCTTGCGGCGCTGGAGTCCGGAAGCGAACATGTTATCGCCGGGGCGATCGTGGCGGCCGCCCGATCGCGCGGGATACCAGTAGGGACTGCAAGCGGGATCGTCGTCACCCCCGGAAAGGGCATCAGCGGCACGGTGATATGGGAGGGGAAAGAATGTACGGTCAACGCGGAAACAGCGCGCAGCACAGAAGCGGATATGGCGGAAGAATGGGGATCGCTGACGGTTGTAACCGTCTCCTGGGGAGGAACGGCACGGGGGAGGTTGTCTCTTTCCGCTCCTCTTCGCGCAGACGCAGCAGCTTGCGTTTCAGCTCTGCATCAGCAGGGGATCGCAACCGTACTCCTCTCGGGAGACCGCTACGAAGCGGCAGCGGCCGTTGCGCAAAAGACGGGAATCGAAAAGGTGGAAGCACCGAGGACGCCCGAAGAGAAGCAGGCGGTGATCCGGAATGCCATGGGGGGGAGCGGTGTGGTCGCCATGGTGGGTGACGGCATAAACGACGCCCCTGCCCTGGCCCTGGCGCCTGTCGGCTTCGCCCTCGGCCCCATAGACCTGGCGCGGCACTCTGCCAATGTAGCGCTTCTCTCGGGCCGCCTCACCCTCATCCCCTGGGTTATCGGTCTCAGCAGGAGTTCGAGGAGAATCGTCCGGCAGAATTTCGCCTGGAGCTTCGGCTACAACGCCATTGCTATCTGCGCGGCGGCAGCGGGAATTCTCCACCCCCTCATTGCAGCCGGCGCCATGGTCGCCTCCAGTATTTCGGTCATATGCAATTCCCTGAGGATCAGTAACTACACTTCCGGGCGAGCGCTGCGTCCGGAAGCCCACCAGAGCAGGATGCCGAACGAAGGCTCACGGAGCTGCCGCGAGGGAGCGGACGTAGAGGACGATATGCCAGCGGTGCCTGGGAGACACTACCCGTTCGAGCACGGGACCGTGCCCCGCTCCGGTCAGCATCCGTCGCAGCAGCTGCCCGTCCCGATAACCGCGGACCCTGGCGGAACGGAGATCGGCGGGGACAGGTGAGTAGCTTTCACCTACCGGGCCGTTCCCCCTCCCCTCCTCACCATGACAGAATATGCAGTAGTAGCCGTAGTAGACCTTTCCCCTTTCAATATTGAGATCCGTCGCCTCCAGAGGGTTCGTCGCGAGCGCCGCCTGAGCGGAAGAGGGAATACCTTCCGGCACGTGAACGGCGACGGTCCCTTCCGGTGGAAGCGGAGCCACCGTTTGGTAGGCGCGTATGTGGGGCTGCTCTTTCATCCGAGGGCCCGTGTAGAGAACGTACCCGAAGAGTGATGCGAGGATGAGCGCAGGAACGGCGACGGCGACGACGATTATCGCTTTCCTCATCGCGCCCCTCCCCTTTCACGCAACTGTTCGTTGCGTGGCTTCGGCGGCAGCCCCTTTTTCGCTTCCGGAAGCCTTTGCAGCTGCCGTTGCGGAGCCCGGCTCTCCCACGGCTGCTCCGTGGAATAGATGGATTCGGCCGGAGTGTCGGGAAGCTGCCCCACATCCCAGTAGCGCGGCCCTTCCGGCACGATCCGGTAAACGAACCATCCGAAAGCGGCAATCGCGATGCTGAACAGGGTGATTATCACCCACTCCCACGGGGAAGGGATCTCCCGGTCTTCGTCGTACTTTCTCATCGCCATCCTCGCCTCACCAGTTGGGAACGGTCGTTGCGGCCAAGTAGAGGTGGGTTATGGTATAGAGGGTCGTGCCGATTATCACCAGCACCAGAACCCACGGCATGAAAGTCAGCACCCACCTGAAGAAGCTCCCCGGCCCCCTGATCTCTATCCTGGGTTCCCGGACGCTCTCATGCCGCCGGGGCCGCCACATGGCCCAGTAGGTAAGCCACAGCATGATCGTCAGGATTATTCCCGCCAGCAGCGAGACGACGATCCACTGGTTCTGCTGGACATAGAGGCTGAAATACATCATGTCGCCAAACCTCCATTGATTCTGCAACTCCGCCACAGAGACCCAGAGACGCGGAGGGAAGACTGCAAGTCAGACTTCCTGCCTCGCAACCTGCCTGTTTTCCCTGTGCCCCTGTGTCTCACTGGCAGATTGGAGAAGGTCTCGGTTTTCGTCATCCAGCGGCAGATAGCGCGCCCGCTCCTGGTCGCTGAACTGCCTCGTCCTGACTCCCCACAGAAAGATGAGTCCGATGCAGACGATCATCAAAGCGGTGAAGCCGATCCAGATGAAGAGGAACGCGCTGCTGTGAGTGATCTCCGCCATCTTACTCACCTCTATTCGCCGGCGTTTCGTGGGTATTCTCCCAGGTGTTCTCGTAAGAAGCATCGATTCCCCGGGGCTCGATGCCTGCGTCGGTATAACCCAAAAAATAGACCGCCAGATAGTTGGAGACGTCCCAGATCTTTTCCGATTCAAGGTGCTTCTTGAAGTACGGCATGGCCGTACCCGTGATTCCGTTCATGACCTGGTAATAGAAGAGGCCGCCGATGTACTTCCCGTCCACCAGGTGGCGGCGAAGCGTGGTGAAGTTGAGCGGCGGCGGGTAGACATGTTTCGCTGCCAGCCCCATGCCGTCACCGATGGGACCGTGGCAGTTGATGCAGAAATCCTGGTAGATCCGCTTCCCGCGTGCCAGGGCCACCTCCGTCGCCGGATAGGGATTGGGCATCCGTCGCCACACGTCCGGCACCTGGGCATGCAGCCATTCGACGTTGCGGTCGGGTCCTGACTCGTAGGCAGCTATGGCCGGGGCCTTCCACCTGTTCTGCCGGGCGACCCTCTCGTCCGCCATCTTCCCGCCAAGCGCCTGCATGAAGGAGGTCAGCTGGCGGATCTCCTCATCCCCCAGAAATTCCCACGACGGCATGAGAGATATCGGACTCGTATGTCGCGGGTTCTTGAAATGGGCTATGTGCCAGTCATCGGGATGCTCCCCACCTTCCTGGGAGAGGTCCGGCCCCGTCCTCTCGGTGCCGAGAATTATCGGCTCCATTCCTACATAGTCCCCCGCGGCCGCTATCCGCTCGGCGCCGATGTCCCAGTCATTGATCCGGATGTAGAGGGAGTGGCAGTAGCCGCAGCCATTGCGGTTGTAGAGCCGGTGGCCGGCAGCCTCGGCCGGGGTCCATTCCCGCCATATTTCGGAAGGGGTCTCTTTCATCGTCATTGATGGAATTCCGACAATGATGAAGGAGGAAGCCCAGAAAACCATGAGTGCCCCGATGATGAGGAGGGCCGGCGACATCTTCATAGCGGCTCCTCCGCCTGTCTCAGTTCGTCAGCATCGACGGCCCCGGACCGGAACATGCTCATCATTATGTTCAGTAGCCCGACCAGCGCCCCGGTGAGGATGAATATGCCGAGAGCGGCCCGTGACACCATGTAGGGGCGCAGTTGCGGCAGTGTGCGGTAGACCGTCTCACCACTGTTCCAGGCATTCCCCTGGTTCACGCCGGCTGCGGTCAGGACGAGAAAGAAGCCGACGAGCCCGAAGGTGATGAGCCCGAACTGGAGGTTTACCAGCTTCGTGGACCAGAGCTTCCTCCCCGTGATCTGGGGGAGGATGTGCCAGGCTGCCCCCAGCGCAATGTAGCCGGCGAACCCCAACATGGCGATGTGGGAATGGCCGACAGTCCAGTTGTTGAAATGGGTGACCCTCTGCAGGTAGGGAAGCGACTGCACCGGCCCCTGAATGCAAGTTATCAGGTACCAGACGATTCCCGCCATCACAAGCCTTCCCCCAGGATCGTGCCAGACCTGGGCCCCCCGCTGCCTCGCAGTGAGCCACAGGTTCATCACGACGATTCCGACCGGAATCACCATCGCCACGGAATCTACGATGGAAACCGCCTTCAGCCAGTTCGGTATCGGGGACTGGAGTATGTGGTGCCCCCCGATGTGGGTGTACATCGCCACCAGCAGCCAGAACCCGAGAAGCGAGAGGGTGTGGGAATTGAGCGGCGTTTTCGTGACGCGGGGAATTATGTAATAGGCAGCGCCGGTGGCAAGCGGCGTGATGAAGAGTCCCGGGAGGTTGTGCCCCCAGTACCAGAGGAAGATGGAATCGATGAGGCCCGGCATCGCCCCGGTTTCCGGATGCCACATCACGTTGCCGATGGGGTAGTTGCCGGCGGTCCAGAGAAAGGTAGCCATGAAATACCAGACCGAGACGTAGAGCTGCTGCTCCGTGCGGTTGACGATGGTCATCACCATGTTCACGATGAGCAGCGTCACCGCTAGCATGAGGAGGACATCCGCCCACCAGACATACTCACTGTACTCCCGCCCCTGCGTATATCCGAAGGAGAAGCAGATCGGGCCGCTCAGGATGACGGTGTTCCAGAGGAAAAAGCTCCCCCATGCAAGGGGCTCGGACCAGAGCTTTGTCCGGAGAAGCCTTGGAACGTAATAGAGGCCGCAGCCGATGAGGGTAGTACCCACGAAGCCGTAAAGCATCGTTTGCACGTGGATCGGCCGCTCCCGGCCGAACACGAGCCATGGGATGTTGGTAAAAAACTCCGGCGACACCAGGTGAATGGCCGACACCATCCCATAGAGAGCGCCCACCACGAACCATACGGCGCCCGCTACCATGAAGGCGAGGGCTGTGGAGTTGGGTTTGTTGAACATGCCTTTTCCTTTAGGTTCCTAGCTGCGTTTGCCACGGAGACACAGAGACACAGAGGACGTATTTGGCCATAGGCCTTGTCCGTACAGGATCCCTCACCAGCGAATTACACAGAACAACGATTCCTCCGTGTCTCTGTGCCTCTGTGGCAGGGCCGGCCCTTCGAGGTTGTTCAAAAACAGTCAGATCGTCGCACCGCAAAAGCCCACGAAGCAGAGCTACGCAGACTAGCTGAGACTAGCGGCGTCAGATTCGCGAAGATTCCGTCGTCGGCTACGACCGATGGCCCGCAGGCGTAGCAGCGCTACGTCGAGGAGCCTGAGGAGAAGCCGGCGGCGGAAGGGCGCGAATATGACGTCGCCTCAGAAGAGGACGGCGGCGAGATGGCTGTTTTTCAACAACCCCCCAGATCCTCACCGGTGGCAGGTGAAGCAGTCATGGGTCGCATGACTGTCCCGGTGACACTGGATGCAGAAACCCATCTGAAACTCATGCGCCGCCACCACCCGGTCCATCATGGCCACGTTGCCGTGGCACCTGCCGCAGTCGATACCCCGCTGCACGTGAACCGAGTGGTTGAAGTAAACGAATTCAGGCACCCAGTTCACCCGTTCCCAGACAATCGGCTTACCCTGATCGTAGTGGCGCCGCAGATCCTGAATGTACGGAAAAGTCCGGATGATCCGGTCGTGGCAGAGGATACAGGTCTGCAGGGGAGGTATCCCTGCCCGGGCCGAGTCCGTCACCTGGGTATGGCACATCAGGCAGCTGATCTTCTTGACGTGCACGTGCACCCGGTGGCTGAAGGGAATCGGCTGGCGCGGCCCGAGACCGTGCGGATAGAGCCGGTCAAAGAGGATGAGGACGATGAGCGCCAGAAGCAGGAGTACGGCCACCACTGCTATGGCCGGCCTATTCTCGAACTTTTTGGCAAGTTCCTGCTCGTTGTCCACGCGCTCCGTCACGGTTTCTCCTCACCCACGGCGGTCCGCGGCACGTACCGCTCGAACAGCTCCATTCCAAGCCCGAGGAACCCCGCGAAAGCCGCCGCTGTGGCCAATTCCTCCGCTCCAAGCATCAGTTCCTTTTCGAAGGTGGGCACCACAAGCCACCACCGCTCCACCCACATCCCGGCAAGAATCAGGAAAGAAACGCCGCCGAGCCACCAGCGGCTGCGCTTCGCCCGCTCCATCAACAGGAGGACGAGAGGCCCCAAGTAGACAACGGCAAGCAGCGCCATGCTCACCGACTTCCAGGGCTGGAAGTTCATGCGCGGCGCCACGAAGCGGACCTCGTGAGGAAGGGCTTCGTACCAGATGGGGAGCAGGTGGGCATACATGAAGTACGTCGTCATGAGACTGAAAGCGACCACCAGCCGCCCTAGGTCGTGCAGGTGTCCCGGCTGCGCCTCCGGCCGCCACACTGCCATGAACGTCCAGCAGGTGATGGCAATGTAGAGGCCGGAGATGAAGAAGTAGCCCCCCGCGAGGGTACTGAACCAGTGAGGATCCAGCGCCATCACCAAATCCATGCCGAGGAGGGAGAAGACCAGCGCATACAGGGCGATCAGTATTCCCCCTGCCACCATGCCGTTCCCTTTTCTTCTCGCGGTATAATGCACCGCCGCCCCCCAGAACAGGAGCAGAGCCAGCCCGTCCCTGGCGAAGATGAACGAGTTGTCGAGCCAGATCCCCTGGTGGAACCTGGAGATGTACCAGGGAGACCAGTGCGGGCTTCCTATCCAGAGGACGAGAAGGGCCAGGAGCGACGGGACGGAAAATCCGATCCCCGCGGCCGCCAACCGCTCGATCCCTGTATGCCACGACCCGTTGCAGGCCCTGACGATGGCAGGCCATACCGCCAGTCCGCCGGCAAGGGAGGTAAAGAAGATGAAGTTTACCAGCAGGGCACGCCACGCCCGGGGGCTATCATCCCCCACCGCAAACTTCAGCCAGATGAGCCAGCCGCCGACGGCGAGCAGTGCCCAGAGGAGGGTTCGTAGGGAGACACCGTGATAACGGTTACCGGTGGACATGCATCTCCTCCGGCGAAGCCGCAGCAAGCAGCTGTTGCAGTCGTTCCGTCTCCCCCCCCTTGCATGAGACGAGAAGCCCGAACATGTCGCGGCTGAAGCGCGTGTCGTAGTACGGCTCGGTCTTCATGCGGAAGAGCCGGGTGTGGAAGAGCAGGCCGAGGAAGTTCCCCAGGCTTCCCAGAAGGATGGTTCCCTCGAAGCCGACGACACAGTAGGGGATTATGGATACAGCGGGTTTGCCGCCGACGATGAGTGAATTGACGAGACCCGTGCCGATAGCGAGCCAGAATCCTCCCACCAGGCCGCACAATGCCCCGCCGAGGGTCCAGAACCGTACCGGGCTTTTCGGCAGCGTCATCACCTTCTCGGCCTCATCCACCTTGACGGGCGAGAAGGTCTCCATGGTGCCGAAACCGCCGTCGCACGCAGCCTTCAGCGCCTGCACCATCCGCCCGGCATTGGAAAACAGGGCGAGGACCGCCGGCTGTCCCGGCTCGATCTTAGTCTTCACGCAGCAGGCGCATGGGGCGGTGGGTTCGATTTCCTCGTCGGCTATCCTCATCTTCAGATCGCTGAGGGGCACCGTGGGAAGGAGCTTGCTGAACCCGAAGAACCAGAAGAAAAAGAAGGCGAAGGAGCCGGTGGTTATGACGACTTCGACCCATGTCGGAAAGTAGGTCCCCCAGTTGTGGGGGAGGAAATCGTGGGCAAGAGAGGTGACCACGAGGAAAACCCGCTCAAGCCACATCCCGATGTTGATGATGAGTGAGATCACGAAGAGAGCCACCATATTGGTCCGCACCCGCTTGAAGACGAACAGGAGCGGGATCAGCACATTAAAGGGGATCAGCAGCCAGAAGATCAGGGCCGCATCCCCCGTCATCCGCCATTTGTAGAGCTGCCACTCGAATACGTCCCCCGAGTACCACGCGATGAAGACCTCCATGGCATAGGCATAACCTACTATCGAGGCCGTAAGTATGATGGTTTTTGCGATAGCCTCGAAATGCAGCGGGGTTATCAGCCGCTCCAGTTTCAGCAGCTTTCGCATCGGAATAAGGAGCGTCAGCACCATTGCAAGGCCGGAATGGATCGCGCCGGCGACGAAGTAGGGAGGAAAGATGGTGCTGTGCCACCCCGGCAGGTTGCTAATGGCGAAGTCCCACGAAACTACGGAGTGGACGGAGATCACCAGCGGTGTCGCCAGGGCTGCAAAGAAAAGGTACGAACGGCCGTAGTGGTGCCACTGCCTCCCTGTACCAGACCAGCCGAGAGCCATTAATCGATAGAGCCGGCTGCGGAAGGCGTCGCGGCCGAGTTCCGCCTCGTACCGGTCCCGGGCCGCCGCCATGTCGGGAATCAGGCCGACAAACCAGAAGATTAGGCTTACGGTGAAATAGGTGGTCACGGCACAGACATCCCAGATGAGGGGGCTCATGAAAGTAGGCCAGATCTGCCGCTGCGACGGGTACGGTATTATGTAGTAGAAGACCCAGGTGCGGCCGAGATGGATTATCGGAAATAGTCCCGCCGTCATCACGGCAAATATCGTCATCGCCTCGGACGAGCGGGAGACCGCATCGCGCCAGTTGGCGCGCAACAGGTAGAGAATGGCGGAGATGAGGGTGCCGGAGTGTGCGATTCCGACCCAGAAAACAAAGTTTCCTATATAAGTGGCCCAGCCCACAGGATTGTTCAGGCCGGTAACCCCCATCCCCATCCGCATCTGGTACAGCCAGGCGAGGGCAGCAAGGCCTATGACGGCGGCAAGTGCACTGATGGCCAACAGGTAAGGCAGATGGGGCTTTCGCATGGCCACGAGGACGTCATCATTGATCTGGCCGTAGTTCAGTTCAGGCACGGCTCCTCCGACAGATAATGCCTAACTTTCCGGTCCAATGTTTAACAGGATGGACAGGATAGGCAGGAGAACTTCAAAAAACCTAGCCGCTGCAAATGTCGCGAGTTCAAATCGGTCTCTAAAGCATTCAGGAAGCTGCTTAAAACCCCAGGGATGTTCAAAAATAGCCGGATCGTCGCACCCGCAGAAAGTCCCATGGAGGCGTAGTACCCTCTAGGGCATAAACAGCGCTACGCCGCACACGGCGGCATTCGAGGAGGGCGGCGAGATGGCTGTTTTTCAACAGCCCCCTATGCACTAACATCCACATCGTTCTCCACACGCCGCAGGTAAACCACCGCCGGCTTCGTGTTAAGTTCCTTGAGTACCTGATAGCGCCGCGGGTCCGTGCGGATCAGCCTGGACACCTGCGATTGCGGATCAAGCAGATCTCCGAAGGTGAAGACCTTTGTCGGGCATGTCTGTGCACAGGCCGGAACGACCTCGCCGTCTCGGACGTCACGGTTTTCCACCATCGCCCGGTACTCCGCCTGCCGGATACGCTGAACGCAGAAAGTGCACTTCTCCATGACCCCCCGCGACCGTACCGTCACTTCGGGGTTGAGCTGCATGTCGAGGGGCTTCTCCCACTTCGTGTCGAGCCAGTTGAAACGCCGGACCTTGTACGGACAGTTGTTGGAGCAGTAGCGGGTGCCGATGCAGCGGTTGTATACCTGCGCATTGAGCCCTTCCTCATTGTGCACCGACGCGTACACCGGGCACACCGGTTCACACGGTGCGGTATCGCAGTGCTGGCAGAGCATCGGAAGCCAGGCAAGCCGCAGCCCTGGTCCCGGTTCTTTCCGGTAGGGAACTACCCGAAGCCATGCCATCTCCAGTTGCCGCGCCACCTGCTTCTTTCCCATCACCGGAATATTGTTTTCGGCATAGCAGGCAACCGTGCAGGCCCCGCAGCCGATACATCGGTGGAGATCGATAACCATCGCCCACCGGTGCCGGAGATACTCCCGCTTGGGGTAGAAATCCCGTTCCTTTCTGTACCCCTCCGGGAGAGGAAGAAAGAGCTCCTCACCCTCCCCCGGCTTCATCATGCGCAGAAGAGACTGGGAAACCCATTGTACGATACGACGCCCGTGCTGCTCTCGGGTAGGTACGGTATAGGTCGGATCGTTTTCCCGCCGCTCTCCAGTCCGGCGTATGCGGCAGGAGGGGAATATCCGCCCCGACTCCGGCGCCCCGAGCAGCAGAAATGCGTTGGCGCCGGTCTTGCGGGCATTCCGCCCCATTGCCTGATGTCCCTGTCCGAACGCAATCGCCGCAACATTTTCAGCGACCTCGTCGGTAATCCGTACCGGCGCCCTCAGCGTGCCTGCCGCAGTTGTCAGCTCTGCCACCTCTCCGTTTGCAAGTTTCAGGGCAGATGCCCTCCTGGGATGGATATCGATCCAGTTCCCCCAGGCAATGGAGGTAACCGGATCAGGAGTTTCCTGAATCCATCCGCGGTTGGCGGTCCTTCCGTCGTAGAGCATGACCGAGGCCCATGGCCAAAGCTCTACGGTCTCCGGGTCCGTTGACTGACGAGGGACTCCCGTAAGCATACCGGCGGCACCGGCATTGAACCTCACCTCTGCTGCAGGGACAGATTCCTGCCAGTATCCACCGCCACGCAATGCATCAGTCCAGAATCCGTCTCTGGAGCGGCCGGGGGCAGCCGCCCGCCGCACCTCATCCCACCGCGCCGCGAGCCATCCACGAAATCCCGACTCCTGGCTGAAGCCGGGGCGGGACAGGGGACGCCCCGCCCGCCGGGCAAGAGAAAGAAATATGTCACCCGCCGACATGCTGTCGGTGATTCGCGCCATCCCCGGCTGCAGAAGGCCGTTAACCCCGGGGTAAGGCGCGTATTCGCCCCACGCCTCCAGTGGGGAGTCTATGGGGAGCACCCAATCCGCGGCTTCGGCGGTTTCATCAGGCATCGTGCCGAGGAAGACTACGAGCCCCGCACGGCGTATCAGATCCAGTGTGCCGGGACGGGTATAAACAGGGTTGGTGTCGTGGATGAAGAGGATGTCGCTGGGGCCGAGAGTGCCGAAAAAACGCTGCAGCTCTTCCTCCGTAGCGGCATTCGAAAGCGCATGAGGACGCGAGAAATCCACGGTTTCGCCGATACGGCCGGCGGCGTAGTTGAGAAGGGCGCAGGCGACCGCCGTCTCCAGAGCCTGCGGAGCGGAACTTCCCACCGGGCCGGCGAGGGCCACACTTCCTTCCGCCTCCACGAACAGACGGGCAAATTGTGTAACGGTCTCACCGGAAACACCGGGAATAGCGCCAGTGTCCTGAAGCACCCGGTCGATTGCCGGACGAACAGCCGACAGGTCCCGCCGCGACCAGCCTCGGTCGATGATTACCTTGAGCATCGCCACCGCCACCGCGCGCTCGTACCCCGGTGGCACCTGCAGGAAATCGTCGGCATTGGCAGCAGTCATCGAAAAGCGTGGGCCGACGTACGCCATCCTGCTTGCCCTGCCCTGCGTCTGGGCACCACGGAACTCCCCGAATCGTGAAGCATATGCCACGGGTGAAATCCAGCTCTCGAGGAAATCGGCGGCAAAGCTGATGACGAACCGGCACCGGTCGATCCGGTAGTCGGGGACCAGCGGCAAGCCGAAGAGAGCGCCGTGAGCCTTTTTCAGCGTTTCGTAGTGAAACGGCTCGTACAGAAGGAACCTTTTGGAGCCGAATGTCGCCGTGAATCGGCGCATGACCTCCGAGAGCGAACCGGTCTGCAGGCTGGAAAGCACGGCAACACTGCGCCCGGGCAAACTTCCAGCTATCTCCCTTAGCGCCTCCTCCCAGCTCCGCTCCCTCTTCCTCCCGCCCCTTGGGCGGTGCCAGACGCCTTTGATCCTGTCGGGATCGTAGAGACCCTGGACCGACGACTGCCCCCTGGGGCAGAGGGCCCCGGCGTTCACCGGGTGAGCAGGATTCCCCTCCGCCTTTGTCACCCTTCCGTCGCGGTGCCACAGCATCATGCCGCACCCTGCGGGACACTCGCGGCAGGTTGTGGCGAAATGGCTCCATTCTCCGGGGCGGGTCTGTTCAGGTGGATTGACGTAGGGGACGAGCTTGTTGACGAGCTTGCGTCCGGGCTCGGCGGCAAGAGCCGCTCCGGCTCCGCCGGAAAGCCACATGAAGGTGCGTCTCGTCATTTTCGGCATCGCTGCTCCTGCAAGGTGTCTGTCATTCAAACCTTTAATAAGTTTCGTCCATTTCTTAATCTTGTCAAGGCTCCCAGCCGTGACCTTTCCGGACAACCTGCTAGACTTTAGAAAGAATCGTGCAGACTGCCGCCGTCGAGAGGAGAGAATCATGGCAACTACGACCAGCGACTTTCTCGTCCATCGCCTTCACGAATGGGGGATTCGCCGGGTGTACGGCTATCCGGGTGATGGAATAAACGGCGTCATGGGAGCCTTGAACCGCTCAAGGGAGCGGATCGAGTTCATTCAGACCAGGCACGAGGAGGATGCGGCACTGATGGCTTGTGCCCATGCCAAATTCACTGGAGAGGTGGGAATTTGCATCGCGACATCGGGCCCCGGCGCCATACACCTGCTGAACGGCCTTTACGACGCTAAGCTGGACCACCAGCCGGTGGTGGCGATCGTCGGTCAGCAGGCAACCTCCGCCCTGGGGTCCGATTACCAGCAGGAGGTCGACCTAATCTCCCTCTTCAAAGACGTGGCGGGGCACTATGTCCACATGGCGAGCACCCCCTCCCAGATCCGCCACCTGGTAGATCGCGCCATACGCATCGCGCTCGCCGAACGCACCGTGACCTGCATCATTCTCCCCAACGACATTCAGGAGATGGATGCAGTCGCCTTCCCGGAAAGGAAGCACGGGACGACCTTCACGGGCACCGGCTTCAGCCATCCTGAAGTAGTGCCGGCACGAGAAGACCTGCGTCGGGCAGCCGAGGTTCTCAACGCCGGAAACAGAGTGGCTGTTCTCGTAGGGGCAGGGGCAAGCGGCGCGGCCTATGAAGTCATGGAGGTTGCCGAACGGCTCGGAGCCGGTGTCGCCAAGGCACTGCTGGGCAAAACCGTCCTTCCCGATGAACTCCCCTATGTCACCGGCTCCATCGGCCTCCTCGGCACAAAGCCGAGCTGGGACATGATGATGAACTGCGACACCCTCTTCATGATCGGCAGCGGCTTTCCGTATGCGGAGTTTCTGCCCAGGGAAGGCCAGGCTCGCGGAGTCCAGATCGACATCAGCGCAAGGATGCTCGGGCTGCGATACCCCATGGAGGTGAACCTGCAGGGGGACAGCGCCCTCACGCTGCGGGCGCTCATCCCGCTCCTGGAGAAGAAGACCGATGGCAGATGGAGGGAGCAGATCGAGGAGGGTGTGAAAGAGTGGTGGGACGTTATGCATGCAAGGGCGATGCTTGATGCAAACCCTGTCAACCCGCAGCGGCTTTTCTGGGAGCTCTCACCCAAACTCCCCAACAACTGCATCCTCACCTGCGACTCCGGTTCCGCCGCCAACTGGTATGCCCGTGATATCAGGGTACGCCACGGCATGATGGCATCCCTTTCCGGCAATCTCGCCACCATGTGTCCGGCGGTCCCCTACGCGCTGGCCGCCAAGATGAATCACCCGAAGCGGCCTGTGATCGCCATGGTCGGCGACGGAGCCATGCAGATGCTCGGCATCAACGGACTCATCACAGTATCCAAGTACTGGAAGAGGTGGGGAGACCCGCGCCTTATCTTCCTGGTCCTCGACAACCTCGACCTCAACCAGGTGACCTGGGAGCAGCGGGTGATGAACGCGGACCCGAAGTTCTCGGCCAGCCAGGACCTTCCACCCTTTCCCTACGCCAAATATGCCGAAATGATAGGCCTGCGCGGCATCGAGGTCCGCAGCCCGGAGCAGATCAGCAGGGCGTGGGACATGGCCCTCAACTGCGACCGCCCCGCAGTGATAGACGCGCACTGCGACCCCGACGTCCCCCCCCTGCCCCCGCATATCACTTTAGAGCAGGCAAAAGGATACATGTTCTCCATCTTCAAGGGGGACCCGAACCTCGGCGGAATGGTTAAGCAGTCAGCCAGGCAGATGATGGCGACATGGCTGTCGCGGAATGAGAAATAACCGGCACCGCCACTATGGACAGCGGAGGTACCAATGATCAGCATGGCCAGTATCGCGAAACACCCGGTCCATCCTATGCTCATCCCGCTCCCCATCGGGCTCTGGATATTTTCCCTCGTGTGCGACATCATAATGCTCTCTACCGGGAACCCCCTCTGGAGCATTCTCTCCCTCTACACCATGGCGGGGGGGATCATCGGCGCCCTGTTCGCCGCACTGCCGGGATTGGTGGACTTGTTCACCCTGAACCCCTCATTCGTGAAACGGCTGGGCATCTGGCACATGGGCGTCAACCTCATCATTGTCCTTCTCTATGTGATCAACTTTCTGTGGCGCCGAGAAATCCTCACCGAAAGCGCCGGGCCTTTCATACTCTCCCTCATATCCGTCATGCTGCTCGGAATTTCGGGGTGGCTCGGGGGTGAGCTTGTGTACGTGCACGGAGTGGCGGTGGAACCGGTAGGAAGGCAGCGCCTCTGAGCGGCGGAATCTCCTCACCTCCAGCCCGTGGCACCTGCCCCGGAACCGGAGGCCGGCCATAATTTGTTTACCCCACTGTTGTAACCCGGCGGCCAATTGTTAGAATGTTTACATTTAATTGCGAATGAAATGCAGGAGGTTCCATGAAGGCGATGGTGATCGACCGGTACGGAGGGGCCGACGAGCTGCGCCTCCGTGACGTGCCTGTTCCGGAGATGGGGGAAACGGACGTGCTGATCGAGGTTCGTGCCGCTTCAGTGAACCCCGTGGACTGGAAGATCCGGGAAGGCTACCTCAAGGAAATGATACCGCACCGATTCCCGCTCATTCTCGGATGGGATGCCGCCGGAGTGGTCGCCGCCGCAGGTCCGCGTGCGGGCCGGTTTACCGTTGGAGACCATGTCTTCGCCTGCACGGATATCCGCCGCAACGGCTGCTACGCAGAGTATGTTTCCGTCGACGAAAACCTCGTCTCGATGAAGCCGCACAACCTTAGTTTCGAGGAGGCGGCATCGGTGCCGCTGGCAGGCCAGACTGCGTGGCAGGCCCTTATGGAGCATGCCGCAGTCGCAGAAGGCCAGCGGGTGCTCATCCATGCCGGGTCGGGGGGCGTCGGCAGCCTGGCGATCCAGATTGCGAAAAGTCGCGGCGCATACGTAGTCGCAACCTGCAGCACCCTCCACCTGAGCTTTGTACGTGAGCTCGGCGCCGATCAGGTAATCGATTACACCAGATCCGATTTCACGGAAACCTTGAGCGATTTCGACGTAGTCCTCGATTCGGTAGGAGGAGAGACCCACCGCAAAAGCTTTCAGGTACTCAAACCGAAGGGGGTGCTCGTCTCTATCGTGGAGCATCCCGATGATGAACTGGCCCAGAAGACAGGGGTAAGGGCCGAATACATGTTCATGCAGCCGGAGGGAAAGCGGCTGGCAAGGTTAGGTCAGATGTTGTCGGACCGGGTGATTCGTCCCATGGTGACCAAGACCTACCCCCTCAACGAAGTTAGGAAGGCGCATGAGCTCAGCTCATCCCGGCATGCGGAGGGAAAGCTCGTTTTGCAGATAAGGAATCATGTGACCTGACGGAGAAAGGAGGAGAGCCTGGTGGTATATGTCGACCTTTTATTTTCCATCGCAATCGCATTCGGGCTCACCGTCGTACAGGGTGCCGTTTTCCTAAACCTGGGGCTTCGTTTCCCCGCAGTTTCCCTTTTCGCCATACTGGTCGGTGGCACATGGGGAGGGGGGCAGCTCATGGTGCCGATGGGACCGCCACTCTGGGGAGTAACATGGCTATCGCTTTTCGTTGCCGGCTTCCTCTGCGCCGTTGTGAGCGGTGCAATCCTTCTCCTGCCGCACGCTGGAAGCGTACGCAGCATGAACAGGACCGGACGCCATCACAGGGCCGCCTGACCCGGCAGGACTCGGGAACAGGAACCATTCGCACCTGGCGGATCGCCAGAAACATACGAACTCAACCCCCACCCCCTCTGTTCAGGGGGATGAAACCAGGAGGGAACATGTACGTAAATACGCTTCGTACTACAGTCCATTCTCAGATGGATACCATGCGCCGGCTCCTCCTAGATTCCATCGATCATCCTCAGAAATACCAGAAGAAGGTTCAGGACGCCCGGGTTGTTGAATTCATGACCGACGGCGTCATCAGGGAGGTGAGAAAGGATGGATCGACCATTCGTGAGGGGATATCTGTGGCGGAACGCAAGAACGAGTTCCTACTTACCAACGAGCTCCTGGAACACCCGCTCTACTCCGGGAGGATACTCACCCGCATCGTCCCCACTTCGGTGCAGAATCCGATGAGTCCCATCTCTCTCGAAGTTACCCTGGAACTGGAGCGGAAAGATTTCAAGGTGGAGGGGATGCTGCCGGGGGAGGAAGCGATCGTGAAGGAGGTGGAGGAGGAACTGGAAGTCTTCAGGAAGAAGGCCGAGGAGATGGAAGTGCATGCCTGACAGGTCACCGCCGCCAAAGGGAGAAAAGTGTCCCGCGGGAATCTGCACGCCGGAGGCCGGAAACGGGTGCCCCCACTGCGGCGGCCGGGAGGAAAAGGTCTACTGGTGTGACGTCTGCAGGGAGTTCTTTGAAACCAAGCGATGCCCACAATGCGGGCTGAAACTGAAACGGGCGGGGTGAGGAGTCTTAACCCGGTGCGTCTAATTCTGGCACCTCCCCCTTCGCCAGCCTGAAACCAGCCATTTCCTTTTGCAGCAGATCGATCTGGCGCGCAAGGCCGGAGACGGCCCCGTTCATGACACGGGTCACATCCTGGCTGGTCTCCGTCGTTCCCCGGAAATCCTCAACCGCCTTCACGATCCGCTGGCTGCTCTCCATCTGCTGCTCGCACGCCTGTCCGATATTGCCGATCATCATGGTTATGTCTTCGGTGGCGTGGACGATGGAAGTGCCGGCGGCACTCTGTTCCTGGGTGGACCGCCGGACCTGGCTCGTGAGCTCTTTCATCCTCTCGGCGGCACTCATGATCAGCTCCCCCCCGCGCTCCTGTTCACGTGTCGAACGAGCGATCTGCTTTACCATCTCCGCAACCCGCTCCATGGCCAGGTGCATCTCCTGACTCCCCTTCGTCTGCTCGACAGTGGTTGCCGCAATTTCGGTGACCTGCGTGGTTGCCTGCACCACCCCGCTCACGATCTTGGCAAGCGCTTCCCCCGACCGCTGGGAAAGCTTCTCACCTTCGGCAATCCGTTTCTCCGACTGTGCAATGGCCTCGACCGCCCGCTGGGTCTCCTCCTGCACCCCCTTGATTATCCCGGTGATCTCACGGGTCGAGTTGGTTGTACGCTTGGCGAGCCCCTTGATCTCGTCGGCCACCACCGCGAAACCCTTGCCGTGCTCTCCAGCCTGGGCTGCAATGATGGAGGCGTTGAGGGCGAGGAGATTGGTCTGCTCGGCCAGCTCATCGATGACGAGGAGTATCTTCCCGATGTTTGAGACGCGTCCCGAAAGGTTGTCGATGGCGTCGAAAGTGATGCGTGAGGAACGGCCGATCTCGCTCATACCGAAGATGGTCTCCATCACCGTCTCCTGTCCGCTCTCCGCATCGGTACGCACTGTCTGGGTGATGTCGGCCGCAGCCATGGCGTTCTTGCCTACCTGCATTATGGAGGCGTCCATCTGGGCCACCCTGGCGGCCGTGGAGGTCGCTTCCTCCATAAGGCTGTTGACGTTGCGGCCGATCTCCTTTTCCGCTTCCGCCATCTCGATGATCGAGGCGCTCACTTCCTCCACAGCGGCAGAGAGTGTCTCGACGTGAACGATCACCTCCTCGATGCTCGCCGACATCTGCAGGATTGAGGACGCATTCTCCCCGGCGGAGCGCGAAAGTCCGTCCACCGCCTGAGCCACCTCGTTCACCGACTGGTTGATCTCCTGCACCGCTGTGAAAGTCTGTTGAACCCCTTCCGATTGAAGTTGTGAGGCGTTGACTCCCCGGCGGGAAACCTCGCGAATGTTTCCCGCGATCTGGCGCAACTCTCCGATGGAGCCGTTCACCCGGGCCGCCATTCCCAGGAGGCGCTCCATCATCGTGTTGAAGTTGTCGTTGAGCATCCCCAGCTCATCATGGGAGGTTGATAAGACCTTAACCGTCAGATCCCCCTCAGCCCCCCTGTCCATGGCGGCTGCCAGCTCCTTGACCCGGTGTACGAGCCGACGCCTGGTGTGGAGCCAGAGTACCAGCCCGATCGCACAGATGTCTATTACCAGCGCCGCCAGGACCGCGGGCGGGACGTCGGGTCCGGACATCAGTGATAGTCCGGTGCCGAACAGGGCGCTTACGAGGCCGACGAGAAGGGAAGAACGGATGATTGTGGAGCCGAGCCGCAGGTTTCTAGCCATACATACCTCTGACGTTGAGGTCATCGTTGGTCGGGTATCCCGGTCTGTTCTGCAGGAAAGGGGATTTTCTTGTTATCGGATTGCACCTGTGAAAGTGAAGGAAAAGCTGCACGTGCCGGCGAAGGTTCAGAACTGCAGGATGAGTATTTTGCAGGGGGGCAGCCGGATGGTCCGGGCGGCTCCCCCCGCGGCAGGAGGTACAGTGGAAGGAATGCCTATCTGCGGATGATCCGCCTTTTCATTCCACCCATGGCTGCTGCCTGCTGTTTCATGACGGCGCTCGGCTTTTCAAGATGGAACTGGAGCCACATCTCCCCGTAGTTCTTCATCTTCATCCGTTTGCCTTCGCGAAGGGCTTCCAGATTGTGCTGGAGCCGCTCTTCCCCCGGCATCTTCTTGAGCCCCTTTTCGAGGACATCCTTCGCCTTCCCGATATCGCCGATTTCGACGAGGCAGTAAGCATAGAGGTTCCATAGGAGGGATTCTTTGGGCGAACCCTGGAGGGCCTTTTCGAATGTTTCCTTCATCTTCTCCGGCTTGCTGCGCTTCATGTAGGTTATGGCGAGCATCCCCATGGCGGGCCAGTTCTTAAAGAAGGCCTTTTCCAGATAGGGAAAGGCTGCGGCGAAATCCCGCTTCATGTAATAGATCATACCTATCTGGGCGTTCAGCTGGCCGGTTACGTAAATCTGCCACTTCCCGTACTTGAACGCTTTCTGAAGCTCCCGTATTCCCTTCTCGACCCGCTGGCCCTGGAGATCCTTGGTAACCGTTTCCATCACCTCGGTAATCTTCTTCATGACGATACGGGATATGAGGTAGAACACCCCCACGAATACCAGCATGGCAATGAAGAGCGACATGAGCCAGTGGAGATCGAGGGCGAACTTGAGGGGTATGAACACCGCGACGGCTGCGGCGAGGGAAATGAGCAGGTTGTACATCGATGGTCCTTTCGTTGGATTGATGCTTTGAAAAGTATAATACAAGAGAGCCGAAGGTCAGGCTCGAAACGGATTAACCGTCCACTGCGGCGAGGGTGCCCTTTTTCTCCATGTACTTGGCCACGATAAGCCGTTTTCCGGGACGCAGGGCGACCCGTTGTTTCAGGTTGTTCCACGACGTGAGGAGCTTGGTTGAGACGTTGAACTTCTTTGCGAGAGCGGAGAGAGTGTCACCCTTCTTAACCGTGTAGTACTTGTTGAACTCCTTTGGCGCCGCCTTCCGTGATGCCACAACTTGCCGTTTATCTGATGGTTCGTCCGTGGCCGGCACAGGAACAAGAAGCACCTTTCCCCGAAGTTTTTTGGTGCTTTTGAGGTGGTTGAGCTCCGTGAGGGCCTCGGCTGTGGTGCCGTAACGCCGGGCCACCGCAGCCAGTGTGTCCTTCTTCTTCATCCGGTACCGGGCGTAGACAATCTTCTCGGTGAACCGCTTATCCTCGGGCACCTTAGCATATTCCGTCTCGAAAAGAGCCTTTTTACCCTTCGGAATCTTTAGCTGGTAGTCCTGGTAATCGGGAGGCGTGCACCAGCGGCGCAGCTCCGGGTTAAGGTCACGCAAGGTCTGGTAGGGAATTTCGATGAGCCGCGCAACCAGTTCCAGATCGGTACGTGACGGAATGGCAACCGTATCGAACTCGATGGGTGGGAGATAGGCTACATCTGCAAATCCGTACTTGGCCGGCTCCTTGGCGATGATCGCAGCAGCCAGGAGCTTCGGCACGTAGTCCTTTGTCTCCGGCTTCAGGTACGATCCCTTGGTCAGCTGCCAGAAGTCCCGGCTGTCGTACATGTTGATGGCGCGCATGATCTTGTTCTCGCCGGCGTTATAGCCGGCCGCCGCCAGGTACCAGTCCTTGTTGAAGAGATCGTATAGCTCTTTCAGGTAGAGGGCGGCCGCCACCGTCGACTTCAGAGGGTCGCGGCGCTCGTCGATCCAGGAGTCGATCCGGAGGGAATAGCGTTTCCCGGTGCCGGACATGAACTGCCACGGCCCAACGGCACTCGCCACCGAGTATGCATGGGGAGAGAAGCCGCTCTCTATCATTGCAAGATAGACAAGATCCTCCGGAAGCCCCTCCCTGCGCAGCACTTCCCGCATCATGGGAATGTAGCGCTCGGATCGGGAAAGCCACCGGGCGAAGGTGTTCCTGGCCTTCGTCTGGAAGTAATTGACGAAGTAATCAACCTTGCTGTTGAGGGTGAGGGGAATGTCGGATTCGGGGAGGACGTCTTCAGGCAGAAGCAGCTCGAAGTCCCCGTCATCCTGGCTTTCATCGACAACGAAGAAATCGGATGCAGCCAGGTCGAGTCCTTCGATAAGCAGAGCCTCCCTCGCCGATGCGATCTGGGTCCGCCCCGCCTCTTCCACGGCTGCGGGAAGGGAGGGAGATGGCTCCTGCGGCAGTGAGGGCTCCTCTGCGAAAGCCGCTGCGGCCCAAAACAGCCCTGCTATAGAGAGCAGCTTATGCTTTATCATTATTCCGCCGTCTGCATTAGGATAGATTTGGAGGGAAGTTCCGTCCCGATTGGGGACGGGCCAGTATAGAAAACTACAGCCGCCTTGTCAATTATCACGGGACCTGGAGCAGCGTCTCATTTGCCCGCCGCGTCCCAGAGACGGTTCTCCATCTCGACCAGGAGCGGCTCGAGGCTGCTCTTGTCCCGGGCGGACACGAAGATCGCCCCTAGACGGCGGGCCAGGTGACGTGCCTTCATGGAAGCCAGCGGATCCTGCTGCTTCATGTCCGGGAGCAGGTCACTCTTGTTGAACACGAGGAGCCGCGGCGTGTCGGCGAGACCGAGATCTGCGAGTATCTGCTCCACCTGACCGATCTGCTCTTCGAATCGGGGGTTGGAGCAGTCCACCAGATGAATGAGAAGGTCTGCGTCCTGCAACTCCTCCAGCGTCGCCTTGAATGCGCCCATGAGCGAAGCAGGAAGCGACCTGATGAAACCTACCGTGTCGGTGATTATGACTTCCCTCTCGCGCGGAAACCGCAGCCGACGGGTGGCGGTGTCGAGGGTGGCGAAAAGGAGGTTTTCCGTAAAGACTTCACTTTTGGTAAGGGTGTTGAGGAGCGTGGACTTCCCGGCATTCGTATAGCCTACGATGGAAACAATGGGGAGCCCCGCCTTGACCCGTCTCTGGCGCCGCTGATAACGCCCGCCCGACAGCTCGTCCAGCTCCCGTTCGAGTTTGGCTATCCGGTCCCGGATGCGCCTGCGGTCCATCTCCAGCTTGGTTTCGCCGGGGCCGCGCCCGCCGATTCCACCCATGAGCCGCGACATCTGGACACCCCGCCCGGTAAGGCGCGGCAGCAGGTATTTCAGCTGTGCCAGTTCCACCTGCACCTTTCCGTCCAGGCTTTTGGCCCGCCTGGCAAAGATGTCGAGGATCAGTTGGCTCCTGTCGATAACTTTCAACTCCGTCATTTCGGAGATCGACCGGATCTGGGTAGGGGAAAGCTCCTGGTCGAAGACGAGGAGCGATGCCCCCAGCTGAAGCGCCCGTATCACCACTTCCCGCATTTTCCCCTCACCCATAAGGTACCGGGGACTGAACTGGCGCGGATGCTGGATTATGGTCGAAAGAACCTCCACCCCTGCAGTGCGGGCAAGCTCCTTCAGCTCCTCTATTGAATCTTCGGCTTCAGCACGTGACTTCTGGGTGACGGAGATAAGAATGCCCCGCTCCTCGGAAGTCTTGACCTCCGCGGTTCCGCGGGCTGCTTTCTCAAGAGACTGCTCCAGGGTGGCGACGAATTCCGCAAAGTCGAGGTGGAAACGGCCGACCGGCTGTGGCGGATCCGTGCGGTACGGTGTTTTTCCCGCTCCCGCAGGAACAAGTTGGCCGATCTGCACTGATGGCTCGGGGGTATCGAGGAGCAGGGCAGCAATGAGGTCGAGGCGCAGGAGGGAAAGGTCGGTCAGGTCATCGTCATTAAGCGGCTCCCCCTTGAGGTGAGTGTGGACGAGCCGCAAGCCACGCAGCATACGCTTCCCGAGCGGGTAGTCGAAGAGTTCGGGAATGAGAAGGGCTTTTTCGTCCCCAACCAGGACGTATTCCAGTTCACCGAACCTGTTGAGTAACACTCCCACCTGGCGCCTGATCTCACGCGATAGAGCGGCCATCTCCCGCACTAGATCCAAGGTGAAGGCTTCGGCCATAGGCACACGGCGCCTGTAGAGCTTCTCCAGCGCCCGGAGCTGGCTCGGTTTCAGACCGGTAAGGTTGCCGTGCAGCTGTTTTATGGATACCTCACTTCGCCGGTCGCTGAAAAACGGTATCTCGCCGCCGTCCTCGAAAGCCTCCTTGTACGGCGTAGCGCTGCTACGCCTCCGCGGGGCTTTCTACGGTGCGACGATCTAACCGTTTTTGAGCAACCTGTTTTGAATGAATCTTCAAAGTCGTGTTAGCAACCCGAGAACCCTTGCAAGCGGCACCAGATTCGCGATGATTCCGTTGAAGGCGACGACCGATGGCCCGCAGGCGTAGTACCCTCTGGGGCATAAACAGCGCTACGTCGAGGAGCCTGAGGAGGAGCCGGCGGCGGAAGCGCGCGAATATGGCGTCGCCTAGAGAAAGTGTATCACAGACCGATGACGTTGTACCCGCTATCAACAAAGTGTATTTCGCCGGTTACGCCGCGGGCGAGGGAGCTGCAAAGGTAGACGGCCGACCCCGCGACCTCTTCCTGGGTGATGTTGCGACGAAGAGGGGCCTTTTCCTCCACGTGTCCAGCGATCTGATTGAAACCGCCGACCCCCGCGGCAGCCAGCGTCTTTATCGGCCCGGCTGAGATGGCGTTGACCCGGATCCCCTCAGGCCCCACCGCTTCGGCCAGGTACCGCACGCTCATTTCAAGGGCCGCTTTGGCAACCCCCATCACATTGTAGTTAGGGAACACTTTCTGGCCCCCGTAGTAGCTCATGGTGAGAACGCTCGCCTCGCGCCCCTTCATCAGGGGTGCCGCTCCCCTCGTAAGGCCGATGAGTGAGTACGCACTGATGTCCAGCGCGGTGGCGAATCCCTCTCTCGTCGTGTTGAGAAACGATCCTTTCAGCTCCTCCTTGTTGGCGAAGGCAACGGAATGGACGAGAATGTCGAGCCCCCCCCAGGCGCTGCCGACCTGATCGAAAGCAGTCTTTATATCCTCATCGCTGCGAACGTCGCACGGCAGCACGAGCTTCGCTCCCACGCTCTCCGCAAGCGGCATTACCCTTTTGGCCACCGTCTCGTTGGCATACGTCAGAATCAGCTCCGCACCTTCCCGTCGAAATGCCTCGGCAATGGCCCAGGCGATACTCTTATCGTTGGCGACACCGAAAATGACCGCTTTCTTACCCTTCAGCAAGCCCATCAAAAATCCTCCTTGTTCCTTTCTTACGGCAGCCGTCCATTGCTGCTCCTCGCCGTCGGCAACCAGAGCCGTCCCGGGCGGCGGGGATTCGTGATACTAATAAAAAAAGGCACGATTCGCAAGAAATATGGCTTTTTTTGTGATAAAGAAAGGGCATGGAACCTTTCAGCCCGAAAATCAAGGGAGCAGCACACCTGGCAAGCCTGGCCGATGTGGACGAGGTGGTGAAGAACCTTACCCGGCTTCTGCACAAATCGGTAAGAAGCGGCTGGGTGGCCGCATATCTGCTGGATCGCGAACGAAGAGCCTTCGGGACATGCCTGAAGTGCGAGCTGCCGGAACGGTATGCCCCGCTGCTCGACACAATGCCTCTCCCTCTCGACAAGGTCCGGCGCCTCTTCCGGAAAAACCGGCACCTGTTCCTGGACGATCAGTCGGTCCGTAATCTCCTTCCCGAAACCTTCGACAAGATGTTGCAGAGACTGCGACTGCTGCTCGTACCCATGATGGTGAGGAACCAGGTAATGGGGGTACTTCTCATAGCCCGCAGCCGCCGGCTCCCCTCCTTCAGCGCCGACGAACTCGGGTTCGTACGTGATATGGTTTCGCACGCCGCGCTTGTCGTCAGCCACATGAGGCTGTTCGACGAATCCCTCGATATGGCCGTTGAGATGGCCAAGGGTATCGACATCATCCTGACCATCGACGAGATCAACAAAGCCATATCCTCGTCGCTGAGCCGCGACAAGATCATCGAGACAGCCATGCAAAGCATAGAGCGGATCGTCAGGTGCGAAGTGGCGGCGCTATTCCAAGAGGACAGGAAGGGACTCCACGTGATCTCCTCTCATGCCTACGGCCCGGAGATACCTCCGGAACTCATGGCAGGGGCGCGACCGGGCAATGGGAGCTCCGCCGTCTGCACTGCCTTCCGCAGCGGCAAGAGCCACTACATTCCCTCCACCAGCCAAACCAGGCACATGGGGATTCTTGACAGAGCCCTGTCGCAAGCGGGGATGCAGTCGCTTCTGGCAATCCCGCTCATCGGCCGGGGAGAGTCGAAAGGAGTACTGCTCCTGGCGCACCGAAAGAGCGAGCAGTTCGGCGGAGAAGCCACATTCGCCATCGAAAAGGTCGCTGCGCAGATGGCGGTGGCACTGGAAAACGCGAAACTCTACGAAGACATGCGGAGCCTCTTCATCAGCACGATTTCCAGCCTTACTAATGTCATAGACGCAAAATCGCCATGGACCAAGGGGCACTCGGAGCGGGTCATGCACATCGCCAGCTCCATCGCGAAGGAAATGGGGCTTCCGGAAGCGGTGGTCGAGCGGGTCAGACTGGGGGGTCTGCTTCACGATATCGGCAAAATAGGCATAATGGAAGCCTTGCTGGAAAAGCCGGAGGTCCTGTCGGAAGACGAGTTCCCCCCGCTTCGCCTCCACCCTGAAAAGGGAGTTGCGATCCTAGCGCCCATCGAGCAGCTCCAGGACGTTCTCTCCGCGATCCTCTACCACCATGAGCGGTACGACGGGACCGGCTACCCGAAAGGGCTCAAGGGAGAGGACATCCCTCTGGAGGCCCGCATAGTGACCGTTGCGGACTCCTTCGACGCGATGGTCGAGGACCGTCCGTACCACAAGGCGCTGACGGTCCAGGAAGCTCTGGAAGAATTAGGAAAAAACGCTGGCACGCAGTTCGACCCGGTGGTGGTCGAGCGTTTCACCACCTACGTCAGGCGGAAGCTCACCGGCGCATCGTGAACCGGGACCGGTGAATGAAGATGATCAGTGTAAAGTGTCGTGATCAGAGGAATCCACCACCGAACCCGAAGGCGGAAGTCTATCGTTGTTCCGCTCCAGGAGGGCCAGGCGGCGGTCGATCTCCTCGACGATGAGATGGGTCCTGTCGAGCTTTATCTTCATCCCGATGATCACGAACGGCAGAACCAGCCAAACCATGGCCAGCAGAAACCCGAGGATGCCCATCATAACCATCAAACCGCTGAAAAGTTCCATGAACGCTCCCCTACTCCGCTGCCTGCAGCGCCCTCGCCAGCTGATCCGGGCATGAGGTATCCCCCTGGCACGCGATGCCCTTCAGCCGCCGCACCGCCTCCGACACCTGCATACCCTGCACCAGCGCGGCCACTGCCCTTGTATTGCCCGGGCAGCCGTCAACGAATTCCGTGCTGAGGATTACACCGTCGATGATCTCTATTTCAATGCGCCGGGCGCACGACCCTTCCGTAACGTAGCTGATTCGCATTTTTTCTCCCCCCAGAACTTCCGGTGTATATCCCCGTGCAGGAAAAGTCAACGTCATCTTTACCGCAATTCCGGGCAAAATAGGCTTTCGCTTTTAGGGAAGGGTGTGCTAGTATGCCTAAAAAATAGGCAGACCCGACTTACCATGACATCAAAACTTCGTATAGGCGCGCTTACGCTCGCCAACAATCTGATACTCGCGCCGATGGCAGGAATAACCAATCTGCCGGCGCGCCTCCTGGCCCGCCGGTACGGGGCTTCCCTCTGCTTCACCGAAATGGTCAGTGTGAACGGCCTGGTGCGGGAAGGACGAAAAACCTTCGACCTTTTGCGCAGTTCCCCCGACGATCGCCCCCTCGGTGTTCAACTCTTCGGCGACGAGCCCGGCATTCTTGCCGAAGCAGCCCGCCTGGTAGAGGGGTACGCCGACCTTGTCGACATCAATATGGGATGCCCCGTGAAAAAGGTTGTCGGCACCGGAGCCGGTAGCGCACTGCTGCGCGAGCCCAAAAAGGTTGCAGACATTCTCAGGGCTGTCCGCAGAGCTACTAAGCTCCCACTGACCATCAAGATCCGCACCGGGTGGCAGGCTGGCCAGCATACCTTCCACGAGATCGGGCGGATCGCTGCCGAAGAGGGGTGCGACGCGCTTACCCTCCACCCCCGGACGAGGGCGCAGATGTTCGAAGGCCACGCGGATTGGGAGCTGATACGGGAACTCAAGGACGCCATTTCCATTCCGATCATCGGCAGCGGTGACATCTTTTCGCCTCACGATGTAGTTGCGATGCTTGAGCGTACCGGTTGCGACGGCGTCATGATCGCCCGCGGGGGGCTCGGCAATCCTTGGATTTTCAAACAGGCCCAGGCACTGCTTGAGGGCAGGGAGGCACATCCGCCCGACGCTCGTGAACGGCTTGCGGTGGCGCAGCTCCACCTCGACCTCTTCACGGAGCTGGCTGGAGAGCCGGTGGCGGTACGGGAAATGCGAAAACACCTGGCATGGTACGTGAAAGGTCTGCCCGGGGCTGCCCCCTTCCGGGCAGCGGCGAATACTATCCAGACGAAGGATGAAATGCTGGCTGCAATGAACAGCTTCTTCGGTCGCGCCTCGTGACAGAGAAAACAGGTACACTGCTGCAGGATTATTATGCGAACGTCATCGACAGCGTAGGCGACGGGGTCGTAGTCCTTGATCGGGACGGACTGGTGACGCTCATCAATCCTGCAGCAGAGGAACTTCTCGGTGTCTCCGGACGGCAGGGACGTGGTGTCCACTTCTCGCTTCTTTTTCGAGGAGAGGAACTGCTGCTGGAAATGGTGGCCAAAACCGCCGCTACGAGGATGATCATCTCCGACCACGAGAACATCATCCTAAAGCGCGGCTCCCAACCCAAGCCTGTGAGCGCAACCACATCACCGCTCCTGCTCGCCAGCGGCGAAACCATCGGGACCATCGTCGTGCTGCGCGACCTGACTAACGTGCGTGAGCTGGAGGAAGCGGTAAGGCAGGCAGACAGGCTCTCCACCATAGGGACCCTGGCAGCGGGCCTTGCGCACGAGATCAAGAATCCCCTCGGGGGGATAAAGGGCGCCGCCCAGCTTCTCGAACAGGAGCTTCCAGAAGGAAGCGAGCTGCGGGAATACACTGACGTCGTCATTCGGGAAGTGCAGCGGGTGAACCGGATCGTCGAGGAGCTCCTCGAGCTGGCCGCGCCGCGGAAGCTGCAGTTTTCTCCGGTCAACCTGCACCGGATCATAGGCGACATAATCATCCTCCAGAAGCGGTCCGCTGCAGACCGGAACGTGCGTTTCCAGCAGCAGTTCGATCCCAGCATTCCTGCGATACTCGCAGACGAGCCGCTCCTTATCCAGCTCTTCCTCAACCTCATTAAAAATGCGGTGGAAGCAGTCGGAGATAGTGGGCTGATCAGGGTTACGACCCGCGTCTGGTCCGACTACAGCATGACGCATAAGGGAGAGGGGCGCTCGCGCATGCTGGCCGTGGAAATCCATGACGACGGACCAGGCATTCAGAAGGAACAGATGGAGCAGCTTTTCACTCCCTTCTTCACGACCAAGACCAAAGGGACAGGCCTCGGCCTCCCCATCTGCCACAAGATAGTCTCCGAGCATCGGGGCATGATCAAAGCAGAGTCCGAACCTGGACGCGGGACCACCTTCACGGTCATGCTTCCGCTCATGCAATGAAAAACAGGTAAAGGTACAGGTAAAGGTAAAGAAAAAGCTTTTCGATTCTTCTCTCTACCTTTACCTCCACATCTACCTGAGTCTAGAGGTTTCCCATGTCACTGAACAGAATACTTGTCGCCGATGACGAAGAAAGCATGCGCTGGGTCCTTTCGAAGGCTCTTCGGAAAAAAGGGTTCACCGTAGATCTGGCGAGGGACGGCAATGAGGCGCTGCGCCTCATTCAGGCAGGCCCATACGATATGGCCATCCTTGACATAAAAATGCCGGGACTGTCTGGGCTGGACCTCCTCGACCGGGTCAAGGAGCTGAAGCAGGACCTGCTGGTCGTCATCATGACAGCCGAAGCCAGCATGAAAAACGCTGTCGAGGCAATGAAGCGGGGCGCCTACGATTATCTGACAAAGCCCTTCGACCTTGACGTCATCGATGCCATCATCGAAAAGGTTCTCCGCGCGCGGGAGATGACGCGGCAGGTAAGCCTGCTCAAGGAGGAGCTGAAGGACCGGTACCAGCTTGAAAAAACGATCATCGGAAACTCCCATGCCATGAGGGACGTCTACAAGACCATCGGCAAGGTCGCACCGAGCGACGTAACCGTTCTCATCCAGGGGGAATCGGGAACGGGAAAAGAGCTGATCGCACGGGCCATACACTTCAACTCCAGACGGCTCGGCAAGCCGTTCATCGCCCTGAACTGCGCAGCAATACCGAAGGAGCTCCTCGAAAGCGAGCTGTTCGGTTTCGAAAAGGGGGCTTTTACCGGGGCTGTGGAGCGCAAGCTCGGCAAGTTCGAGCAGGCCAACGGCGGGACTATATTCCTTGACGAAATCGGGGACATGCCTGTCGACCTGCAGGCAAAGATTCTCAGGGTGCTTCAGGAAAAAGAGGTTACGCGCACCGGAGGAAGCCAGAACATTGCGGTCGATGTGCGCATTGTGGCTGCCACCAACCAGGATCTTGAGGATAAGGTTCGGCAAAAGGCATTCCGCGAAGACCTCTTCTACCGGCTCAATGTGGTGCCTATCCAGCTTGTCCCCCTTCGGGAGCGGAAGGAGGACATACCGCTACTCGTTGATTATTTTCTTGAAAAGATCTGTTCCGAGCTTGAGGTTCCTATTCGCCGGTGCTCCGCCGACGCCCAGAAACTACTTTCCGCCTGGAGCTGGCCCGGCAACGTACGGGAGCTGGAAAACACATTGAAACGCGCAGTAATACTTTCGTCCGACCAGCTACTCACCTCCGCCGACTTCCCTGGGCAGGTCAACCAGAAGGGCAGTGAGCGCCACCTGAGCGAAGAGCTCTCCCTGGAAGGAATAGTCGACATCAAGCTACGTAACAGCTTCGCCAACATGGACAAGATGGAGCGTGGAGATGTCTACACCATGGTACTGGAACAGGTGGAACGCCCTCTGATCAGGTTCGTTCTGGAGAAGACCCGGGGAAACCAGGTGCGCGCCGCGGACATACTGGGTATCAACCGCAACACTCTCCGCAAAAAGATCAACGATCTCGGAGTCGAGATAAAAAAGGATTGAGCAGCAAGACATGGGGTTGAACAACCTCCCGTGTATCCTCGATCCGATTCTAATGGAGGTATTCCGTATGGGAGTAATGGACAAGTTTTTTCTTGAGCGGGACAAAGCGGTGCTGGTGGTGATCGATGTCCAGGAAAAGCTGTGCAGGGCCATGGACGAGAAAGTCCTCGAAAAGCTGACGGCCAACGTCTCAGTACTGATGGAGGCTGCAACTGAGCTGGCAATCCCCATTGTGGCAACCGAGCAATACGTAAAGGGACTGGGTGAAACCCTCCTCCCGTTGCGGGAGAAGCTATGCTCTCCCGCACTGGAGAAGATGACGTTCAGCTGCTGCGGCGACAGCCTCTTCCTCGACCGGCTCAACGAACTGAAGCGCCCGCAGATCATTATCGCCGGCATGGAAACCCACGTGTGCGTTCTTCAGACCGTACTGGAACTTCTGGCGAAAGGGTACGTCGTCCACCTTGTCAAGGATGCAGTAATGAGCAGAAAAAAAGATAACTGGCAGGTAGGGATAGATGCCGCCGCTGCAGCAGGAGCGGTCGTTACTTCCACGGAAGCAGCCCTCTTTCAGTTGCTTCGAACCGCGGGAACAGAGGAATTCAGGAAGCTGTCGAAACTGGTACGCTGATGACAAAAAAGGGCGCCACGGATCTCGTGGCGCCAAATAACGGATGAAGGAGGTCCACCCGCAAAAGTACTGACCAGCCTTAATATCCTTTAATTATTATTCACTATATCCCAACTCCTACCTGTGTCAACTGATTCCCTAAAAATAATCCAGCGATTGCCGATACTACCTTTAAGCGAGTCTTCTTCCCAAAATCCTGCTTGATATTTCCTAGATTAATTGAGATTATATTCTACACTGCACAGCTTGATTTTCTTTAATGGAAGGTCCGTATGCACCGTTCAACCACTACGCAGTCGGTCCCCGCGAATCCAGTAGCATCAGCAACAGAGGGGGGGGTCAAGCTTTGCTTCCCATCATTCAATCCTCGCCGGTGGAAGAAGGTTGCTGTCTTCGGGGCGATTGCAGTCGCGGTCAGCGTCCTCCTATTAAGCACCGTACGCATCAATTTGAAGGGACACTTTGACGGCCTTTTTCTTCTTCGAGGAGAGAATGGATGGCTGTACGAAATATCTGACGATCTGTATGCCGGGGACGGAGAAAGGCTGATCCACGGTTTCGATTTCGAAGATCCCCAATACCGCCTCTCGCTTATGCTTCACGGGGAACCGAAGCGCCCATCCCTCTATTACGAGTGGGATACGGAAACGGGGGCAGGATACATCAGGAATTTTCTTCCTGACGGAGGAGTACTTTTCACCTCGTTCGCACGCTACAAGGATGATGACAAAAAAGAAGTCAATGGCCTCTTCGTCGGAGGCACCCTTCCCGCCAACGTCATCAGCAACGACAACGTCTTCATGAATGAAAGCGGCATGGCCTACAATGACGGCTCCAGGTGGTACCATATCTGGTGCAACGTCAACGAAGGCATCATTTCCCCCTTCACGAGGAAAACCAGCACCCCCTCTTCATGGGAATTCCTCGGAAGCAAGATCATCGATGCCGACAGTCACACACTCGCCCTATCGAGCGCTCATCGCACGGAGATTGATGGTGTTCCTCTGCGGGTCGACAGGTATGCATACTTTCATGCAGGCGACCCGTATTTCATCCTCACCGTGAAGGTCACCAACATCGGCACAAGCCTCGCGCACTACTATTATGTCTATGGAGATGAACCGTGGACCGGCAACTACGGGACTTCAAGAGGTAACGTGGGGTGGGTGGAAGACCGACTGGTCGAGCACGAAACTAATATCGACAGCAGAAAATACTCGTATGCCGGCATGTTTGATTATGGCAACAGCGCCATCGGAGAAGGACGCAATTTCACCGGCGCCGCCAACTTCATCGAATGGCTGGGGAATGACAAGCCGGATGTCTACTTCGCCAACGACGGCAACGGGGTTTCGGGAGCGAAAGAACCTCTCCCGCTCAGCAGCAACACCCGGTTCATAGGCCTTCAGTGGGGCCCGAAACAGCTGGCTCCCGGCAGATCAGCTTCGTATCAGATGGCAATAGGAATGGCAGGGCACGATCCCAGGACGGGACTTCCCGTTAAACCGGTTATCCGGCTCAAGCCAGAGGAGCTCTACCATCACTCGCAGGGGCTCCCCCTTCTGAGAAAGAAAGATTTGGGATAGTAAAGAATATGGTGGCACCCTGGTCGATAGCGCCCTCGGCCCAGACTTCCCCACCATGACGCTGTATGATTCGTTCCACCGAAGCGAGGCCGATGCCGAAGCCGCGGAACTCATGAGCTCCATGAAGCCGCTGGAACGGCACGAATAGAAGGGAGGCGGCTTCCGGTTCGAAACCGGCACCATTATCCCGTACATAGCAAAAACGCCTTCCCTCAGCCTCGCCTGCGCCGAACTCTATGACCGCACGGTCCTTTCCTGCGGTAAACTTCCAGGCATTCCCCATCAGGTTCTCCAGCACGGCGCGCAGCAGGCCGGGGTCACCTTCCCCCCGGACGTCTTCCTGTATGCGGAACTCCACCTCTCTCTCCATGTCGTTCATTCTAAGGCTCCCCGCAATGCTGCGGGCGATGAGGCTGAGGTCGGCCAGTTCCCGCTTCAGTTCGCATTTTCCGAGACGTGAAAAGTCCAGCATCTGGGAAATGAACTGATTCATTCGCGTGCAGGTCTTGAATATCTCCCCGATGTAGTCCCTGCACTCCGTGTCGATCCGACTGGAGCAAGGCCCCAGCAGCAACTGGCAATAGCCGCTTATGCCGGTAAGAGGAGAACGGAGATCGTGGGACACGGTGTAGTTGAACGCTTCCAGTTCCTGGTTCGCCTGCTCAAGCTGAAAAGCACGGTCAGCCAAGTGAGTGTTCAGTGCCTCGATCTCCCCCTCGAGTTCCTTCAGATGGGAGACATCGTTGAGGATCACGACCGTCCCCTGGTATTTTCCGCTTACATCAAGCATCCGCTGCATCAGGATGATACATTGCGCTTTCCTGCCTGCAGCCGTTATCTCCTTTTCAAAACCTGTCGTAATATCCGCCGCTACGGCAAACGCAGCAATTTCCGCCGCCAGCGAAGGTGGTGGGGAAGGCCTTGCTTCTTCACCGTAGTAATGTAGCTCCGAAGCGTCCTGGCCGTAGAAAAGGCGGGCGGCCGCACGGTTCAGGTTGACGACCTTCCCTTCACCATCAACGAACAGCACCGGGTTTGGAAGACTCTCGAAAATCGTCAGGAACTTGTTCTTTTCGTTTGTGATGCGCAGGTTGGCCTGCTGCAAATCACGGATCTGCTCGACCTGATCAACACGCATCCATTCCGCAGAAAATCCGACTTCGATCCGGTCGAAGAAGTTGTCCAGGCGCTCCCGGAAGTCCTGCGTATCGGCAAGGGAGAAACCGCCCTTCATGAGAAGATCGATGTACCCCTTGCGGTAGTGCTTCATTAGACCGAGGAACAGGGGAAGGGATACACCGCGTTTCCGGTGCTTTCCCGCTTCCTTCACTCCGAACAGCGCCACGGGATCGGAGACATAATCGACATCCGCCGTGATGGGCCTGAGACATTCTTCAGACTCGAGAGCCTCGATAATGGGAGCCGAAAGTCCGGCAATGGACGCGCGCCACGCTTCCACCAGCGTGGACGTATAGGCAGTATAGCCATGCAGCTTTGCATACCCCAGCACACGCTGCATAAGCCACTGCTCGTTCGTCGTAATCAGATTTCGTAACGCTTCCATCATCCCCCCCGGCCGGATGCCGCACTAGAAAGAGCAGGAACTGAGTCAAGAAAGATATGCACGTTGCGGCTTTCACTGTCAATACAAAACGGTTTTTGCGAGCTGTTGCAGAGTCGGGATTGCTGATTATAATATGTTAATTGATTGGTGGGCATTCGAGCACTGTCGGAGGAACACATGAAGACAAAAATATTGCTTGCTGCCGCAACCATCACTGCCACCCTGGCTGGTGTACCGGCGATCGCAGCACCACCCGCTCCGCCAGGGGAGGTCCGTGTGAGAGAGCTTTATGGTGGGGTCGTCGTGAGCTGGCTGAAGTCGCCAGACGATCCCCTCAACGTCTCGGGCTACGAGGTCGTCCGATCAGTGTTCACAAACGGCCCGTACCAGCCGGTCTGCGTCACACTCAAGGGTGCTGTCAGTTGCTGTGACAGGAAGATCAAACCTGACCAGACATATTACTACAGAGTTCGCGCCCTGGGGATCGGAGGGGATGCCGCTTCCGAGATGACCCGCCACGCGTCCATAGAGGTCCCTGCACCTGCGCCACCGCCGGTATATGAGCCCAACCCTCCACGACCGGCGCTGTCGCAATAGTATCCTGCAGCGGTCTCGACGGCAGTTACACAAAAAGGGCGCCCGTAACGGCGCCCTTTTTGTGTAACTGCTAAAAAAGAAAGAACTATCGAGTCAAGAGCCGCTTCGCTATGACATCATGACTTACCCAGTAGACAGGTTCGGAAGAGCTCCACATGGTGTCGAGCATCAGCCAGCCCACCCCGGTGAAAACCGCCCGCGACAGTGCCGCGCAGACAATCTCTTTAGGGTTCCGGCTCATTTCCATGAGCCGCGCCGAGCTGTTGAGCATCAGCTCCATCTGCTCCCGCGTATTGTGGTGCGGCCAGGTGGCGTACTCACGAAACGGCGCGTGAAGGGGCGAAGAGAGGTACGCGTTGGCTTCGGCGAGCAGGGTCTCCAGCGAAACATCGTCGCGAAGGAGCTGTCGACATTCCTCTTTTATCGATTCCGCCACAGGACCTCCACCCTCCCGGTCGAGGGCTGCGAGGAGCGGATAGAGCGACAGCTCGACCCCGAGAAACAGGGCGCTTGAATTCGTCTGGATCTCGGGGGAATTGAATACCGCAGCGGTTATACCCTCTGCGCACGCAGCCGCGGCATGCTGTTCCAGGAGGATCTTCGCCCAGCCGGTGAGGTAGGGTGTATAAGACTGCCATATATAGTCGCCGTCGACGAGAACCTCGCAGCCATGGTAGCCGTAGGCTGCGTAAGCGACTCTTCCTCCGGCGCCGGAGACGCGCTGCCGCACGCCTTCCGTCTCCTTAACGAGATGCCGGAAGGTCTCGGCAGTTACCTCGGCAAAGTTATCGCGGCATAACACGCCCAGGTCGGATTGCCAGAATGCTTCGGAGGAGATGAAACGATCCCCCTGCCCCTTGAAGACACGGTTCAGGAGCGGCATGTAAACCCGTGCCCTCGGAACGCCTCCCGCCATGGCATGAACAAACAGGACGTTTGCCCCTGGCGGAATCATTGCGTCGAGCTCGCGTGCGAAGCGGCCCATATTGGCTGTGAAGCGTTCAACCCCCTTCTGCCGGGATTCCGCTAGAAGCGCTCCATCGAGGCGGAAGGAATCCCAGTCGTCGGGCTTCACTCCTTTAAGGCGATCAGCCGGCGTAAGGCCGTCAGCTGCCTGCTCCAGATCGAAACCCGCCTCAAGAGCGACGTTCACGATTTTAGCCCCAAGAAGTGACTCTGCCGCTGCCAGTTCTTCCGGGTTCAATGGTCGCAGACTGCCGTCGGAGTCGCGCCGGCCGACGCTTGAACCGATGATGGTCATCCCCCTGTTCCGGGCCTCTTCGACGATGCCGTTGGCATACCCGCGCCCGAACAGCTCCCCCACGAGGACTAGCACGTCCCCTTTCCCGTATCCAGCCCTTTCCGGCAGCTGCCGCAGCGGATTGTATGGCGTCATATCCATCTCCTTTACAAGCTCAATTAAACAGGCATTAGAAGAACAAAAACTCCTGCGGTATCACAGATTGTTCAAAAGCAGTCAGATCGTCGCACCCGCAGAAAGCACCGCGGAGACGTAGTACCCTCTGGGGCATAAACAGCGATACGCCGCACACGGGTCTTTCGAGGAGAGTGGCGAGATGACTGGCTTTCGGCAATCTGTTATGCATCCCGATGGCTCGCGTTCTCGAACCGGGTAAATTCCCCGCGGAATACGAGATCGACTTTACCGATGGGACCGTTACGCTGCTTACCGATGATGATCTCGGCCTTGCCCTTGAGATCTTCGCTCTCCTTGTCATAGACCTCGCCACGGTAGACGAACATGATTACGTCGGCAT
The DNA here is from genome assembly GCF_900187405.1 of Geobacter sp. DSM 9736. Lineage (NCBI taxonomy): Bacteria > Pseudomonadati > Thermodesulfobacteriota > Desulfuromonadia > Geobacterales > Geobacteraceae > Geobacter > Geobacter sp. DSM 9736. The sequence goes on from NZ_LT896716.1 coordinate 2,342,736, forward strand.
CCTGTTCGATGGCTCCAGATTCACGGAGGTCGCTCATCATCGGTCGTTTGTCGGTTCGGCTCTCAAGACCCCGGTTAAGCTGGGAGAGGGCGACAACCGGAACATTGAGCTCCTTGGCCAGCGCCTTGAGCGACCGGGATATCTCAGATATCTCCTGCTGTCGCGACTCAGGGTTGGTTCCTCCCCGCATCAACTGGAGGTAGTCTACGACGATCATTCCGATATCGTGTTCGGCCTTCATTCTGCGGCATTTGGCGCGCATTTCGAGAACCGTGATCGCAGGGGTGTCGTCGATATATATCTTCGACTCATGGAGCTTTCCAGCGCCCTTCATAAGCCGTCCCCAATCGGCGTCCGCAAAATGGCCCGTGCGCAGACGCCCTGCATCCACCCTGGCTTCTGAGCAAAGAAGCCTCGTGACCAGCTGCTCCTTCCCCATCTCAAGAGAGAATACAGCCACCGGCGTAGCAGGCTCCGCATGTATTGCCGCATGCTGGGCGATGTTGAGTGCAAAAGCCGTCTTTCCCATGGAAGGGCGCCCGGCGATGATGATGAGATCCCCCGGCTGAAACCCTGCCGTCATCTCATCGAGATCGATGAATCCGGTAGGCACTCCGGTGACGTGCTCCTTCCTCTCGTAGAGGAGTTCGATATTGCGGATGGTGTCTTTCAGAATCGAACTGACGGGATAAAAAGCCGGTTTCAGCTTGTTTTCCGATATCTCGAAGATCACCTTCTGGGCCGAATCGAGGAGTTCCTCGACCGCTATCTGTTCATCGAAGCCCTGGGTGACGATTTCAGTCGCGGCGGTGATAAGCTTGCGGGTTATCGCCTTCTCCCGCACGATACGGCAATAGTAGGCAATATTGGCGGCAGTGGGAACGTAATCAACGAGAGTGACTAGATAGGCTCCTCCCCCCACCTCTTCCAGCTCGCCTTTGCTTCTCAGGATGTTATTGAGAGTGATGAGGTCGCACGGCTCGTTCCGCTCCGAGAGTTCGATCATGGAGCGGAAGATTTTCCGGTGGTTCTCCCGGTACATATCGTCAGGAACAATAATTTCCAGGGCGCGGTTGATTGCTTCATTATCGAGGAGGACCCCCCCCAGAATGGACATCTCGGCTTCGATGCTTTGCGGAGGGAGCTTTCTCATATCTACTGCGGGCATTATTCACCTTTACTTACAAACACTTAACCGCCTGAAGGGGCGAAGGGAGGGTACTATAACGCGGGAGGTGCGCAGCGGTCAACAGTTTACTCTCCCAACTCGCGGAGAAACGCGAGGGAACGAAGTGGCCTGCCGAGATGAGCTGCAATAGCCGCATCCAGAAGCCTGCCTGCTTCTTCGAGGGATGAAGGGCTGAATGCTACAACACCGAATCTGCCTGTCCGTAATGCTCGGCCAAGGAGGGTGAGCGTCTCGGAGGAAAGCAGTCTTCCGCCGGTACTGCACCGGCCACAGAGAATCGCTCCATTCCCCCCCAACCTGGCAGCGGAAGCCACCAGATCCGTTCCGCATCCGGAGCAGTTGTCGAGTGCCGGCCGGTATCCAAGGATGTTGAGGAGGTTGATCTCGAAGAAGCGCCTGTCGGTGCCGTCAGCCTCTGCTATTTCGAGACGCTCCAGGTAAGCGATCAACAGACGGTAGAGACGGGGATTCGGAAGCCCCTCTGGCAACAGGGCATCGACCAGTTCGCATGCGTAACCGGCACAGCCGATCTTAGGCAGGTCATCCCTGATTTGGGGGTAAACCGTCAGCGCATCCGCCTCCCGCACGGAACTGAGACCCTCCCGCAGGACCAGCTGAACATTGATCCTGGCAAAGAGCTCCAGAGTTCCTCCGAAACGGCGGGCGCTTCTCTTCGCTCCGCGGGCAATGCCCCGGATTTTTCCATGTTCCCGGCAGAACAGGGTGACGAGCTTATCGCTTTCCCGATAATCGGAGAGGCGCAAGACAACGGCTTCGCTGGTTACGACTTCCATGCCCCTCACCCTATCACCCACGCGTTCACGAGTCAAATGCAGACAAAATGACAGAAAAATAATTTAAAACCTGTTGACCTCCAGAACGCTACGGTGATATTGAAATCTAAATTCATCGCAGCGGGGGCACTGTTTGACCCCCGCATTTTTATCTGAGTTTACTGAAAATGGTATTCATCTCCAATTTATTGCATTTCAGCCTGACCAGTGCAGGCGCAACAACACCACAGGAGGGAAAGATGAAACGCGTTGCAACAATGTTCGCGATGGCTACGATGCTGTCCATCCCGGCAGTCGAAGGCCGTGCAGCAACAGTGGAGGAACTGGAAAGAAAAGTGCTCGACCTTAGCAGGGAAGTGGACCAGCTGAAAGGAGAAGGCGATGCACCTGCCGTAAAGACCGGCAGTGGAAACTTCAGAAGGATTCTCGACAGGACCTCGATCGGAGGATACGGGGAGCTGGACTTCATATCACGAAGCAATAACGGCAACGGCAAAGGCGCCAGCGTCTTCGACCCGCACCGGATAGTGCTTTACGTCAATTCCGACCTCTCAGACTGGGTGAACTTTTACACCGAGCTCGAATGGGAGCACGGAGGCGACGGCAAGAACGGGAAGATCCCCGTGGAGCAGGCGTTTCTCAACTTCAAGCTCGACCCCTCCTTCAATGTGAGGGCTGGGGTACTCCTCGCTCCGCTGGGGGCAGTAAATCTCTACCATGAGCCAAATAACTTCAACTCGACCGAGCGGCCGGACCTGGACCGGATACTTATTCCGAGCACCTGGCGCGAGATGGGGGCCGGTATTTACGGCGCACTCGGCGAAAGGGTGAATTATGAACTCTACGTTCTCAACGGGCTGGATGGCTCTAAATTCTCAGCCGAGAGCGGGATCCGCGGCGGAAGGCAGGACCTGGACGCCGACATGAACAGGGGCAAGGCGGTGGCGGGGCGCCTTGAAGTCCGCCCCATCACCAACCTCTATACCAACTTCTCCTTCTATACCGGCAACTCCGCCAAAGTCGGAACGGCCTATACGACCATAGGAGCTTTCGACGGCAAATACCGCATGGGCGATCTTGAAGTGGCGGGCGAGTACGTTCATGTCTATCAGGATGATCCCGGTTCACTCGGGATGGATCCGGCCAAGGGAGCTATCGGCAACACCATGTCGGGCTATTGGTTGGAAGGCGCATACCACGTCATGCCCTCGGCCCTGAAGAAAGGGAAGCTTGCGGAAGCCGACGCAATCGCATTTGCCCGATACTCCGAGATCGACACCCAGCAGGGAATTTCCGACAGGAGCTACAACCGCTCGTATACAACCGTGGGCCTCTCCTTCAAGCCGATCCCGACCGTAGCAGTAAAAGCAGATTATCAATGGTACGATGACGGGCGCCCCTATGGGAAAACCCTCGATAACGACAAGTTCCAGATAACTCTCGGGTTCGTCTTCTGACGCTAGAACAGCAATTCGCCTTAACCTACAACCCAATTAAAGAAAAATGCCCGGATTTCCGGGCATTTTTTGTAGAATCTTCTGGAAGTTTTCTCAGCTCTCGGTGGAGCCGGCATTCGGGCTCAAGCCAAGGCAGGCGAGGAGTTTGCCCAGGAGTTTGTTCACAGGATGTTCTCTTGCGAGCCATCGGATCACAGGCTTCCTGCGCGTTCCGAGGATTTCCAGCTCCTGCAGTATCTCCGGATTCCTGTCCAGCCTAGCTCCAGTACGGAAAGCATCGATAGCCTCCTCCCTTTGCCCGGCAGCAACGAAAATCCTCCCCAGATTCAGGTAGTGAAGGGAGTTTGCCGGCTCGGCGCGAAGTGCCTCCTGCGCCAGCGTGAGTGCTCCATCGAAATCACCCCGTGACTTGGCGAGCGCTACGGCGAGATAGGAGCAATAGGCCGGCTTGCGTTCTTCATTCACTGCATTCTCAAGGCAGACCCGTGCCAGATAGGTATGGTCGTGATACAGTGCATCCCTTCCCTTATTAAAAAATTCCACTGCCGCTTTCGATGACATGAGTGCCTGTCCTTTGGGGCGGAGAACCTTTAGCAATCTCCGGAGCGAGTAACTGTTGGTTCCTATGCACGCGGAATAGCCAAGACAGCCGCCATTCCACTTAGGGAAACTCAGATTTAGAAGCAGGCCCCTCTTCCGTGGGGCACTCGCAGCTCGCAACCTCCCGCTCCCGCTTCTACTGCAAAACCGATACCTTCCTAATACGCACTCCTCACCACGGCCGCGCTTCACAGTATGTGCACCCCCATGTTGCATTTTGGAAAATTGGATGTATAAAAAATAATTAACAAAACAGAAGGAGGCGTCAATGCGACGTTCAGCCATGGTGGGTCTTCTTTGTCTGGTAGGATTGTGGTCTGCCGGCTGCTCAACCAAGAGTTACGTGCTGGAGCAGGTCGATCCGCTCTCGGAACGGCTTGGGAAGATTGAATCGCGGGTTACCGGAATAGAAACGAGGCTGGGTGACATCCAGAAGCAGAACGAGACGGGGCAGGAGGCAGTCAGAAAGGACCTTGGCGACATCAGGAACCAGCTGCAACAGTCGTCAGGAGCCCAGAGCGCCGCCAGTCGTGCAGAAACGGCAGCCACAAGGGCCGAAGCGGCTTCAGGCAAAGCGGAAGCGGCTGCTACCCGTGCCGAGAATGCCGCGACCCGGGCCGACAGCTCTGCACAGAAATCCTCGAAAGCATTTGAACTCGGGCAACGAAAGTAGCTTCCTCCCGATAAAGCGACGACGTCGCTGAGGGTTAGTTGCGAAGCACTTTCGATTTCGCCTCAGTTGATTCATGCCGGGCCGGAGGGGGTTATTCGGTAACGTCCACGGGAACACCCCGTTTTTCCGCCAGCGCCCGGAACAGTTTCTCCAGGCTCACCTTTTCGGTCAATTCCTTTTTCGCCAGCAGATGAACAAGGTGATTGAGGTAATCTTCCTCTGCCGGGTCATCGTGAACCTCCACGAAGACCCGGCCCTTCAGCTCCCCCACTTTCACCGGCTGGCGGACGATTATCACTCCGTCCTCGATGCGCACTTTGTCATACAAACGGGGTATATCCTCAGGGTAAAGCCGCAGGCACCCGTGGCTGGCCCTTCTTCCGACCCCCCACGGTCTGTTGGTGCCGTGAATAAGTATCGACATCCGGGACAGGCGCAGTGCATGAGTACCGAGAGGGTTTTCGGGACCGGGGGGAACGACTTCAGGCAACTCCGGCTGCTCCTCACGTATCGATGGAGGAACCCGCCAGCTTGGCGCTTCCTTCTTCTCCTTCACACGATAAAAACCTAGAGGCGTGTCGTTCCCCTCGCTGCCGATTCCTACGGGGAAGGTCACAACCCGGCGCTTCCCAGCGGAATCGAAGAAGAAATAGTAGAGCCTGAGTTCCGAAACGTTGATCAGAAGGTCCACCGTAGGCTCAGCATCGGGAACGACCCAGGAGGTGGGAATGACAAGCATGGTGCCTGGGACCGGAACGAAGGGATCGATCCCCGGATTCGCGTCCGCAAGCTCGTTGAAACCCAGTCCGAAGATGCGTGCTATCTCCACCAGCGAATCACCCGGCTTCACCAGGTAGGTGCCGCTGTCTCCGATAACCTTTGCTGCGGAGTCAAACGTCCGCCCGCTTACCGGCGCAACAAGCAGTGCCATCTCCAGCGCCAGAAACAGGAGCAAAACGCCCTTCACCTCGCCTGTCTCCGTTCGTATGTGATATACGAGTGACGCGGCGGCCCCTCGTGCTCCACCCGCTCCGCCTCGACGAAGTCGGAGGGGATCACTGGAAAGGACACATCACCATCGTACTTCCGGTGGACAACGGTAAGGTAGATACGGTCCGCCACCGCAAGGAAAGCCTCGTACACTTCCCTTCCTCCTCCGACGAACACCTCTTCCGCATCACCAGCCAGCTGCAGCGCCTCATCGACGTTGTGCGCCAGAAGGCACCCCTGCACCCGGCGCGACTGCTGCCGGGAGAGCACTATCATCCTACGCCCCGGCAGGGGACGGCCTATCGATTCGAATGTGCGCCGGCCGACGATGAGGGGGTGCCCCATGGTGAGCGACTTGAATCGAGCCAGATCGGCCGGCAGATGCCAGGGAATCCCTCCCCTGCACCCGATCACCCCATTTTCCGATACTGCGGCAATGATGGAAATGACAGGAGCATTCATGCGGCGCATCCTAACCTTGACGAGACTGCGGCGACTCTCCTCATCTCAGCGTCACCACTGTCACTCCGCTCCCACCTTCCGCCTGCTCGCCGGAGCGCAGCTCCCGCACGAGGGGATGAGAGTCCAGATACTCCCTGACAGCTCTCATCAGAGCTCCTGTGCCGACTCCGTGAATGACAGTGACCTCGCTCATCCCCGCAAGGGACGCGTGGTTCAGGAAGGGCTCTATCCGGGATATGGCGTCGTCCACCCGCAAACCGACGAGGTTGAGCCGTGACTCTGCCTCAGGCTCCTCTACCTGTTGTTTCCCCCTGCGCGGGGCCGGGCGAGCAGCCTTCCCCCTGCGCGGCGCCACTCCTGCCATGGGCACATCGATCTCCAGCGCTCCCGCTTTTACCCGAACCCGCTCATGACGCTGATCTACCGCCAGCACCTGTGCATCATACCCGAGGGACGTAACGAAGACGGTGTCACCTACTCCGATCTCGCCGGCGGGTAGAGCCTCCTCAGGATGTATGGCCCGCAGCTGCCCGTTAATCCTGCGCTCCCGCTCGTCCAGCACCTTCAAAGCCTCGCGCCGCTTTTCCCGTTTTACCTCGTCGAGCACCCCGCGTGCTTCGCGCCGTGCATCCTGCACGACCTGCCGGGCCTCTTGCAGAGCCTTCTCCAGGGCATTCCGCCGTTCCTGTTCCGCCGCCGCCCGCCGATCCGCCGCCCGCCGCGCCTCTTCGGCGAGCTGCCGCCTGATCTTCTCGGCATCCTCCAGGGCTTCGTGCTGAAGACGCCGTTGCTCCTGCAGCTCAGCCAGCAGTTCGTGGAACTCCGTATCCATTCGTCCCAACATTCCTGTGGCAAATTCGATGATCCGTTCGGGGAGACCATACCTGCGTGCGATTTCTATGGCGTGGGATTGACCGGGGAGTCCTGTCCGCAGACGGTAGAGAGGGGTGAGCCGCTCTCTGTCGAAGTCCATGGAGGCGTTGACCATACCCGTAGATTTGTGAACGAAGCCGACAATCTCCGTCAGGTGCGTCGTGGCAATCACGAGAGACCCCTGATCCCGAAGATCATTGAGAATGGCGCAGGCAAGGGCGGCACCCTGAAGGGGTTCGGTGCCGGTGCCGAGTTCGTCCAGGAGCACGAGAGTGCGCCTTCCTGCCCTCCGGAGAAAACGGCTGATGGTGGAAATGTGCCCGGAAAAAGTGGAAAGGCTGCTGTCGATGGACTGCTCGTCGCCAATATCCACGAGGAGATCGTCCACCAGGGGAAAGGTCGAGGTGGAAGCGGCACTCACCGGAATGCCGGACAGCGCCATGAGAAGCAGAAGCCCCGTTGTTTTAAGGGCGATGGTCTTGCCGCCGGCATTGGGGCCAGTTATCACCATAGTTGTCGACTCATCCCGCTCCGTTCCCAGCGTCAAATCGAGAGGGACCACTTCCTCCCCCTTCTCTTTCCTCAGGAGGAGCAGAAGGGGGTGGCGAGCCTGCACGAGACGGATTGCGGCTGCTTCTCCGATTGAGGGTATTTCGGCGCCGAGCCGTTCGGCAAAAACGGAAATGGCATACAGGCAGTCGAGCTTGACGAGGGCTTCGAACTCCCGCTCGATACCGTCGGCCTCTTCCCTGATCCAGCGGGAGATCTCGCGCACAATGCGGATCTCCTCGACCTTGACCTCGGCGATCAGGTTTTCCAGCTCGTTGGCAAGGCTGATTATCTCTATCGGCTCCATGAACGCTGTTTCGCCGGAGCCGGAAACGTCATGGACCACCCCCTGCACCATCCCCTTGGAGTCCATGCGGACCGGGATGACCCACCGGCCGTTGCGCTGCGTGATGAAGTCGTCCTGAAGAAATATCGCCACCTGCTTCTCCCGGACGATCTCCTCGAGCCTCTTTCTGATACGCGCGGTAAGGTTCCGTTTCCGGGTGCGAAGCTCGAAGAGGAGCTTCGAAGCGGTGTCGAGAATGTGCCCTTCACGATCGATGGAATGCGACAGGGTTTCCAGTATTTCGGGAAACCCGGTGACGAATCCCCCCACTTCCTGGAGCAGGGGTATGTCGGTCCTGTAGGCGAACTGCCTCGACAGCACGGTAAGAACTTCCAGGACCGGGATCAATACCACCAGGTCCCGCGGGTCGAGCACCGCCCCTTCCGGCCTCACGTGGGCCAGAAGGGGAGCGATGTCCTCAAAAGCGGCGATCCGGAGCGGAACGCCGATTTGATGAAGCCTGCGGATCTCCTCCACCTGCCCGAATCGCTCCTCAATCTGCGCTCTGGCAGGAAGCGGAGCAATCTCACGGATAACCCGGGCCGATGGCTCACTGTGGGTAAACGCCGCAATGGTCTGGAGGATGCGGTTGAATTCAAGTGCGCGCAAGGCGTCGTTGTCTATCATCTTAGGAAACCCTTCTCTGATTCAGCTCTGCTTGCCGTACTTAAGCGCGGTCTTCCGCTTTCGCCGCGCCTTCTGCTTCCTGATCCGCTCCTGCTCGAAATCGGTGGCGGTCTTTCCACCATCGAGGGCAGCCAGCCGCTCCAGAAGCTCGCGTCTCGCCAGGAATCGGTTGACCGACTGGCTCCGGTCCTTCATGCACTTCACTTCCAGCCCGGTTGGTTTGTGGCGGAGATGGACGCAGGTAGAGGTCTTGTTGACATGCTGGCCGCCGGCGCCGGAAGAACGGATGAAGCTCTCCTCTATCTCCTCCTCGCGCAGGCCGAGCTCAGCCATCTTTTCCTTCAGCCAACGGTTCTTTTCTTCACTCACTGCAAAGGTAGGCACGACAGCAACTCCACCGAAGAAAAAATTACATTTATGAGACTATCACAAGACGGGAGAAAGCGAAAGGCAGGCTCAGGATTCGGCGACGACGATGACCGCCGCTCCGCAGAGCCGGCCGCTGCGCAGGTCTTCGAGGGCGTTATTGGCTGCTTCGAGGGGGTAGGGGGTAACTTCGGTCCTCACCGGCACCTGGGGTGCGAGCCGCAGGAACTCTTCCCCGTCCCGGCGGGTCAGGTTCGCAACGGACCTGACCGTACGCTCCCCCCAGAGAAGACTGTAGGGAAAAGAAGGGATGTCGCTCATGTGGATGCCGCCACAGACGACGGTACCGCCGGGGGCGACCGCGCGGAGGGCTGCCGGGACCAATTCCCCGGCCGGTGCAAAGATAATGGCCGCGTCCAGCATTTCAGGAGGAAGCGCATCGGCGTCGCCGGCCCATTCCGCGCCCATCTCCAGTGCGAACCGCCGCGCCTCCAGATCTCCCGGGCGGGAGAAGGCGAATATCCGGCGCCCCTGGAAACGTGCTACCTGCGCGACGATGTGGGCGGCGGCACCGAATCCGTAGAGTCCAATTACCCCGGCATCTCCAGCCATGCATAGGGAACGGTAGCCGATAAGGCCGGCACAGAGGAGGGGCGCAGCCTGCAGGTCGGGATATCCTTCGGGAATCGGAAAACAGAAGCGGTGGTCGGCAACGGCATAGTCGGCGAAGCCGCCGTCGAACTGGTAACCCGTGAAGCGGGCCCGCTCGCAGAGGTTCTCCCGGCCGCTCCGGCAGTAGGAACATTCACTGCAAGTGGAGCCGAGCCACGGCACACCGACCCTCATTCCCGGACCGAATGCTCCCGCATTGCTTCCGACTGCAGCAATCCGTCCCACGATCTGGTGGCCCGGAACCAGAGGAAGCTTTGGCTCGGTGAGTTCACCATCGACGATATGGAGGTCGGTCCTGCACAGACCGCATGCATGAACCCGGATGAGGATCTCCCCCTCCCGCGGCTGCGGAACCGGCAGCTCCATCAGGCGAAGAGGCTCACCCGCCCGTTCAAGAACCATTGCCCGCATAACCGTACCGGCCGTCACAGCTCCCCCCCCTTCCCCAGCACCACTTCATGTATTGTTCGCCAGTCGCCGGTATCGCGCCAACCTTCCCGGATGTTCCCCGGCGTCGCCACCTTTATGCGGTCGAACAGAAGTTCTTCCCGGTCCAGCCGCACCTGCCGCGCCAGTTCCCGCTTCTCCTCCAGCGGCATATCACGGTAGAGGAGGCTCAGGTGTGGAAACAGCCGATAGCCTGAATCGTTGCCCATACGCGATTTGATTCCGTCATGAATCTTTCGCAGCGTCACGCTCTCGTCTAACTCGATGAAGAGGGTCTTGAAATATTCTTCCATCGCCCCCACCCGCCGGCAATGCAGCGAAAACGGGTCCACCCCCCGTACCGCCTCAGTCACCGCCCGCTTCAACTCCTCTGGGTCCGTGAGTAGGACCGAGTAGACGGTGACATGGGGCTCGAAGGGAGTCATGCCGAAGCGCGCGCACCACGCCCGTACCAGTGCCTCCGTGTAGGCCAGGTCATCCCCTGCAGGGGCAAGGAAAACGGAATATTTACGTTCGTCTGTCTGCATATCAGTAAACTGTGTCGTTATTCCGGGTACACCTGATTGCTAATCGTCATTCTCCGATCCATGCGGCTCCGAGGACGCCGGCGGAATCGCCGAGACTGTTTTTTAGGATGGGGGTGCGGAGATCGCCATGAAATACATATTTGCGGACCCGATCCACTCCCTCGGTGTATAATTCATCGATATTGGAAAGGCCACCGCCGAGAACAACGGCATCGGGATCGAGCACTGAGATGAGTCCGCCGAGAGAGCGCCCGAAATCGTCAAGGAACCGGTCGAAAATGGCGACGCAACGCGGCTCGCGGCTACGCCACCCCTCGGTTATCAACTCCATCGAGAGCTCCTCGCCATAAGCCGCCCGAAAGGCCGCTTCAACTCCGGACCCGCTGATCTTAGTTTCCACGCACCCACGATTTCCGCAATAACAGGAAGCACCGGCAGGGTCCACCGAGAAATGCCCCCATTCCCCCGCGATCCGGTGAGGCCCCGGCCTCACCTGCCCTTCAATGAAGAGCCCGCCGCCGCAACCGGTCCCCATGATCACGCCGAACACCAGGTCGTACCCCCGGCCGCTACCCAGCACTGCTTCGGCGAGAACGAAGCAGTTGGCGTCGTTATCGATGGCTACACGACGGCCGATACGCGCCTCGATGTCCCGTTGGAGGGGCTGGCCGATCAGACAGGTCGAGTTGGCGTTCTGGACGAGACCGGTCCTGCCGTTGATGGACCCGGGAATGCCGATGCCGATGGTGAAGGAAGCTCCGGAGGGAATTCCGTCTCGGACCGTTTCAAAAAGGTGCACGATCGAATCGAGCATCGCTCCGTAGCCACTGCGTGAGGGGGAAGCAACGCGGCGGCGCGTGATCTCGCCCCCCTCCGGCGCAAGAAGGACCGCTTCGATCTTGCTCCCGCCGACGTCGATCCCGACCCTGTAAGGCTCCATCATAGGTCGGCTGCTGCCAGAGCTATCTTGGGGAGGGTAAAGGTGAAGGTGGTACCGGCAGGCTCGTTGCTTTCAAACTCTATCTTCCCGTTAAGGTAGCGTTCTCCGAAGAGTTTCACGCTGTATGTGCCGATGCCGCGCCCGGTCTGCTCCTTGGTGCTGAAGGAGCGCTGAAAAAGCTGCAGCTGCACCTCCCTCGGCATCTCGCCGGGATTGTGGATCGTGAAGCCTACGTGCTCCTCCAGGTCCTTCCCGGAAATGGTCACTGTGCCCCCGCGGGGTGTTGCCTCCAGGGCGTTCTTAAGCAGGTTGCCGAGGATCCTGCGCAGTATGGCGGAGTCGCTGATTATCTTGCAGTCCGGCACCTCCCCGAGAAGGAGGCTGCGTCCTTCGGCAATGTCATGATGCGCATAGAGCGCATGCAGATCCCGCAGCAGGTCGGGAACAATCACGAGCCCGAGCACCGGCTTGAATTCCCCACGCTCGGCGGCGAGCAGCTTACGCTGGTGGTTGATCTCGTCGATAAGCGTTTCGGTTAGAGTTATCATCCACTGCTTGTACTCCGCCTCCCGGTCCACATCCATTTCGGCATGCTCGGCGAGCATTGATGCTATCCCGTGGATTCCCCCGGCGGTATTTATGACGTCGTGAAAAAAGACGCGCTCCAGCACGGAGCGGCGCTTCTCGGCGCTTATATCCTTCAGGACGCAGATCGTCAACGGCACCCCATCGACTACTGTCGGGGTTGCAATGACTTTCAGGTCGAGAGAGACGGGTCTCTCCCGGTTGAGGGTCAGGCGACATTCGAAGGCGGTTCTGCTGCAGCTCTTCTGGCTTTCCAGAATGCTCGCTACGGCTCCGCAGGTTGAACAGTGATCGCCGGTGCCGCATCCTGCGGGTCCTTCGCTGGCGAAAACGCATCCGGCGGCCTCTCCGGGGCGCTTGCCGATGATCTGTTCTATATCTTCAAGATTGAATGCGCGCAGGACGAGACTGTTGGCTGCAACGATCTGGCGCTCCTTGTTCAGGACAAGGACGTAATCGGGAAACGCTTCCAGCGTGGCGACGAAGGCAGGAGAGAGGAGCACCTTTTCACGCGCCTCCCGAACAAGGCGTAAAGGTGTGCGGTCGGGTGGGGCGAATCTGGTCTGCGATGCGGCGTCAGCATATTTCATGGGTGCTCCTCTGCCCAGGATAAAGGGGGCCAACTGCCAGGATCGTGATGTTCCCATATCGGTTCATGCTGGAGACAGGAGGTGTGAGGATTGCCATAATACCATCTTCACGATGCGGGTACCAGCTTCAAGTGCGGGGAAGAGCGTCCATGAGGTAGAAACGACGAGCGAGAGAGGCTTCAGAACCCCGCTACTCCCGCGGTGATCTGGTCCCAGTATGTCACCTTATCCTGGTGCCAGGTTACGAGACGGGCACTGCCGTCATGGGAAAGGACTATTACGATGGCGTCATGGAGGTCGTGGCACAGCCGGTAGGCGGCCCGATGACGGGTACCGACCCGCTCGCTCCCCTCCATCATCGTGTGGGAACCCTCCACGTCCATCGCACGCGCCACCGCCTCCACCTTGTCTATATCCCCCGAGATCACTGCGCCGAAGCCCAGGAGTTCCTGCCGCTTCGATATCACCACGGCGCCGTCTATTGAAGCGAAACCGGCAATGAGGTGAGCGACGTCGAATAGAGCCTCGTCAAGGAGTGCCAGCTTTTCGCTCCGGCAAAGGATGTAATGCTCCCACCCCACCACCCGGTCAGGCTCCGATGCGCTGCCTGCCGCCTCGGCAAAGGCATTCATGATGTTAACGATCAGGGTCCTCAGCCGTTGCCTCGGCTCTTCCTCGACGAACTGGTACTTGATGGACATGAACTGGTTGTCGCAGCAGAGTGCTGCGGCCTGCTCCTCGGGAAGGTAGACCAGGGTGCCTCCATGATGGGAATTCCGGATACTGCCGATGATACGCTTCACGACCTGCTGCACCAGCTTCCTTACAAAATCGGGAGCCAGTACGGCCCAGGGGGAGGAAGCCTGGGCACGGGCCTTCTGGTGCAGGGCGTACAGCTCGCTGCGGACCTCGTCGAAACTCGCCCGCAGCCAGGGTGCATTGAAAACATCCCGGGAGGCGCGGGTAATCTTGCCGCCGTTGAGGGAAGCGACGATCTCCGAGCCGCGGCAGACGGCGATGCGGCCGGGTCCGGCTACATACACCACAAGCGCCGGCGGAAGTGGAGCCGCAGTTCTTCGCCCACCGAACACCGACTGCATCCATCGGGGACCGGAGTGGACGATACCCCACATCTGCAGCCCCAGGATGGGATCGAACCTCACACCGATGAGGGATCGGTAGAAATCCACGGCCGGGGAAAGACGCTGAAGTTCGTACTCGTTGAAGGGCCTCGGCTGCGTGAAAATAAGCCGGTGCAGCCCGTCGGGTGTCCCCTCTTCGGCGGGGAAAAGGGAAGGTTCGCGGAGGATCAGCCGGAAATCAACCGTGCGTTCCTCCTCCCGGAGCAGGCTCGCCTGATAGCAGATCGACAAGAGACGCTGCAGCGTGCGCTGGTCCGGAAGCTCTTCCGGGATTTCACCCGTTTCCTCGTCCACGGATGGCCACTTGGCGAGTACGAACCTCATCAGCTCTCTCGGATATGAATGGCTTTCGCGTGATGGCACTGTTAGATCCCTCTTTTTTCCATTATACCGGAAGTACGGAACGCGGCAGAGGACGGAAGGGGATATGAAAAAAAGGCGTGTGACCGTTGCCGATCATCACGCCTTTCCACTCCGCTCTTCACGGCACTCCTTTTGCGGCATCAGATGGAGGACGAGACGGCCGCCTTCTTCACCACCATATCCACCACCGGCAGCGGCGGTACCTTTTCAAGCCCGTATATTTCCTTGAGGTCGATGTCCTTGGGAACCGCACCGAGCAATGCCTCGGCGACCTGCTGGTCCGCCTGGCGGTAACGGAGCTTGACCTCCAGGTTCACCTGGGCCACCCCCGGAGGAACGCTGAGGCCATAGAAGACATCCTTGTACCCGCGGGGGGGTATTGTGTCGTGACGGGAGAATGCGGTGACAACCCAGGGATCGACGGCGAAGTGGAAGTCATTCCCCATACCGTCGGAGTTGAACATGCGGACGTTCTCCGGCAACTTCCCGGACGGGTCCACTGTGCCGCTTTCGAACAGCACTGCCCCCTTCTCGTCCCGTGCCGTCACCTCCAGCCACATCTGCCTCACGTTGGTAAGAGATGTGGGGAGATTGTGGCCCGCCCTTATGTTCTTCACCCGCACCCTGACTTCTGCCAGCTTCCCCTCCCGGTACACCGGTGACACCTCCAGGTCGGCCGCGCTCTTCAACCGCGTCACCGCCATTTCGTATTTTTTCATGATATCGGCAGCCAGTTCCGGGTTGCCCGCTTTCTTCACTGCACCCGCCGCCAGATACTGGAGCAGATAATTGGCTCCGCTGAAGTAATGGCGGTACTCTTTGCGCCCCGGCTTCTTGAACTCATCCGCAGAGCGGAGGAAAGTTTCGACATCCACCATGTGGCAGTCCTGGCAGAGTATTTCCTTCTGAGCGTAGGGACCGTGCTTCCATTCCAGGTAAGTGGCCTCCAGCGGGAAATGCGCATCATAGTGGTAGACCTGGTGGCAGGATGCACAGAGGTCGGCCCTCAAGTGCAGGCTCGATTCCTCGCATGAATGGAAGCCCCCGCCGCACCCGTCCTTCGGCTTGAAGGGTCCACGCTTCACCAGGGTCGTCCCCTTCGTTCCCTGAACCCCCGGAGTCAGGATCATCGAACCGTTCTCCGGTTCGTGGGAAGGGGTCTGCCAGTGTGTCGTTCCGCTGATGGAATGGCATATGTCGCATGAAACCCCGGCCTTGGCCATATCGCTCAGTCCTGCAAGTCCCGGCCCTTTGATCTCGCCGGTGACCATCCCGGCAGGAGAATGACACCCCTCGCACTGCCTCGCAATATCATGCCCGACCGCCTTAACCGCCTTGTTGAGTTCCCCCTGGTAGATGGGGTCATGGAAGGCCAGACTGTGCACGGAGCCGGTCCACTCCTGATGCTGGAGAGGGTGACAGTTGGCACACGTATCGGGTGGAGTGAAGGGAGCATTCGACTTGTTCCACTTTATAAGTGACGGGTAGTATGGGTAGAACTCCCGGTCGACATCGAATACACCCGAGGCGGATCGGGCCGATCCCGACGCACAGCAGACGATCAGAGTTACAGCAGCAAGAATTGCATTGATGCGCTTCATGTTACTCCTCCCTTTAATTAGATAGCTTAAGTAAAACAACCATTTTCAGCTTGTCAACCTGCAAAAAAGCAAGAAGCGAAGGCCTTTAGTTAAAGAAATATAATTTTTTACCGCTATCGCCTTGACAGGGCAGGCGGAGAAGGTACCATTTCTGAAAAATTACCAACGGGAAACCAGCGACCAGGAGGAGAAAAAAGATGGTAAACGGCGTAGTGAAGTGGTTCAACGACAGCAAGGGGTTCGGGTTTATTCAGCAGGAAAATGGAGAAGATGTCTTCGTGCATTTTTCTGCCATCCAGAGTGATGGTTTCAAGACCCTCACCGAAGGGGAGAAGGTCAAGTTCGACGTCCAGAAAGGGCCGAAGGGCCTCCAGGCCGCAAACGTCTCCCGCGCGTAGCAATTCCTCGAAAATCCCAACTGAAAGGCCCCGGCACCCCCGGGGCTTTTCGCGTTTCCAGCCTATCCCCTTCACGCACAGGCAGCTCCCTCTACTGTTCATGTTTCACCTGAGCGACTGATATTTCCTGATAAAAAAACCTCTTACTCCGGTCAAGTTCGGCTCGTTCGCTCCGATTATTACGCCATGAGCTGCTCCGCCACCGATCATTACATGCCGGGCGGGGCCTGCTTTCGCAACAATGCCCACCACAGTCGGAGACCAATGCCATGAACCGTCTTTCAGGACACGTTTTCTACAAGCGCCTCTCATCCCTCAGCATCTCTGCCTTCCTTGTCATCGCGCTCTTTGCCTGCGTCTTCGGCAGCCCTCCCGCAGCGCTTGCGCAATCGGACTGGCCATTTCTCGACGAGCTGCGCCCTTCTGAAAACGAGGTGATGGAGTCGGTCGCCGAAGGGGTGAAGTCGCCCCTCGGCGCAGTCGTCCAGGAATACATCAAGGAAAATTACGGAAACCTGCAGGGGCATGGAGTACCCGTTGCCAGCGTGGTGGCAGTCTGGGCCGCCAAGGGACCCGAGGCCGCCGGGACGGAGCTGGTGGATCAGATCGTATCCTACGTAATCGGGCTGGGACAGGATGCTCTCGTCGGAGAAGCGGGAACAGCGGTTTCACTCACCGGGGCGCTCATCAACTTCACCATCGACTCGATGATCGTGAAGCCGTTCGTCGGGGCGACCTCGAAGACGGAATACATGAACTACCTCAACTACATGCTCAAGAACCCGTCTGCTCCCTACTCGGAGCCGGTGGAAAAATCCCGGAACGACTTCCATTTCCTTACCGAAAAGTTCCTGGACGACGATCATGGGGACATCGACAACCGCACCCGCCAAAAGTTCGGCCTCCCCGCAGACAAACCCATCGGGTACACCCGTTTCTTTTCCAACGACCCCCTTCAACTCGAGATAGACAGGTTCGTCCGCGCTGAGATGTCGAAACAGCTCTACTTCGACTACAAGGATTACCGGGCAGCCATCGAAAAGCAGCTGGCAACCTTCAAGAACAGCATCCCGGGCGAAAAACTCGCCAAGATGAAGCGGGAAATCGACGAGGCGAAACGGATGCTCAAAGAGGGGGAAAAGAACCTGGAGGATATCGAGGCGCAGCTCAAGAAGTTGCGGGAGACCCTCAAACAGGGCCCGGTCCTCATGCCGGAAACACCGGCAGTCCGGGTTAAAAGCGCGCTGGAGCTGGATGCGTGGGAGCGCAACGCAAAGGAGCAGCAGAGAGTGGAGGCGGCTAAGAAGGCTTTCGATTCGGCCCGCTCCGGTCTCGCTGAGGAATCAGGCAGGCTGCGCCAGTTCCCCTACATCTCCCCGAAACAGCTGGTCGAATTTCTTGATGCAGCACAGAAGCAGGTCCGGGAGGGGGAGAAGGCGGCGTTCGAAGCCACACACCAGGAAGAGCACTGGGTGAATACCAACTGCGGCAAGACCTACCTTCTGTACGTGAAAGTCGACGGCAGCGACTGGAAGCTTGTCGAAAGGGTGTTCGACCCGATGAAGGCGACCGAATGGGAGATGGGGAGCACCAAGGGCGTCCAAAGGCGTGCCGAGGTGCGCACCGATTCGTGCCTCGCCTCCAAAACCGTCAGTGACGAAAAACGGTTCGCGTTGATGATGAACGAGCTTATGGCGAACTATCGGCAGAGGGTCGAGGGAGCGATTTCGGCGCGGCACGACAAATGGGAGAAGAAGATCGGGGCGGAGCGGAAGAAGCTTTCCGGCTGGCTTGCAGGAAAGAGCGGAGGAAACCGCTTCGTTACCATCGACGAGCACCTCAATGTCCAGGCAACCGACCATGTGCGGATGAAGGCTGAGCAGGGGCCTCTCATCCACGAGATAAATTCAGCACTCTTGGATGCCGTATATGACGCACCGGACGAGCAGCGGGCAGTGGCGGAACTGGAGAAGGTCATACAGGATGGCCTGGCAAGGCTTGAGACAGCAGAGCCTCGTACCGTGGCGGAGATGCTGAATCGGATCGCAAGGGAGGCTACGGAAAAACAGCTGGCCCTACGCGGATCGCTGGAGGAGCTGAACGAAGCGCCGGTACAGCTTAAGCAGGCCGCGCTGCTTCTGAAGACCCTGAAGACGCTGGAAGGAGAAGGAAACGAGGAAGCCCCCCTGACAATACGCCTCGAACGCGCGATGCCCGGCATGCAGGAGCCTGCCGCGCTGTATGAGCCGAGCAGGGCGTATGAGGAACAGTGGATGCGGGTTCTCTCTGCAGCCGAGTTCCCCGTCTTCGCTCCCGAGACGCTAACGCAAGGGGACCCTGCCGGCATTCCCGGTGCCACTGCTCCAGCAGGGAACTCCGGGACCTTCTTCACCACCACCCAGTCCGGAACAAGGCTGGGCTACCGGAAAACAGTCCGTCCGGAAGTCGGCGAGCTCCTGAGAAAGGAGCAGGAACTCTCCGTGAAGCGGCTGAAGGAAATCTCCGACGACCTTTCCACACTCACCAGGCTCGTGGCCGCCCAGCGTGTCCTTACAGCCCTTGCCCCCCACTATTCATATCTCGCCGGAAAGACGCAGGTCGTAGCGGAGCAGGTTTCCCGCGGAGACTATGCTCCCTTTGGAGGAATGCTGTCGGGCCCCGGCGTCGAAGCAGCCGTCTGGCAGGTTGCCCAGGACCTGCGGCAAGCCTACGAAACCGGCGACCTGCGGGGGTTCATGCGCAATGTGGACGACGGATTCTCCTCCTCACAGTCCAGAATATCCAACGGCATGCGGCTGGAGGATTCACTGAGGGAAGACTTCTTCAACCTGCGGAACATCCAGTTCGTTCTCTGGACCAAGAACGGCTTCAGCCGGCACGAAAAGGGTGACAGGCTTTACGCCGTGCTCTCGGTCCGCTGGACACGCCGCGCCTATCTGGGAAACACGCTGAACGAATGGCTCCTGGAGCGGCGGGAGACCGATCTTTCTTTTATCCGCGAAAAAGGGGGCACCGCCTTCCGGCTCGTGGGCATAGACGGGGACGACATTTTCGGCATCTCCAGCCCGGTAACCGGAACAGCCGTCCTGGAAGAGGGAAAATTCATCCGGGACGACGGGACTGTAACGCCGCTTACGCCGTCTACTCGTGTGACAGTGGAAGGGGGAGTAACGACAGGCTCCACTCCGCCGGCCACCCCCCCGACAAGCCCCCCTGTAAGCGGCCCTGTAACAACCCCGCCTCCGGCGACGACTCCCCCGCCGGCCACCCCGGAACCGGTTATCGGGATCGTCAGCGGAACGGCCACCCTCGACCGCAACACCATAATGGGATGGGACTTTTCCGCCGGCCAGCTGGTTGCTTCGCCAACCGGCAACGGGGACATGTTCTACTCCGGCGGCAGTCCCGGGACTTTCAGCAACGGGGGGAGCACCTTCCTGGGCCTCGGCCCCTGCGAGCTCGACAGCTCCGCAGTACCGACAGCCGGCTATCTGCCCTCCATGACCATAGTGAACGGGATCTGTTATGCCGTGAAGGTGCACGAAGGTAATTACGCCAAGATCAAGGTCACCGGCTTCACGCCCGGAGGCCCAAGCGTAACCTTCGACTACATCTACCCCACGGAACAATAGGAGCTGACAGGGCTACAGCCTGTAAGGGATCAGACTATGAACGGACTTACACTCGTTGCGCTTCTTGCAGCCTTTGCAGCACTCGATATCGCCCCGGCTCATGCCGAAGAGCCGCCCAAGCTGACTGTGAGCGATCAGGTGAACTTCAGCCTGGACCAGACGTTCTACACCCAGAGCGTCTCCGGAAACCGGGACATGTCTTCTCTCGACACCGGCGGCCAGTATCTCTCTCTCATCGATTTCTCGGGTCGAAAATACCTGAGCGATGGGGCCCTCCTGGAGCTTTCCTCCAATATTCGGGGAGCAAGCGACCCGCAGATCTCTCCCCGGCACAGGGATGAGCCGGAGATACTGCGGATAGTAGGGCGATACGTGAAACCGCACGTCCTCGATGTCAGCATCGGGGACATCTACCCCCGCTACAACTCGTACGCCCTGATCCGTTCACTTGAAGGGGGAACGGCCACCCTCTGGTTCCTCGACAGGCCGAACCATGGTGGGCTGTTGAATACCGTATCCGCCAACGCAACGCTGGCAAGAGTTCATCGCCACGAGGACAGCTCCCGCTTTAACCGCTACGCCGGTGCACTTCGTGCCGAGGCGGGCGCACACGGCAAATGGAACCTTGCTGCAAGCGCCGTTCATACATGGGATGACAGGGGGAGCAACGGAAACCTGCAACTCGCGGCCATCGACAACTGGGTGGGCAGCCTCCATCATATCGTAAACGACGTATCGGTCGGCAGGTTCAGGTACATGACGCTGGAAAACGAGCTTGCGTGGTCGTGGCACGAGGAAGGCTCACGCTCCTCGGCCGAAACGGGAAAAACCGACTACGCATGGAAGAGCAACATCGCCGGACGTTTCATGGCTGCCCGGTGGGGGCTATCTTACGAGCAGGTCGGCCCCGATTTCGTAAGCAGCGTCGGCGCTGCCCCTGCGGACCAGGCCTTGTTCAATGCCTCCACCCGGGTCCCCGTTACGCGCTGGCTCAACACCAACGCCACGTACAGTCACTACCACAACAACCTTGATGGGCGGCTTTCGGCAACGACGAGGACTCAGTCGCCAGCCATTACCTTGGATTTCCATTCGCTCCCGGTGAAGTTCCTCCCCATCCCGGAGTGGCACAACCTGAGCTTCTTGGTAGGCTTCAATGCAAGGGACACCGAGACATCGGACGAGGCCACTGACTGGCAGCGCTACATATGGAGCCTGGGGGGAAACTATCGACTTAGAAATATGAACATGGGGCTTACGCAGGCCTTCACCATCCACGATGATGATACCGCAGCCAACGCCGATTATCGTGAATCAGCAACCACGGCACTTCTGGGGGTGAGAGATATCCCGGTAGCGGCATGGCTCAGGTCCTCGGTAAATCTTACCGCGAGCTATACAGGGCAGACATTCGGGGGGAAGACGGATGACTACTGGGTTTACGGCTTAGGGCTGTCCGGAGCCGTATGGAAGCGGAATACATTCATCATCGCCTACAATCTCCGGGACATCAACAAGACTACCGTCGACAGCGCCAACTACACCGCCAACCTCTTCAGGAGCGAGTGGACATACCAGCTGCTGAAAGGAACCACCGGGTCTCTGCGCTACACGCTGCGGGACAACCAGTACTCCCAGGTCGTCCGCAATTACAGGGAAGATCTTCTTGAACTCAATTTCAGGATGATCTTTTAGGAGGTTGTCCTAATAGCGGTTCAGGAACAGCAGCCTCCGCCAGGAATACGCAGTTTCCGTTCCTGCAGCCACTCATTGATGAGTCCGGACGCGCAGCCGACCCCGGCATCGACGGTGATGGCATTGACGGGGCAGTTACGGGCACAGGCGCCGCATTCCATGCAGGCGTCCCTGTCCGCGACAGCCGCTTTCTTTTCGGAAAGCCGGAAAACCTGGTGGGGGCAGACCTCGATGCAGCGTCCGCAGCCGATGCACAACGGTTCCCGCAGTTCCAGGGTGGTTGCGTCTTTCAGGTAGCGATACCCTTTCACGTCCTTCTCCTTTCTGAATCCGTGAGCCATGGGTGCTCGCTGGAGCGGATATGCCGGGGACAGCCGCCGGAACGGAGTTCCCCTCCGCCTGCGGCGTAAACCGTCGCTGAGAACCTTCGCACCTTCAAGACCGCAAAGGCAGAGGCACGCGGCGGAAGTGAGTTCCCATCGCTCGCAGATTCAAGCCATTTCATGACAAAAACTTCGCCGCCACGATCATGATGCCTGCCGCCGCAATTGCCAGCCCCATCACGGGCAAAGCTGCCCGCATTTCCCTTTTGACCCCGGTCCGGGAGGTATAGGGGGTGCATCCGGTAAAGTTGAGGGTATAGAAGGCGCTGACTGCCGGCAACGCAACGAAAGCCGCGATGGTCGACAGCACGCTCCATTCCGCTCCCCCGCCGATGAGATACCACGCTGCGCTCCAGCCCACTCCCACCACCGCCCCCTTGACGGAGAAGCTTCTTCCCGGCAGCCACGGCAGGAGTATCGGCCCCGCCGCAACGCCTGCCAGCATCGCACCGAAGTAGGCTGCGGCCGACTTCGCCCCGGCCACAACGCCACCCAAAAGGGTCCCCAGGAGAAACAGGCAGAGCATGATGAGGAGCGTCGGTTTCAGGGCAAGAACCACTTCCACCGGCACCAGGACCGCCCGTTCCCGCAAGGAGAAGGTCATCTCCCGCATTTCAGGAGTGGTAGCCATTCCGTTGTCGAGAAACGATGGAAGATCGGCTGCCCGTATCGTGGCGTACTGGACGGAGAATCCCGTTTGGCGCGCAACCTCGTGAGCCGCCACCCCCGGCGCCCCAAGGATCGGAAGCAACAGCCGCCGATGGGCCACAACCCGGGCAAGCCCCGCCGCCTTGATCCGCCTCACCAGCTCTTCGGTGCCGAAGGATCCCTTCCCCGCCGCGCACCAGACATTGATCCCGTAAGTCTCGAGGACGAGAAGCCAGATATTCCGCCCAGCCAGTGCGGAACGGACAATGTCATAGCTCATCTTGTAGTTTGCAGTCACCACCACCGGGTCTTCGGCAGAGGGTTTACCGAGCGCATAGAGGCCGGGGGGGACCATGTAACTCATCCGGCCGATCCCCCAGCGAGCCTTGCAGGCCCCGAGACGGTCGGCAAAGCCGAGCTCGGTGGAGACACGCGGCACGCGTCCTGCCGGCGTTTCGAGCCACTCATGGAACCCCGGCACTTTTTCCGTTATCACTCCGCCGCCGGCGGAGACGGGGGGGCCTCAGCAGGGAGGCTTGTCGGGAGCGCCCGATGTGGCGCCGCCGCACGAGGCGAGAGCAGCCTTGGCATCGGCTGACTTGACCGTCTTTATTTCCTTGATCTTCATGACCTGCCTCCCCCGCCAGTTACTTGCAACATGCAACGTTATCCTCACATGCGGCCCGCGCCAGTGCACCGTTCAGAAGCTCCAGCGACCTCGCCACGGTCTCGCGCTCGAAAACCGTCATCGAGGCGAATATCTTCTCGATCCTCTCGAGCATGTAGCGGTCGATGCGAGCCATGACCTCTTCTCCCGCAGTCGTCAGCCGCAACAGGCTTACTCGCCTGTCATCCGGCGAAATTTGCCTCTCTACGAGCCCCTTCGCCTCGATGCTTTTGGCCTGACGGCTGAACGTGGTTATATCCATTCCCAGCTCCTCGGCCACCTGCTGCATGGAGGGGTTACCGGCCCTCCTGATCTCGAACAGGATATGGCCCTGGACAAGGGAGACCTGCTCTCCGCAGCACTCTTCACAGCAGGAGGCGTTCAACAGCCCGAACCTGCGGACGAACAGCTGCAACTCCTCACGAACCGAACGTATGGTTTCCATGAAAAGAGGGTACTTGATTTACTTGAGCATTGCAAGCAAATGATGGAACGCATGGGACGAGCAGACAGCTCAATGCGCTGAAGGGGAGGAAACTGGTGGATGGAGCGAGTTCGGCCAATCAAGAAATCACGCCATCGGCTGCCTGACGACCGTCTTCCACTTTTCCGGCGCCGCTCGCCGGATATCGCTCAGATAAATCTCGTGGTGCTTGCCCGTCCTGCGGCTGCCGTTTTCTTCTATGAACGCGTGAACCTTTTCGATGGTTGGCCCTTCTTCCGAGAAAGGCCCGATGTGCATTATCTGTGCGGCCTTTCCTTCCCTGAAGGGCTCGAATCTAACCAGCGACAGCGAAACAAGCTTCTTTTTCCTCTCCACCTCTTTCGTTGCTTCTTGAACCGTTGCCGGAGCTATTAAATCCGGCTGCATGATCATCAAGGTCCATTTCCAGGCATCCTTGTTTCCCGTGGTGAACGCGGACATGTCATCGGACCACCAGAGCCCTTGAAGCGGCATCACGCCGTAATCGATACTCTTCGGTCCTTTCTTGATCATGAACTTAAGCGTGTATGAAAGGGAAAAAAGCGCTTCGATTGCATCGCTGAATGCTTTCGAGGTGTTGGGATCACCCTCGCCGTCGACCATGAGGAAGTTCATCTGCGGAACATCAACAATCTCGACTTTTTGTGCAGAGGGTGAATAGAGGTGCTTAAGCTGCTTCTTGTAGTCTATCTTTTCCATTGTCCTCTCCTACTAGATGCAGTTCCTGATCGACCGGTACTTTCCAGGCAGGGATGGTGGAAACGCTCACCGGGATTTTTTCACTGGTCCTGAACGAGGCTCGAAGAGTCTAATTACCACACATTAGATATTTTTTCCAATTGATAGGGCTTAACCTGCGTGATATTCTGCCGCACTGGCTGAACAGGGGAAGCAGAGTCCGGAGGGTCATTGATATGCGGGGAAACAGGGGAAGTGCTATGTATCTTGCACCTCGAACTTGGAATTCCAGATATTACCGATACAAGGAACTTCATAGAAGCCTTATATTGGGCATAGATAACTTATATAGGTAATTGATATCTCATATAGGGAAACCTGCTAATAGCGAGTTGAAACCATAATATTGAACATGGAGGCATCATGGACCAAGTACTAATTCTTTCTGAACGCATCCAACTGGCAACTAGGATAGGAGAAAGTCATTACCGTGAATTTAAGAGTGCATACCAAGGGCCACCAACTGGAAAAATAAAACGGCCGACAAAAGATATTTGTGCCGACATTGCAAAGACACTCGTAGCCTTTGCAAATGCAGACGGTGGCGAACTTTTTGTTGGGATTGAAGACGATGGCACCATTACCGGTTTACCACATAGCGTCGACGAAATAGACCAATTAAAGAACTCATACGTAACGCATGTGCATGGCCATACTCCACTACCAAAACCACATGTAAGTTTGGTGCAACTAGAAGATCAACGAGTCCTGTACTTTTCGATCGGCAAGGGAAATGAATTTGCTTATCTAACCTCAGATGGCAAATGTCTTAAACGTCTTGACCTTGAGTCAGTTCCAGTCGGATCTGAGAGAATTAGAGCTGAAAGACTTGAGCTTGAATCAAGAACTTGGGATCGTGCTGTCGATCCTAGCGCATCTCTAGATGACCTTGATTTCGACCTTCTACAGCAAGTATCAAATCAAATTGCCTATGGGGTTACTCCGGAAAAATGCTTGCAGCATTTGGGGATCGCTGAGTTCGCCCCGACTGGCATGAAATTAAAGGTAGCTGCATTACTGCTTTTTGCAAAAGACGTTAGAAAATTTCACCCTGGCTGCTTCGTAAGAATATTCACCGTTAGTGGTAAAGAAAGGCGCTCCGGGGAGGCATTTAACGTTATCAAGGATGACATTGTAGCTGACAATGTGATTAAGCTTGTTGAAACAGCATGGGAGCGTCTGAGCTACGCTCTAACCATGCACACATCGCTTACTGATCATGCTAAATTCAAGCAAAGTTATCTTTATCCACAAATTGCATGCCGCGAAGCACTTATTAATGCCATAGTGCATCGAAATTATGCAATCCAAGGTCGAGGAATTGAAATAAGCATATTCAATGACCGCTTAGAAATTGCGAGTCCAGGCCGCATCCTTTCCACCATATCTTTGGATGATATCCGAAAGCTAAAAGGGGCGCATGAATCTCGAAATCCATTAATTGCTAGGGTGCTTCGGGAAGTTGGATATGTGCGAGAAATGGGGGAAGGGATTCGACGCATTTTCGATGTCATGAGGAGCAATGCTCTCGCCGAACCTGACATCCAAAGTGGCGATGACAATTTCACCGTGACCCTTTACCATCGCTCGCTTTACGATCCGAAGGTTAAGCTTTGGCTGTCGCTCTTCGAGAGTTTTAAACTTTCCGAGAGCCAAACCGCGGTCCTTGCGCTGGGATATGAAGATCAAGAGTTTTCGACTCAAGATATCATTGATCGCTTAGGCATCTTAGATACTGATCAAGTTAGAGAAATCCTCACCCCGCTTCGGCAACTTGGCCTTGTGACCCGCACAAAGACACACGCACAGGCATTCAACATATCAAAGTCTAAAAAGCTAGCTAAGCGTTCAGTTCCTATTTACAAAGTCGTTGCAAATCCGGGAATTCGAGGTCGAGTAGACCACGTAACTGTTATTGAGGATGAAGAGACAATGGCAGGCACCAAAGAAATCAATTTGTTTGTGGGTGGTCTCGATTACTCAACAACGAAAGAAAATATTGTGGCAGCACTTGACGAACACTGCGGCGTCCTCAATGTTGATATACCGACTGGAGGGCTTCCATCAGGAAGTAACAACAAGGGGTATGCTTTTGTCACGGTAGAAATTCCAGATGGAGAGATCACAGATGAATTCATAAATCGTATTGATGGCCTAAGGATAGGCAAACGGAAAGTGAACGTGCGTCTAAGGAAATGACGGTTCCAACAAGGCTTACGACCTGTCCTAAAAACCGGCAGGTCAAAGCCTCAGCCGTTGTACCCGGAAAAAGAATGAACAAAGCAATCCATCCTACATCAGACGAAGTCGAATTCCTGAATCTGTCGTTCAACAGGTTCATGGACCTATTCGAAGAAATAATCTCAGATGAATTTTGGAGCAAGCCTGACTACATTCGGTTTTCAAAAGCTAAAGACCTATTCGCGGTCTACGCTGAGGTACTGAAATATCCTCCGATGCAATGGGTAATCGACGCCAACAAGCGCCCCAATTTTTCTGAAGTAGGAAGTGATCTTTTCAGATTCATCAGACACGTCCTAATGCACCTCCCGTTTTTCGAAAAATGGGAAGATGTCTGGATTAAACAATCTTTGGTAAACCTTTACTCAAATCGCCCACAATTCATCCACAAGTTCCTGGCAGAAAACGAAGGAAATGACGCCTTCAAATATCGGTTTTGGGAAGAGAAGCATAAGAGGATGACTTACATCTCAGTTTCCTTCCCCAAGGATTACACCAAGGGAGAAAAAATCTACCTTAGAGACATGGTGCCAGAAAAAGATGGCGTCAAGTTCTCCGCGATATTCATGTGGGACATTATGAAGGTGCAGGTAGAAGAGATTTCAGACAGCCAATAAATCGAGGGCACAACCAGCGCCAAGACCGGCCAAAGAAGCGGCTGGTCAGGCTTATGACGTTGGAGGATAGAACAACTATGGAGCACATCCCTTTTTCTCTCGAAATGTCCGTCCGCGATTACGAATGCGACATGCAGGGAGTCGTGAACAACGCCGTGTACCAGAACTACCTGGAGCACGCGCGGCATGAGTACCTGAAGTCCATCGGCATCGACTTCGCCGCGCTGGCGGCGCAGGGGATAAACCTGGTGGTGACGCGGGTGGAGATAGATTACCGGTTTTCCCTCACCAGCGGCGACCGGTTTACGGTGGAAGTCCGGCCGGAGCGGATTTCAAAGGTTCGGATGGGATTCCGTCAGGCAATTCGCCGCATCCCGGACGGGCGGGAGGTGATCAGCGCACTCGTCACGGGGACGGCGCTGAACCCGAAGGGACGGCCGCAGCTGCCTAAGGAGCTGGACGAGGTGCTGGGGAAGCTGTGAGATCGTCCTTAAACGGACCAAGAAAACATCAGCAAAGGAACAGACATGATCTTAGACATCCTTGAGAACGCCGCACGCTACTCCACCATCAACCCGCTGTTTGCTAAAGCATTCGACTTTCTCAGGAACTCGGACCTGAAGGAACTGCCGGTGGGGAAGTACGAGATAGAGGGGAACCGGGTATTTGCGATGGTCGCCCGGGACATGGGTCGCAAAAAGGAAGATGCCTTGCTCGAAACCCACGAGAAGTACATCGACATCCAGTTCATCCTGGAAGGTACGGATACGATGGGCTGGAAGCCGAAGTCGTCATGCAAGCAGCCGACACAAGGATACGATGAAGAGAAGGATATCCAGTTCTTTGCCGACGAAGCGGATGCGTGGGTGGCAACTCGAAGCGGAGCGTTCGCAATCTTCTTTCCGGAAGATGCACACATGCCCTTGATCTCTCCGGAGCAGATCCACAAAATAGTCGTCAAGGTGGCCGCCGTACCATAAGCGCCAGTCCGTCAGCTGGCCTGCACCCTGCGGCATCCGCGCAGTTCATCTGCCGCCCCTTCAGTAATGGCCATGCGACAGTCACCGGATGATCGGTCATTCCCCCCCGAGTTGCTGCTTCCGCAGATACCGGCTCTTCAGGTTGAAGCCTATCATCCAGTCAGCCTGGGATCGCTTCGGGAGGATCTGCTTTAGGCTCGCGGCAATCGCCTCCGCGTCCCCTGAGCCGCCTGCAGTGAGTTCCCGCGCCTTGGCATCGAACAGCGCAAGGTACTCCTTCATGTCACGCACGTCATTCTTCGTAGATAGCGGGCCGTGACCGGGGATGATCTTTTCCACTTCCATTTCCAGAATCGCATCCAGAGCCTTGTTCCAACCTGTAAAGTCCCCGTCGGCCAGGAAAGGGTGAAAATCGGTGAAGAGAATATCGCCGCTGAACAGGAGCTTCTTTGCCGGCAGGTAGACTATTGCGCTCCCCTCGGTGTGGGACGGAGCGGTGCGGATGAGTTCCACCGTCTCTCCTCCCAGATCGACCAAAAGCCGGTCGCTGAAGGCAAGCGTAGGGAGAACGATCTGGGTCCCCGCCATATCCTCCGGCTTCAGCCCGAAAGCCGCAGCATTATTCAATGTCGCTTCCCCGACCTTTTGC
The DNA here is from genome assembly GCF_900187405.1 of Geobacter sp. DSM 9736. Taxonomy (NCBI): domain Bacteria; kingdom Pseudomonadati; phylum Thermodesulfobacteriota; class Desulfuromonadia; order Geobacterales; family Geobacteraceae; genus Geobacter; species Geobacter sp. DSM 9736. The sequence continues at coordinate 2,371,661 of NZ_LT896716.1, forward strand.
AGGAGCACGCGGTCGGCGGAGTGGGATATGACGGTAGCCCCAATCTTGGAGAAGACGCAGTTGCCGAACGCGTGATCGAGGTGGGTGTGGGTATTGACGACATATTTGATCGGCTTGTCCGAAACCTTCCTGATGTCGGCCAGGAACCGCTGCGCTTCCTTTGCGGAGATGAGGGTATCGACGACTAGGATGCCGTCACGACCTATGACAATCCCGGCGTTGGCGGCGAAGCTGGTCGCTGGAGAAGCGTCCTTCACCCCGACGTAGGAATAGACGTTGTCGGCGATCTTCGTCAGCTCGGCGAATGCCGGCGTTGCGAGAAGCAGGATGTGGATCAAAACTACGGCTATTCTTTTCATGACCTTCCCTCCAGTACATTTGTTCAATAGCATCCGAAGATCCAGCTTCCGGCAGAACTCAGCCACGAACTTCGCTCTATGGCTTTCGCGCCAGCACCTGTACAACCGCGCCTCTGCCCGTATGCAGCGTCCCCTCAACGACTTCCCGTTCCAGTTCAGTCCCATGCTCGAACTGCAATTCAGCGAGCTCTTCTTTCAGATCAGCCAGGGTCATCATCATATCTTCGGTTGGCGGCCCGCCCGTGCGGAGCTTCAGTTGCGCAGGGGTATATCCTTCAAGGACGAACACACCGCCGGAACGTAGTCCCTTCACGACCTTCCGGTGAAGCTCCCTTCGCAGGTGCTGCGGCAGGTGGCAGAAAATGGAGACTACCGCATCCCACTGCCCTTCCCCCGGATCGAATGCGGCCAAATCGGCACAGACCGTCTCTATCTTCACGCCATGTTCCACGGCCAGCCTCTCCGCCTTGGCAAGCCCCACCGGTGAGGAGTCCACAGCGAGAACACTGCATCCACGCCTTGCGAGATACACGGCGTTTCTCCCCTCCCCTTCTGCAAGGCACAGGACACGCCCCTGAGGTATCGAGTCCCTTACCTCGACGAGGAACGCATTAGGCTCGGTTCCGTATACATACTCCGCCGTAGCGTACCGCTGATCCCACATATTCACTTACCCCTGCACCAACGGCGTCTTCGGCATTTCGGGCAGCAGAGGTACTTGACGTTGACTCCGCCGTTAGGACCCGTGAAATTCTGCCACATGTTGATCTCGAACTCCTCGCCGCACTCGTCGCAGACCCACCGGTAGTTGACGGTGTTCCAGTGGACCATCAGGATGACACCGAGGGCGGTAACCAGAAGCCCGACAGGAAGCAGGCTGTATGCGGCGATCAGCACGAACCCGCAGACCAGAACCGAGAAGCCGAGGATGAAATAGATCGGTTGTTTCATTTGTCGCGCTCCTGTTCTCGCAGCAATTAATGCAACACCCGTAGATTAGCGTCGATTAAAATACAGCGCAGGAAGGAGTGCGTCAAGGTGAAACCTCTACCACACGTTGGCCGCCACCGGCGAATCGGCGCGGTCCAGGAGCCGGATCGCTTTGGCATTGCATGCCGAACGGCAGATTCCGCAGCCGTAGCAGAAAGTTTGATCGACAATGACCTTTTTGTCGGAAGCGCTGTAGCTTAGCGCCCCGAACTGACAAAGGCGCATGCACTGCCGGCAGCCGTTGCAGGCTTCCGGATCGATCGCCGCTATGTACTCGGCGCGGAACATCACCGGTACATCATGGGTCACCGTGGAGCGCATGGCGAAGCAGTCGGTCCGGTCGCAGTTGCAGATACCGCCGATGAAGGGAGTCTGGAAAGTCCAGACGGTGTGGCAGAGGCCTTCGAGCTCATGGGCCCGGAGTGCGGCCAGAGCCTCCTCTTTAGTGAGCATTTCGAAGCGGGCATCGTCGACTCCACCGGTAAACTTCTCCTCCAGCGCCTGGAATATTTCCTTGAGTTTCCCGCCATTGGGGCCGAGGCTCACACCGTAGCAGTAACGTTTCTCCTTGCCCAGCGTGGATTCACGGCAGACGCAGGAGACGCGGACGATGGAGTTGGTAAATTCGAATATCCTTTCGATGTCTTCCAGGGGAACAACCTGCCCGAAGTGCATCTTCTTCATCTTATTGGTTATGATACGACTGAAGAGGGTTCTGATAAGCCACGGCATCTTCTTCAACCTGCCAAACCCGTCGTTCGCCTTCCGGAATTCCCGCTCCCGGGCCTGCGGATCGGCAAACATCTCAAGGAATTTGAGCCGGCGAAGATCGCTCAGCAGGTCCTCCGAGTAGTTCTTCGCCTGCAGGTACCATTTTTCACCTTCGCCATGCTTAAGGCAGAATTGACACATGTCTTCCCCTCTCCCGTGCTGAGTATGCATCTGTTATTCGACGAGCGTTGTCAGCTTAAACCCTGATGCCCATGGTATGAAGAACCTCCAGGTTCAGCCGCCGTCCCGGCAGGTCCATCGCCACTTCTCATGCAGGCGGAGACGGCCGTCGGGCAACCGCTCCGGCGTGGAACGGCAAATTCCGGTCATGAGCTCGTCATGCTCGTTAAGGTGCTGATACCGCATGTCGAGAGAACCGTCACAACCGACTTTTGCAACAAGGGTCCCAAACCGGACCTGTCCGCCGCGGTAGGTAGCCCAGACCAAATCTCCCTCCTGCCGGTAGTGAAAAACCGTCTCGTCACCTACTTCGCCGTTGTTAGAATTCAAGATGGATCTGAAATATCGGTTGTCATAATTAATCATAGTCATCTGTTCCACATGCGGATGCGCCGGCAGCGCCGGCAGCATCGACAACTCCCTCTTTGTCCCTGCCGTGCACCCTGATCCCTGGCGCACAGCTTCATAGATGTGTAGAAATAGCCGATCAACATTCTTCCCCATGATCGGCAGACCATTTACGTATCAGGAGCGTCTCTTTCTCAGAAATCCCAAGGGAAAGCAGAAACTGATGGTGGGCTTCGGGAGCGCGCCTCTCGAACTCGGAGTGAAGCTGCTTCATGGCATTATCGTCCATTCCGGCAGCACGCAGCATCTCCACGAACATCACTTTGTCCACAGTCGATGCCGGCCCTCCCTTACGCTTCAGCTTCAGCATCCCCGCCAGCAGCCGCTGCTTGGTTTGCAAGGCCCGTATCTCCTCTCCCACCTCGTGCAGGCGACGCCGGAGAACCATGGCAGTATCATCACTCGCCGAAGCTAGAATCGACCTGATATCCTCGATCCCCAGCCCCGCCTCACGGAAAGTGCAAATTGCGGAGAGTCTCTCGCGATCGGAGGGGGAGTAAAGACGGTAGCTCGCGTCGGTCCGGGCTGACGGGTTGAGAAGCCCGATGCGGTCATAGTAGAGAAGCGTGCTGCGGGAAAGCCCGAACTCGTGTGCGATTTGGGAAATCTTGTACATTTTCATTCCTCGATGAAGGAAGTGCCCCCGGTGTTTTCTGCCGGGGGCGCACCTAGTCATGCCTACTTGGAGCGGATCTCCGCGATCCTCTCGTCCGGAAGCCCGAGCCACTCCAGAAAGCTCTGATGCCCGGCGGGATTCTCACTCTCGAACAGGTTGTGCCACTTCTGCATCGCCGCGTCATCCAGCCCTATCGCCCTAAAACGGGCAACCCACTCCTCAACCGTCACTGTCCCTTTCATAGCCTTTCTCCTTGTTTGAAGTTTGTCATGGCCGTGACAGAGACAACGCTACACTGTGAACCGATAGACGGGTCAAGGGTAAAAAATGCAGGGTACCGGGCGCCTCGGGCGGGTCGTCAGTTTCCCTTCTTCTCCTTACTGTCAGGGAGAGCCGGACGCCTCTCCGGCATCGGCGGCTTGCACGTCTCGCACGGCACATAGCCCGCCTTCCCCGCCTCCACCGATGCCCTGAATGTAACCAGGTTCTCCTTGGCGATCCGCTTGGTCCATCGGCACTCCTTGAAGTGGTACTTGTTGGAGCCTGTGGAACCGTAGAACTCGGCAAGAGCCACAGCCGGAAGCAAGAGCAGAAGGATGAGGGGTAGCAGCAGTTTCTTCATGATTCCTCCTTTAATCGGGGCGAGACGCCACCATTGATAACACTATCCGTTTCCGTACGCATGTAACCGTCAACGCCACGTTGAATCCCTCACCTACCAGACGAGACTCACCCCCAGCCTCGCAAAGGGTCCGTCATCGATAGCAACGTCGCCCTGGAGCCGTCATAGAAAGCGAACTTCCTGTCTAAGCGTAACCGTCGGCAGGATTTTACCCTTTCCACTGCTTTCGGCTACTCGGCTTTTATAGGCAGACATCAGTTTCCTTGGCCCCTTCGTTGGCTGATGTGTCGGCAGGATATGCGTTGGCAACCACGAGAACAAGATTGAGCAAGAGAAGCATGGTGTTGATAAAATTATTTTGTCATGTATTTACTAATTTGCCTGTCTTTATTAGCACACCACATAAAAAATCAACAATTATTTTTTTATTAGCTAGGTTTGGTATGTTGAATATATTGATTTTTAAATTAGCAACATAAGCAATACGTTCAAGAAAATGAAATTTTTTTCTAAATGCATTAAACTAGATACATAATTAAATGGTTTAACTGCTCTGACATATAGAATCTTTTAGCCCAACATCTGTTTCAGAGCGCCCCTGATTCTATCCAGCGAATCAGCCGAATCGCTCCCTTTCCTTCACCGCTCTCGTCTCCTTTCAGTAATCGAGATGCGCCCTGCGGGTCTTTTCGAGGAAGCGGCCAAAAAGCTTGATCCGGGTCAGCATGCCGCGGAGTCCGAACCGGAAGAGCGTCATCAGCGTCCGGTGGAACGGTACCGCCTTTACCCACAGGTTCGCGAACTCGGCGTAGAACTCCGGAAGGGGCAGTGTAGTGGGAAGAAGGGCATGGACCATGTCGTAAAGTTCCGGTTTGCGGGAGAGAAGCTCATCTTCCCGCGCCGCATGCAGCTCGGTCCCCGGGAGCGGGGTCATTACGGTGAAGGTCGCGTATTTGTGCTTCAACCTTCGCACATGAGCGAGCATCCCCCGGAAATCTTCGTGGGTATATGCAGGGTCGACCATGTAGGACGCATACATCATGACTCCCAAGTCATCGAGAATCTTCACAGCTCTCTCCTGCTGAGCTGTCGTCGTTTCTTTGTTCATCGCCCGAAGCCGTGCATCGGAAAAATCCTCCATCCCCACGAAAACCTGCGACAACCCGATTTGCGCCCACTTCGCGAACAGCTGAGGATTCTGTACAATGGTGTCGACCCGGCCATAGAGAAAGTACCTCTTCCTGATACCTGCCTCCCGGATCAGGTCTGCCAGCCTCTCCATCCGCTTCACGTCGCACATCGACTCGTCATCGCAGAAAAAAACGTTCGGCTCCGCGACCGATTTCAGCTCTTCCACTACGGATACCGGGTCGCGGCGCAAATACTTCCCGCCGGTAATCCCCCAGAGTGCGCAGAAGTTGCAGCGTGCGGTACACCCGAGAGAGGTACGGACGGAGGCAAGCGGCTTGAACCATTCACTGAAATAGTTCATCCGGTATCGGGTAGTAAGGGAGCGGTCCGGGAAAGGGAGCTCGTTGAGATCGGTATAAGGACGAGGCTCTGTGAAAAGCATACCCTCCGGCGAGGGTATGGCGATGCCGCGAATACACTGCATGCGGCTCTTCGTCTCTAACGCCCCGACTATTTCCCGGAGAGTGAAAACCCCTTCGCCGATTACTACTATGTCGATGGCGCTTGCGTTGAAGTCTGCAGGGGCTACTGTCGCATGATGGCCTCCAACGACGATAAGCGTCTCTGGACCCGATTCCTTCAGTCGCGCAGCAATGGATTTGATGATGTTGACATGACTGGTGAAGCCGGTGAGCCCGACAACGCCGGGACGAAACCTTCTGAACGCGCCTTCCAGGTCCGGCTCCAGCCGGGCATCAACGATCTCCACCTCATGTCCATCCGTCTTGAGACCTGCGGCCAAGTACTCGAGAGCGAGCGGTTCGAACAGGAATATCCGGTCTGAAAAGGGGTCATGACTTGGTGGCTGGATTAGCAAAACCTTCATGATTCCTCCGATGGATTGACTGCCGCAATCTGTATCGCAGATTCCTGTTCATAGATCTTTCTGAAATCGCAGCGTCCCTTCAGCCGGTAGACGATAGCTCTCGCTCCAAGAATGAAGCGGGTGCTCCAGATATGGACCGGCATCCCCCGGGTGCAGCGTTTGCGGGTGACATCCATCAGCGCCTCCATTCCGCGGCGGAAAAAGTCTCTGTCCCCGAAATCGAATAGTCCCTCCGTCAGCCACGGTTCCATCTGCCACCGTATCGCACGCCCCACCACTTCCAGGCGCTCCGCCCCCATCTGTTCAGCAGTATCGTAGAGAGAAGCCTTGACGACAAGCCGCTCCATTTCCGGTTCATCCCGCTTCAGTACTGCATTCTCGACTTCGTGCTGAAGGGACCATTCCTCGTCCGTGATGGCACGGGTGCAGCCGAAATCGATAATCCCCAGTCGCCCTCCCTCCATGAAGATGAAATTGCCCGGATTGGGGTCGGCCAGAAGCCAGTGCGACCGGTACAAAAGGCGCATCGTGGCCGCCGTCAGCAAATGTGTGTAGCGGTCCCTCAAGCTCTGGTCGGGTTTGGAGGCGAGGAAATCGTTGAGGTGAAGGCCGGGAAGGTATTCGGTGGTGAGTACACGCCCGGTGGAGTAATCCTTATACACCCGGGGTATAACGACCCCGTCGTCGGGGGAGAACAAGTCGCGGGCCTGTGCAATGAAACGGGCCTCCTGCACATAATCCGTCTCCATGAGGAGCATCTGTTCGATGTCTGCCAGCTTATCGAGCAGGTTCGACCAGTCTTCGCTCACCCGTATCGGTTGAAGGAGCATGCGGAGGTTGAGCATATCGGTCGTGATGGTCCGGGCAATACCCGGGTACTGGATCTTTACTGCGACCTCCTCGCCGCTCTTGAGCCGTGCGCGATGCACCTGCCCCAGAGAGGCAGCAGCAAAGGCTTGCCGATCAAAGGAGGAGTATACTTCCTCCGGTTCGCGGCCGAACTCGTCCAGAAAAACCTCGCGCACCATGGCGAAGTGCATGGGGGGAGCCTGGAAGTGCAGAAACGACAACGTCTCTGCAAACTCCTCCGGCAATACCTCGGGCAGGTTCGCGAGCATCTGGCCGACCTTCATGACTGCTCCGCGAAGGTACCCCATAGTGCCGACCAGCTGCAGAGCCGCCGCCAGATGCACCTCGTTCCGCAGCCTCTGTTTCTCGCCGGCACTGGCGAAACGGCTGCGCAGCCAGTAAGCCAGGTATCCGAGAGTGATCCGGGCGTGGAGAGTACCGAGGCTCCAGATGCGGGGAAAGGAACTGACCGGCACCTTTTTGTTCGAGACGGAGCTAACAAGCTCCGCCAGCCTCACACCCGTAGGATCTGCTATCCGGTCCTTAGGCAGAATGTCGAGCAGCATCCGCATCTCGTGGCGATCCTTTGCCGAAGGGCTCTCACACTGCATGTTCGCCTCCTCCTGTTTCCCCCCCGCCGGAAATCACCCGCACGAAAAGACGGAGAGAATAGTCGATGACACTTCGGCTCTCTTCCTGGTTCGGAGATTCATCGCTCGTCCAAAATGCGAGAATGCCCAGATATAATGACCAGTAGATGGTCATTGCGACGTGGTCCGGTGCTTCGGTGAACCCGTGCCGGCCTATAATCTCCTGCACAGTTTCCAGATGCCTCTGCCGCGCCGTCTCACCCTCGGGACAGACCGCCTTCCGGGGGAATGGACTAAGAGAGCGCTCCAGAACCGGGCCGAGAAAGGGACGCAACGGGCGAAGCCGCCGAAGGCCCGAAGCTACGAACAGAAAAAGCTCCTCCGTCAGGTCCTCCTCACCGGTACGACGTTGCCGGAAATCCTCTGCCCCCTGGCTCAAGGCGTCGGCAACCATCGTCATCCCGAGTGTTTCCTTGCTCGGGAAGTAATTGAACATTGTCCCGGCGGCCAGTCCCGCAGCAACCGCGATGTCCCGGGTGGTGGTATCGCTAAAGCCTTTGCCCAAGAAAAGCTCAGCCGCCTTCTCCAGGATGCGGGCGCGGCTTTCTTTTTTCGCTTCTTCGCTTATGCGCATGAATATCCTCTTATTATGACCATGCTCACAATAGCAGCATGAAGATTCTCTTGCAATACAAAATGAGCGTGCTCACAAAAAAATGTCAGCCGCCACTCCTCGTTGCTGGTCATTCAAATCGGCAATCCGGGTAATTGGGAAAAAACAGAGGAATCTGCAGGGAGGGCGCACCCAGGGCCTTAGCATGCCCTGTTGCGGCTGGGTTCATCAGTTCAGCGAGGAGCGGGGGTACAGAAGGGGCCTGGCTCCCCGCCTCAACGGTTCTTGTGCGATTTCATCACCCTGATCTGGCCGGTCGACATGTCGTAGACCCAGCCATGGACGTTCAGGATCTTTTCGTTCATCGCTTTCTTGACGAAGGGGTATTCCTGAAGATGCTCCAACTGCAGCCGAACGTTCTCCTCGACAATAAGCTTCATTCGCTGCTCCTGAGGAACCTCTATCTGCAGGGCGTGAATCTTTTCGTCCACCCGCTCCTTCGCTTTATAGGCATTGATGAGCCAGACCGGGATATACTTGTCGTCGCCGTGCGGAGCATCCAGGGCGTGAATGCCGCCGCAGCCGTAATGGCCGCAGATGACGATATCGGGGATATTGAGGTGGTTTATGGAGAATTCGAGGACGGCGCTCAGATTCCAGTCATTGGTAGCAACGATGTTCGCGACGTTGCGATGGACGAATATCTCCCCCGCCTTTGTCCCGGTTATGGTATTCACCGGCACCCGGGAGTCGGAACAGCCGATCCAGAGGACCGTCGGCCGCTGATCCTTCGCCAAAGCCTCAAAATACTCCCGGTCCTTCTCGAATGTTTCCGCGACAAACCGTTTGTTTCCATCGAGCAGAGAAGTGATCATTGTTGCCCCCCTCCCGTACCTAACGTCGGTGAAATAGCTATCGGCATTATAGAACACTGTTAAAGCTATTTCCATCTTTTAGAGGGCTCAGGGGAGCTCAAGAAGAGCGGGACCGCAGGAGAGCGGCGAGAGAGTGGCTGTTATTCAGCAACCTGCAGGCGAAATACTCAGGTTGTTCAAAAACAGCCAGGTCGTCGCACCCGCAGGAAGCCCCGAGGAGGTGTAGCAGCGCTACTCCGCACGAAGGGGCTTGCGAGGAGGGGGGCGAGATGGCTGTTTTTCAACAGCCTGCTAGACGCGCAGCACCTCCACAAGCTCTCTCATATCCCCCACCGTCATGTCCGGGAGATAGCCGATGTTGTCCCACTCCGACCCGGTCCTGTTGACCCAGCAGGTGCGGAAGCCATAGGCTTTGGCTCCGCTTATATCGAATGACTGGCAGGAGACGAACAGGGTGTGTGATGGGATAATTCCGAGCTTTTCTTCTGCGAGAAGATAAACCTTGGGACTCGGCTTGTAGGCGCGTGCAGAATGGGCGCTGATTACGGCGTCGAAAGCGTGTGAAAGCCCGTTTCGCTCCACCACCGTTTCCAGCATTTTCGGGGTACCGTTTGAGAGAATGGCCAGCTGAAAGGAAGAAAGGTCGTGTAGAGCCTGCCCCACATCGGGAAAATGCTCTAGCTTCAGGTAGGAATCCATCAACTCGATGCGGTCGTTGTCGTCGAGAGTAAGATCTAGAGCCTTGACTGCGAAGCGCAATGCCCGGTCGGTGACCTGCCAGAAGTCTTCGTAACGGTCCATGAGAGACAGAAGCCATGAATAGTGCAGCTGCTTTCGCCGCCACATGAGGAAAAGCTCGACCCCCGCAGCGGAGAAAATTTCCCCGCAGAGTTCGACTACAGAGGAAAGATCGAAGAGGGTCCCGTAGGAATCGAAGACCACGGCCCGGATTTCTGTTCGGTTCGGCGACAGTGGCATCCACACCTCCTTCTGAAGGGGGAAAACCTGCCGGCGCACGGCTGCAGACGCCGGACATAGCAAGACGGTCTGTTGCTAGACTGCCTTTGTGGTATAGTTTACACAATATCCGCTCTATACCAACCGACAGAGAGAGGGGGAACCATGATCACGATCACCGACCCGCGCATCGAGGAGTACCTGATGGGGCTGGTGCCCGAGAACGATCCGCATCTCCTCGACATGGAAAAAAGAGCCCGGGAAATGCAGTTCCCAATCGTAGATCGTCTCGTCGGAAGACTGCTCTACATGCTGACCAGGATCAGACAGCCGAAACTCGTAGTGGAGCTCGGTTCCGGATTCGGATATTCGGCCTATTGGTTTGCCAGGGCCATAAGCATCAGCGGCAAGGTCGTCCTCATCGACAGTGCCGAGCAGAATGTCTCCTACGCACGACGGCTTTTCGAAGAGACGGGACTGACCGGCCGCACTGAGCTGCGGCATGGAGATGCCCTCCGGATAGGACCGGAATACGAAGAGATCGACATCCTGTTCATCGACATCGACAAGTACCAGTACCCGCATGCCATCGAGGCGATGCTGCCGCGACTTGCCCCCGGCTCGCTGGTAATTGCAGACAATGCCCTCTGGCACGGGCGCGTAGTCGAGCCTGATGGGGACAAGGAGAGCGAGGGGATCCGCCGCTTCAACGACTTCATGTTCAGCCGCACCGATTTCTTCACAACGCTGCTCCCCCTCAGGGATGGCGTCCTGCTCGCCTACCGGCTGAACTGAGACGGGACCGTCACGGGCCTGCAATCTCTCCTGCCTGCAGCTCCAGGTCATCGCCATTCACCCGCAATGGCTCCCCCTTCACCTGCTCGGTCCTTACGAGCCCTTCTTCGACCCATAGAAGGATGTCATGCTCGGACATCCCGAATTTGTCCACCGCCTCCGAAACCGTGTACCAAGTCTTCACGAGTGACATGCGCGTTAGCCTCCTGTATCAGCATCTCCTGACCTTAATTATACCGGCAGATTCAGCTTTGTCCTCTACGGTGAAAAAGGATATGGCAAGGGAGGCTTAACAGGGAGTCACGCGAAGAACAGCCGCCTTGACTTGCGCTTGTTACGTGCGAACATGTTCAGTAACGTGACGAAGGGGGTGGAACATGAGGCTCTTTCTCATCATGCTGGCCCTGCTGGCAGCCGGCTGTGCTCACCGCGGCATCAGCAAGGAGTCCGTTCAGCTATCCGACAGAACCGTCACCTTCCCGGCGCTGCGGGAGAACCCAAGCGGGTTCGTCGGAAAGTACGTCTACCTGGGAGGCGCCATCGCATCGGTCCGCAACAACCCAGACGGAGGGGAGATGGAAGTTGTGGAACTCCCACTGTCCCGATCGGGAAGGCCTAAGGAAGGGGTACAGTCGGAAGGACGCTTCCTTGCCCGCACCGACAAGTTTCTCGACCCGATCATCTACAAGCGCGGAATGGCGGTATCCCTCGTGGGGGAGGTTACAGGGGAGAAAACTGCGAAACTGGAGGAAGTATCCTACCGGTACCCGGTTGTCATGGTGAGGGAGATGCATCTGTGGAGTCCCGACGAAGGAGGTTCGCAGACCCCGCAGTTCCATTTCGGACTGGGAATATTCAAAGGGTTCTGATCCCTGACCCGCCCCGAGGTTTTACCGAGAACTCAGGTTCCAGCTAGTGCGCTTCGCTCCAGTTTTTCCCGAAGCTGACATCCACCTTTAGCGGCACGCGCAACGCTACCGCATGCTCCATTTCCTGCCGCACAAGCCGCTCCATAAGCATCCGTTCCTCTTCCGGCACCTCGAAGACCAGTTCGTCGTGCACCTGCATGATGAGCCGGCTCCTGACGCCATCGCGGGCCATCCGCGCATGTACCCTGACCATCGCCTGCTTGATCACGTCCGCCGCAGAACCCTGGATCGGGTAATTGACGGCGTTTCGCTGGGCGAACGCCCTGATATTGCCGTTGGAACTCCTGATGTCGGGGATCGGCAGCCGCCTCCCCAGCAGAGTCGTGACGTACCCCAGTTCCTCGGCGCTCCTGACGCACCCGTCCAGAAATGCACGTGCCCCGGCATGGCGTGAAAAGTAGTTGTCTATGAATTCCTTCGCCACCTTGGGGGTAACCCCGATTTCCCTGGCAAGACCGAAAGCCCCTTGGCCGTAAATGATTCCGAAGTTGATCGCCTTCGCCTGACGGCGCATCTCGGGCGTGACCATCTCCGGAAAGAGATCGAACGCCTCGCTGGCGGTACGGGTATGAATATCCTCGTCACGGGCAAATGAGTCACAGAAGACACGGTCTTCAGAAAGATGGGCCAGCACCCGCAACTCGATCTGCGAGTAATCGGCGGAAAGGAGCAGATGCCCGGAAGGGGCGGAGAAAGCCCGCCTGACCTTACGCCCCTCCTCCGTACGGATCGGAATGTTCTGCAGGTTCGGGTCGGATGAAGAGAGCCGTCCCGTGTTGGTCACCGTCTGATTATAGGTGGTATGGATTCTTCCGGTTTCGGGGTCGGCCTGCCTCCCCAATGCATCTGCATAGGTAGATTTAAGTTTCGCTACACTTCTGTATTCGAGAATCAGGCGCGCGATTTCCTGCTCTTCCGCGAGTTTTGTAAGGACATCGATATCGGTGGACCACCCGGTCTTCATCTTCGTCTTCTTCCCGGAAGGCAGCTTCAGCCTCTCGAAAAGCACCTCCCCGAGCTGCTTGGGAGAGCAGATATTGAATTCAATCCCGGCCAGCCCGAATATCCTCTTCTCAAGAAACGCGAGCTGCTCTCCGAATCCACGGGAAAGCTCATCGAGAAGAGGCAGATCGAGCTGTACACCGGCAGCCTCCATTTCGGAAAGAATAGGCACGAGGGGCATCTCCAGTTCCGAGAAGAGCTTGTTCATGCCGCTTTCCGCGAGGCGAGGGGCGAACTCTCGGTACAGCAGCAGTGTCGCATCGGCGACCTCGCATGCGTAGCGAGCCCCCCTCTCCACGTCCACCATCGAGAAGCAGACCTGGTCCCGCCCCTTTCCGGTCACCTCCTCGAATGTGTCGATCCGGTGGTCCAGGAGTTCAACCGAGAGTGACTGCAGGCTGTGATTCGAGCGGACCGGGTTAATAAGATAGGAGGCGACCATGGTGTCGAAGCAGTCTCCCTCAAAAGAGAGGCCGGCCCGCTCCAGCACCTGCCCCTGGTATTTGAGATCATGGCCGATCTTGCGCTTCGCCTGATCCGCAAAATGAGGGCGCAGGCCCGCCAACACCCGCTCGCGCGGCAGCTGCTGCGGAGAGCCCGGATACGTATGGCAAACCGGAACGTACCATGCTGCATGCTCCCCCAGACCGAGCGAGATACCTACGATCTCTGCGGCGAAGGGATTGGGACTGGTCGTCTCGATATCCACGGAGAATTCCGCCACCCGCTGAAGCTCCGCGAGCAGTGCGGCAAAACCGGCTTCATCCAGAACAGTCCGGTATTCTTCCGCGGAAAATGTGGCTTCGGTGGTGAGTTCCCTCATCAGAGTCGTAAAGCCATACTGCTTAAAGAGCTGGCCCAGCCGCCGGTTATCCGGAGGAGTTACGGCGTAGCTGTCGTAGCTGCAGGAGATGGGTACGCTGCAGTCCACAGTGGCCAGACGACGTGAAAGCCGTGCCTGCTCCGCGTATTCACGCAGCTTCTCGCCGACCTTCCCCTTGACCTCATGAGCCCTTGCCAGCAGCTCATCCAGAGAACCGAACTCCTGGATGAGCTTTGTCGCCGTCTTTTCGCCGATGCCCGGCACTCCCGGGATGTTGTCGGACGTGTCCCCCGCCAGTCCGAGAATGTCTATTACAAGTTCAGGCCCCACTCCGAACCGTTCCACAACCTCCCGGATCCCCGACACCTTATCTTTCATTGTATCCAGGAGCGTGACGCGGTCGGTGACGATCTGCATGAGGTCCTTGTCCCCTGTCACCACTACGATATCCATCCCCGCCCCCGCACATTCACGGGCAATGGTGGCTATTATGTCGTCCGCCTCATACCCTTCCAGTTCCAGCACCGGAATGTTGAATGCCCTGACTATCTCCTTGATAGGATCGATCTGGGGCACCAGGTCGTCAGGCATCTTGGAACGGTTCGCCTTGTACTCGGGATAGATCTCCTGTCGGAAGGTGCGGCGGCCTGCGTCGAAAACCACGGCGACGTGATCCGGCTTGCGGTCCTTCATCACCTTGAGGAGCATCTGGGTAAACCCGTAAACTGCATTGGTGGGAAATCCCTGGGGTGATGACAGGTGGCGGATGGCGAAATACGCCCTGTAGATATATGAGGAACCATCCACGAGAAACAGAGTCCGCTTGGTCATTACTCTCTCTCCCTCGTGAAGATGACGAACGCCATGCTCGGCCGCTTGCTGGCTTCCCGCATGGCGAACTGCATGCCGTCAAAGGTCCACCCATTCCCCACCCATTCGTTGAGCACCTCTTCGAGGGTGTCTTCGGTTACGCTGCCGACTTCGACCACCTTGTACTGTAACACCGGCATCTCCCATCAACCTTCTGATTTCAATTAGTTTTTCCCGCGCATCTTACCCCATGCGCCCCCACTCAGCAAGGGAGAAATACACATGCCGCCGGCTGGTATTTAGCGTTTGCACAACCTGACAATTCTGGTATTTTATGAGGAAAGAAGGGGGGTGAAAAGAAGGCTGTTATTGACCGATCGTAGCTGACCCTAACCAAGAAGGAGAGGTACGGATGATCAAAGAAGCGGAAAAAATCCAACAGTTGGCCGATGCAGCAGAAGTCCTTCTCGAAACCGATTACGCAAAGAAAGATCTAAAGGAGCGTCGGGGAATAGCCAAGAATTCGCTATACGACGGCTCCAAGAAACTTAAACACAGCGCGCCTAAAGGGAAGCGCATCTAGCAGGCCCCGAGGCGCGGGTTATATAGGGACACAATCGAATAGCAGGAAACAGTTCAAGGGGGGAGCGGACATGGCGGACGCCGAAGTCGCTCCCCCCTTGACTTTATGAAAAATGACATTATCTTTCCACTACCCGGGGGCATTCGGCAGCCTGGGCAGGTATATTGAGATGAGATGATCAAGGAGGAACCATGGCTATCGTGAAATACAATCCATTTCAGGAACTGAGGTCGATGCAGGAACAGATGAACCGGCTACTGGACCTTGCCTGGAACAGGGAAAGCGGCGAAGAGCTCCGGGAAGGGATGTGGCACCCTCCCGTCGATATCTATGAAAATGAGACTACGATAGTCATAAAGGCGGAACTGCCGGGAATAGAGCAGAAGGACATCGAGGTGAAGATCGAAGAGAATACCCTGGTGCTTCGAGGAGAGCGCAGGCACGATGCAGCCCTGCAGAAGGAGAACTACCACCGTATCGAGCGCTCCTACGGCACCTTCCAGCGAAGCTTCGCCCTCCCCCAGAGTATCGACCAGGAAAGGGTCAATGCAACCTGCGACAATGGCGTGCTGACCATCACTCTGCCGAAGAAGGCGGGGGGGAGCCCGAAACAAATCACAGTAGAAGTGAAGTAAAAGGGTTGCTGAAAAACAGTCATATCGCCGCCGTCCTCAAAAGCCTCCTTGTGCGGCGTAGCGTTGCTACGCCTCCGCGGGGCTTCCTGCGGGTGCGACGATCTGGCTGTTTTTGAGCAACCTATACCTGCTATAACGTAAACAAGCGGCCCGCCGGCAAATCCAAAAGCATCCGTAACAGAATCCCTATCAACTCTGCGGCGTTCAGATTTCCGTCAGATCGGTCCACCCGGAGGGCGCCTCCGCGGAAGCGTAGCAGCGCTACGCTGCACAAGGGGGCGACCGAGGACGGGGCCGAGATGGCGGGAATATGGACGCCGCCGCTTCTTCAGGCCTCGTTCATGCTCCCCGTCCGATACCCCTGCAGATCCAGCGCCACATACACGAAGCCGGCATCCTTGAAGAATTCGAGAAGCCTTCTGCGGAACTCTGGATCGAGGAGACGCGGCATCTCATCTTGCGCCAGTTCGATACGGGCAGTGTCGCCATGAAAGCGGACCCGGTACACGGCGAATCCCTCCTCACGCAGAAAATCCTCGCACCGCCCTACCATGTGGAGGCGCTCGGCGGTGATTTCGGTTCCATACGGGAAACGGCTGGCAAGGCAGGCGAAGGGCTGCTTGTTCCACGTCGGAAGCCCCAGCTCCCGGCTCAGGATACGGATATCCTGCTTCGTCAGCCCCGCCTCCAGCAATGGGCTCCTCACCGCCAGCTCTGCCGCTGCAGTCCTTCCCGGCCTGTAGTCTCCCAAGTCGTCAACATTGCTCCCGTCGGCGATGACTGTAAAACCGGCCTCAGCAGCTTTGTCGGCACAGATCTGAAAGAGCTCCTTCTTGCAGTGGTAACAGCGGTCCTTGGGATTGCCGGAAAAACCGGGAATCTCCAGCTCGTTCGACTCCACGACGATCTGCCTTACCCCCATTGATTGCGCAAGCTCGACTGCCCCCCGGAATTCGGCTTCCGGATAGGTCGGAGACGTCGCGGTAACGGCGCAGACACGCTCCCCCAGAACGTCCCTGGCCACCCTCAGAAGGAAGGTCGAGTCGACCCCTCCCGAAAACGCTACCACCAGCGAATCAAATTCCGAAAGTATCCGTAGCAGCGTTTCGTATTTTTCCCGCACCGGCTCCATATTCATTCCTCCACATACGAAAATCGCCCCTTACGGAGCGATTTTCAGTTTACCACTTAATGTTACCATTTCAGTCGAATACCCCGGCCGACAGATATCTCTCCCCCGTGTCCGGCAGCATGACCACCACGTTCTTCCCCTTCCCGAGCTTTTTCGCAAGCTGCAGGGAAGCGACGAAAGCCGCCCCCGAAGATATGCCCACCAACAGCCCCACCTTCATGGAAAGAAGCTTGGTGCCCGCAAAGGCTGCGTCGTTGCTGACGCGAATCACTTCGTCGTAAACTTTCGTGTCGAGAACCTCGGGAACAAAGCCGGCGCCGATACCCTGTATCTTATGGGGGCCCGGGTCTCCTCCTGAAAGTACCGGCGAATCGGCCGGCTCCACAGCCGCGATCCGTATTGCCGGATTATGCTGCCGCAACACCTGCCCGACGCCGGTGATCGTCCCCCCCGTACCGACACCCGCCACGAAACCGTCGATGCTCAATCCTTCCATAGCGGATATGATTTCGGGGCCTGTCGTCTCCCGGTGCACTTCAGGATTGGCGGGGTTGCTGAACTGTTGTGGAATGTGGTAACCATGAGCCTGCGCAAGCTCCTCGGCCTTCTGGACCGCCCCCCGCATCCCCTGCACCGCAGGAGTCACCACCAGCTCCGCTCCGAAAGCCATGAGAAGCCGGCGACGTTCAGCCGTCATCATGTCCGGCATTGTCAGTATGAGCCGATACCCCCTGCACGCGCATACCATGGCGAGGCCAATGCCGGTATTACCGCTGGTCGGCTCGACTACCGTATCGCCCGGCTTGAGCTTTCCCGCTTTCTCGGCTGCCTCGATCATGGCAAGACAGATACGCGCCTTGACGCTACCCCCTGGATTGAGTGCCTCGACCTTAGCGTAAAGGGCCGCCCCGTGGGCTTCTTCCAGGGAATCGAGGCGGACGAGCGGCGTGTCGCCGATCCGGTCCAGAATGCATGAAGTGGCCGCAGCAGGCATAGTATTACCTCTGCCGTTTAAGGTGCCGGCACCGTAGCCGGTATCACAGAACAAAGACCTTCTTTCACTACAACCGGATCAGATGTAGTACACGAAACGGTGATCCTGCTCTCGCTTCACCCCGAGGGCCTGCCCCTTCTCGCACAGATCTTTCAGGGTAATGCCCGAAAAAAGCTCGTTCAGCTTTGCACTTGCTTCCTGCCAGACAGTCTGGGTGACGCATGCGCCATCGAAGAGGCACTCCGTCTTTTTTTTCTTCGTGCCGGGAGTGCAATCGACGAGAAGCATGTCCCCTTCGGTCGCCTGAATGATGTCCTTGATGGTTATCTCCTCGGGCTTCCTCGCAAGGATATACCCCCCCTGGGGGCCGCGCTTGCTCTTGAGAATGCCTTTGCGCTTCAGGCTCTGGAATATCTGCTCCAGATAGCGGGGCGATATCTTCTGCCGCCGGGATATGTCCTGGATCTGGGTCGGGTGATGGGCGGAGTTGTATGCTATGTCGAAGAGCGCCCGCACACCATAACGGCTCTTGGTAGAAAGTCTCATGGTTCACCTCGCATTATGAAGATTGAAAATCGTATAATGGTGGCAAACCTGTGTCAAGAATTTTAAGAAAAAGGCCAGGAGTTTCTACTAGAACGTTGTGTGGAAATCACCGGAGCGTCACCAGTGTTTTTCTGGCACTTCCGTGCGCCCGACGTGCACTATAGTAGCATCAATGATCTGAAACACATCACCGAACTCGTTTACCCACCGGTCACCCTCTTCCAGAGGAATCGGCACTTCCCGCTTCCCCAGGAACATCTCTTCTTCACCTATATACGCGTACCATTCAAGGTCGCCCGTCATCCATATCTTGGTCTTCAGCTCCATGATCACCTCCGCCTTTCATGCAGGTTCCGCATCTTACGCAAAACCGGTAATACGGTCAAGAACTCCGGGTTTTTAGTTGTTGAGGTTCGGCTTTTCTGTTATTAATGCTACACTTTTTACCTGAAATTACAGCACTGAAGGAGAGCTCGAAGATGAAATTCACGAAGATGCATGGTGCCGGCAACGACTACGTCTACGTCAACTGTTTTGCAGAACAGGTACCGGACCCGTGCAACACCGCGATAAAGGTATCCAACCGCAACTTCGGCATAGGATCGGACGGCCTGATCCTGATCATGCCCTCCGACAAAGCCGATGTACGGATGCGGATGTTCAACTCGGACGGCTCCGAATCGGAAATGTGCGGCAACGGTATTCGCTGCGTTGCTAAGTATGCTTACGATCACGGCATCGTTTCGAAGAAGGAGATCACCGCCGAGACCGGAGCCGGAATCCTCACGCTCCAGCTCTTCACCGACGCCAGAAACAAGGTCGAGAGAGTCCGTGTCAACATGGGGAAGCCGCGACTGACCAGGGCGGAGATACCGATGACGGGCGATGGTGAAAACCGGGTCGTCAACGAGCCCCTCAACATCCTCCATACGACGTTCCATATTACCTGCGTTTCCATGGGGAATCCCCATTGCGTGATATTTGTCGACGACGTGGAGAAATTCCAGGTGGAGAAATACGGGCCACTTATCGAGAACCACGAGATGTTCCCGCGCCGGACCAACGTTGAATTCGTGCAGATTATCTCCCGCACGGAGGTCCGCCAGCGGACCTGGGAGCGGGGTGCGGGAGAAACCCTCGCCTGCGGCACCGGCGCCAGCGCGGTATGCGTGGCCGGCTCATTGAACGGCCTGACCGAGAAAAAGATACTCAACCACCTCTCGGGTGGGGATCTTGAGCTCGAATGGTCCGCCGATGGCTATCTCTACATGACCGGGCCAGCGGTTGAAGTCTTCTCGGGGGAAATCGAAATCTAGCTCTGAATCACGACCAAAGAGGATGTAATGGATCATCTCGGCGCTCACATGTCGATAGCAGGAGGGATATACAACGCGCCGGAGCGCGGCACCGCCGTCGGCTGCGGAGTCATCCAGATCTTCACCCAGAACACCAGCAGGTGGCAGGGCAAGGCTGTAAGCGATGCCGACGCGGCGCTGTTCAGGGAAAAGTGGCGGCAATCTGGGCTTCTCGACGTCGCGAGCCATGACATCTACCTCATCAATCTCGCATCCCCGCCGGGAGAACTGCGGGACAAAAGCCTGTCCGCTTTCATGGAGGAAATGCGGCGCTGCGCGCGGCTAGGCATCGGAAAGATCATCATGCACCCCGGAGCGCACCAGGGTGACGGAGAGGCTGCCGGCATACGCAGAATCTGCGAAGCGTTCGACCTACTCATCGAATCGGTTCCCGAATATGCAGGGGCGATCCTACTGGAAACCACCGCCGGGCAAGGGTCGAGCATCGGCCATACATTCGAGCAGCTGCAGAGCATCATTTCCGGCTCCGCCTACCCGGACCGCTTCGGCGTATGCGTAGATACCTGCCACATCTTTGCCGCCGGCTACGACATCGGCACAGAAGACGGTTATCACCGCACCTTCGAGGAATTCGACCGTATCATCGGCCTGTCACGTCTCCAGGCATTCCACCTGAACGATACGAAGAAAGGGCTCAGCTCCCGTGTGGACCGGCACGAGCACATCGGGAAAGGGGCACTCGGCCTCACACCGTTTCGCCTCCTCATGAACGATCAACGCTTCGCGACGGTGCCCAAGTTTCTCGAAACACCCAAGGGGGATAACGACGAGATGGACGTCATCAACCTGAAGACTCTGCGGGACCTGATCAGATAACAGGGAGACCTGCTTCGTTCGCTGGAGGTGCTTTTCCATGAAGGAAAAGATCGAGATCATCCAGGGGGATATCACAACCCTCGCCGTTGACGCAATTGTCAATGCCGCCAACAACTCGCTTCTCGGCGGAGGAGGAGTGGATGGCGCAATACACCGGGGGGCGGGACCCGGGTTGCTGGCGGAATGCCGCACCCTCGACGGATGCGCCACCGGCGACGCGAAACTCACCCGGGGGTACAGGCTCCCCTCCCGGTACGTCATACATACCGTCGGGCCGGTGTGGCACGGCGGGACCCGGGGGGAGCCGGAATTGCTGCGCAGCGCCTACCGCCGCTCGTTCGAAGTCGCCCACCAGAGCGCCATCTCCTCGATAGCCTTTCCGGCAATCAGCGCCGGAGTCTACGCCTACCCGCTGGACCAGGCATGCCTCATCGCAATGGAAGAAGCGAAGTCAGCCATCGATAAATACCAGGAACTGAAGAGGGTGGTATTCGTGGCGTTCAGCCCTGACGTTTTTCGTGCCTACGAAGACGCATTCCGGAGCGTTTTTCCGTGAAGGCCGTCATCCAGAGGGTCCTCCGGTCCTCCGTGGAAGTCGAGGGGAAGACGGTCGGGGAAATCAGGGAGGGAATACTCGTACTCCTCGGAGTTGAGAAGGGTGACGGGACGGCTGATGCGGAGTGGATGGCGGAGAAGATCGTCAACCTCAGAATTTTCGAAGACCAGGCTGGGAAAATGAACCTTTCGGCCCTGGACGTGGGGGCTGGAATCCTCGCCGTCTCCCAGTTCACCCTGGCCGGAAACTGCAGCAAGGGAAGGCGCCCCTCCTTCGATTCCGCCGCTCCACCGGAAGAAGCGAACCGGCTCTACGAATACTTCGTCACAAGGATCGAGGAGACCGGGCTTCCGGTGGCGACAGGAATATTCCAGGCCGACATGAAGGTAAGCCTGATCAACGACGGGCCCGTCACATTCATTCTGGAAAGCCCCAAAAAATCAGGTCAAGGTTGAGTTTGAGGTTCAGGAAACCCGTTTGGGACTTTAACCTCAACCTTAACCTTGACCTGCTTCTATACCAGCGGCCGCACCTCGATGACCCTGAAATACCCCACATGCTTCACCGCCGCCCCCGCAGTCGGGTCGACTATGCGGGCCGTATTCTCCTTTATTTCCTTCAGCAGTTCTCCATCATGACGTATTTCCTTCAGCTCAAGACTGAGCCTCCAGCCGCTGTAGCCGTTCCCCGGCGCTAGGTAGAGATATGATGCGCGGGGATTGGCGCTGAGATTGGCGTAGCTGCGGCTGTCGGTCATCCCCCATGCGAGAGTATCGTCGTCGACAAGGTGAGGACGAGCGTAGATCGCGGTATTGACCGAACCGTCCCCATCCGCGGTGGCTATCACACCTTTACCACCCTCAGGAAAAAGTTCCGCAAGCTTCATGAGACGACCCCCTTTTCACGTTGAGTGCAGGCGCTCCCTATGCTAATCTACCACACCCCTCGTCGTTGTCCATGAAGCAAGGAACGTCATCGTGCAGCTGAAAGCCCTTCTCGACACCCTCTACGCCGACCGGTCACAGAGGCACCTGGCAAACGACCCTCTTTCTTTCTGCCATCGGTACGCCTCTCAGGAAGACAGGGAAATAGCCGGCCTCGTCTCCGCCAGCTTTGCCTACGGCAACGTCAAGATCATTCTCCGAAATCTGGATACCGTCTTCGGCCGCATGGGAGCTTCTCCCCGCAGGTACGTGGAGACGTTCGAGCCGGAGGACGGACTGAAACGATTCGAGGGGTTCAAGCACCGCTTCAACGACGGACGCGACCTGTGCGCCCTGCTCTACGCTGCCCGCACCATGATAGAGGAAGCCGACACGATCGGTGAATATTTCCTCGGATTTCACGATCCGGAAGCAAAGGACATCACCCCCGCCCTCATCAGGTTTACCGAAGCAGTGCTCGGCTTCAACTATCAGCCGGTTTTCGGCTCACATACCATTCCGGCCGACTCGGCCTTTCCTTTCCTCTTCCCTTCTCCCGCCTCCGGAAGTGCCTGCAAGCGGCTCTGCATGCTGCTTCGCTGGATGGTGCGCCCGGAGGACGGCATAGATCTGGGAATCTGGAAGGGTGTTTCGCCTGCACAGCTCGTCATTCCTGTGGATGCTCACATAAGCCGCATAGCACGGCTCCTCGGCCTGACCGGCAGGAAACAGGCCGACTGGAAAATGGCCCAGGAAATCACAGCGGCCCTTCGCGCTCTCGACCCGGAAGACCCGGTAAAATACGACTTCCCCCTCTGCCACCTCGGTATATCCGAAGGGTGCGATGGTACCAGGAGCAGCACCTGCATCACCTGCCCCGTCTCTGGGGAATGCAGAGTGAACCGCATATGATATTCGAGCCGCGGATCGCACTCGAATCCTTCAGCGACAACCGGTATCCGAAATCTTTCGGCTTTGCCGGCTTCAGGGATGTGGTGGCAGCTCTGAAGCCGGATGAGGTCCTGCCCGCCCTCGAACGTGTGGAGCATGCCGTAGCTTCCGGCCTGCATGCCGTCGGTTTCCTGTCTTACGAGGCGGGAGCAGCCCTGGGGCAGGTGCTGACCACCCACGAGCCGGCAGGCTTCCCCCTCCTGTGGTTTGCCCTCTACGAGCGCCGCTACGCTACTACGAGAACCGAACTCCCCGACTCCCCGGCCGACGACTACCGCACAAGCGCCTGGACACCTTCACTCACGGAGGAAGAATACTGCCGTGCCGTCGAGACGATCAGGAGATATATCGCCGAGGGAGACTGCTATCAGGTAAATTTCACGCTCCGGCACAGGTTCCGGTTCGAAGGAAACCCATTTTCGCTCTACCGGGACATGTGCCGTGCGCAGCGAGCCTCCTTCTGCGCTTATATCGATGCAGGCCCATTCCAGATACTCTCCGCATCACCGGAGCTCTTCTTCGATCTTCGCCAGGGGGCTCTGACCGCGTGCCCCATGAAAGGCACAGCGCCGCGAGGCCGGTGGCATGCAGAGGACGAGCAGATACGGAACGACCTGAAAAACAGCGGCAAGGAGCGGGCCGAAAACCTGATGATCGTGGACCTGCTGCGTAACGATATGGGACGGATTTCGACAGCGGGTTCAGTAAGGGTGCCCGCTCTCTTTCAGATCGAAACACTGGACACTCTTCACCAGATGACTTCCACCATCACTTCCCGTATCACGCCGCAGACGGGGCTGGTTCAGATCTTCCGGGCGCTCTTCCCCTGCGGGTCCGTAACCGGGGCACCCAAACGCAGGGTCATGGAGATCATTCGGGAGCTGGAGCCGGATATCCGTGGGATATACACCGGCTGCATCGGATACCTTTCACCGAATGGAGACGCTCTTTTTAGCGTTGCCATCCGCACCGCCGTCATCGACGCCACATCCGGGACGGGGGAATTGGGGACCGGAAGCGGCATAACGTGGGAATCCTCCGCGGCGTCCGAATATGAAGAATCCATACTTAAGTGCCGCTTCGCCCGTGCTCCCCGTCCCGAGTTCCAGCTCATAGAGACGCTCCTGTATGAGGAAAATGCAGGTTTTTTCCTGCTGGAGCGCCACATGGCAAGGCTTTATCGCTCAGCCTCCTACTTCGGATTCACCCTTCGACTCGGCAACGTGCTCGACACGCTCAACCTGCGCGCTCGCCCGCTGCGGGGCAGAAACCGGGTCCGCCTGCTTCTTTCACGCAACGGAACCTTCTCCATAACCATCGAACCCCTGGCCCGGGGAGAGGAGAACACCCTCCCCCTGATAGCTCTCGCCGCAAAGCCGGTCGATTCACATGACCCGTTCCTCTACCATAAAACGACCCACCGACCCCGATATACCGAAGAGATGGCCCGTCATTCCGGCTGCACCGATGTCGTCTTCATCAACGAACGTGGCGAGTTAACGGAAGCCACATCAAGCAACGTGGTGGTGAAGCTTCACGGAAAGCTCGTCACACCGCCCCTGCAGGCGGGACTCCTGCCCGGCACCTTCAGGGAGGAACTGCTCGCGTCGCAAGCAATCAGGGAAAAGCCGGTAGCAGTGGAGGAACTTCGCGCCGCCGAGGACATCTTCCTCATCAACTCCGTTCGCAAATGGCGCAGGGTCAGCCTGTCTCAGCATGGCATGGTAGAATAACAGAACTGAACACGGATCCGGCTGCGCCGGACCCGAAAAGGAGGCTTCATGCAGAAATTCGGGTTTATCGGCCTCGGAATCATGGGGCAGGCCATGGCCGCAAATCTCCTGAAGGCAGGCTTCTCCGTTACGGTATGGAACCGTTCTTTGGAGAAAGCTGCACCTTTGGCGGCAAGCGGAGCCGTCCTTGCCGAAACCCCTCAAGCCGTGGTGGAGTCCTGTCCCATCACTTTCGCCATGCTTGCCGATCCGGCCGCAGCCGAAACAGTCTGTTTCGGGAAATACGGTGTACTGGACGGAATGGGCGAGGGGCGGGGTTACGTGGACATGTCGACGGTGGATCCCTCCACTGCCCGTAGAATAGCCGCGGCCGTCAAAGCCAGAGGAGGGCGCTATCTTGAAGCCCCGGTCTCCGGAAGCAAAAAACCGGCTGAGGAGGGAACTCTTGTCATTCTCGCCGCAGGAGACCGCTCCCTCTTTACAGAAGCAGAGCCCGCATTTCGGGTGATGGGAAAAAAAGCGCTGCACCTTGGCGAGGTAGGCAATGGCGCGGCCATGAAACTGGTCGTCAACATGATCATGGGCGGCATGATGGGGATTTTCTGCGAAGGTCTCGCCCTGGGAGAGAAAGCAGGGCTTGCGCATCGCGACATTCTCGATGTCCTTGGAGCGGGAGCCGTTGCGAATCCGATGTTCGCCCTGAAAGGGGAACTGATCGGCAAAGGCGAGTTCAGCCCGGCCTTCCCGCTGAAGCATATGCAGAAGGACCTGCGGCTCGCAATAGCTCTTGGAGACTCGCTCGATCAACCTCTCCACAATGCGGCGTCGGCAAACGAATCATTCAAGAAAGCCAAACTCGCAGGATTAGGTGATGCGGATTTCTCAGCAGTGTACCAAACTATTTCCTCGTAATAGTGGACGGGTCGCGGCAGCACGCACAGGAGACAGAATTGACTTGAAATAAGGAATGGGTTTCTGTCATTATGTGACGTTTTTCAAGACGGGCTGCTGCCCGTCTTTTATTTTTGTTTCAACACAGAAACAACGGGAGCCGAACATGCAGGAACGAATTCGCAACATCGCCATCATCGCCCACGTCGATCATGGCAAGACCACTCTTGTGGACGCCATGCTCAAGCACGCGGGGGTCTTTCGTGAAAACGAGGTCATCACCGAGCGGGTCATGGACAGCAATGACCTGGAGAAGGAGCGAGGCATCACCATCCTCGCAAAAAACCTTTCGGTACACCACGGGCGCTACAAGATAAATATCGTCGACACCCCCGGCCATGCCGATTTCGGTGGGGAAGTGGAGCGGGTTCTGAAGATGGTGGACTCGGTGCTGCTGCTGGTGGATGCCCTGGACGGTCCGATGCCCCAGACCCGCTTCGTCCT
This sequence comes from Geobacter sp. DSM 9736, assembly GCF_900187405.1. NCBI lineage: Bacteria > Pseudomonadati > Thermodesulfobacteriota > Desulfuromonadia > Geobacterales > Geobacteraceae > Geobacter > Geobacter sp. DSM 9736. Next base: position 2,397,507 of record NZ_LT896716.1, read on the forward strand.
GAAGAAGTCGCTGGACCTGGGGCTCAAGCCCATCGTCGTCATCAACAAGATCGACCGGCCCGGCGCGCGCCCGGACGAGGTCGTGAACATGGTCTTCGACCTGTTCGTGGAGCTCAATGCAACAGATGAGCAGCTGGACTTCCCCATCGTCTACACCTCCGCCAAACTGGGTTTCGCCAAGCTCGATCTGAAGAGCGAATCCACCAGCATGGAGCCTCTCTTCGCAGTGGTGGAGAGCAATGTCCACCCCCCGGCGGGAGACCCTGCCGCACCCCTCCAGATGCTGGTTACCCACATCGACTACAACGACTACATCGGCCGTATCGCCACCGGCAAGATTTTCAACGGCAAGGTCACGGCAGGCGAGCACATAGCGCTGGTCAGGAAAGACGGGACAGTCGTGAAGGGACGCATCTCCAAGCTCCTGGGTTACGAGGGTCTAAAACAGGTTGAGGTGCCGGAGGCTTGCACCGGCGACATCGTCACCATCGCCGGCTTCGACGAAGTCGGCATCGGAGAGACCTTCGCTTCGGCTGAAAACCCCATAGGACTACCCTATGTCTCCATAGACGAGCCCACCATCTCCATGAACTTCATGGTGAACACCTCCCCCTTCGCCGGACGAGAGGGGAAATGGGTAACCTCACGGAACATCCGTGACCGGCTCACCAAGGAGCTGCGTACCAACGTCAGCCTCCGGGTTGAGGAAACGGGAAATTCCGATACCTTCAAGGTCTCGGGGCGCGGCGAACTGCACCTTTCCATCCTCATAGAGAACATGCGGCGGGAAGGCTTCGAGATGGCCGTCTCCAAGCCCGAAGTCATCATGCGGGACATAGACGGAAAGAAGATGGAGCCGATGGAGTACCTGGTGGTGGACGTCCCCGCGGAGTTCCAGGGAGCGATCATCGAGAAGATGGGCCCACGCAAGGGGGAGATGACGGCCATGCAGCCGATGGGCGACACGATCCGGCTGGAGTTCATAATTCCGGCCCGGGGGCTCATAGGCCTCAGGGGGGAACTCCTCACCGAGACACGCGGCACCGCCGTCATGACCCACGTCTTCCACGACTACGCACCCTACAGAGGTGACATCCCTGGACGGAAAAACGGAGTGCTCATCGTGATGGATGCGGGGGAAACCACGGCATACTCCCTGGACGCCCTCCAGCCGCGGGGAATCCTCTTCGTGGCGCCGGGAACCGAAGTCTACGGCGGGATGATCATCGGCCAGCACGCCAAGGACAACGACCTGGATGTCAACCCCTGCAAGGGTAAGAAGCTCACCAACGTCCGCGCGTCCGGCTCAGACGATGCGATAAAGCTTACGCCGCCGCGAATTCTGACACTCGAACAGGCACTGGAGTTTATCGACGACGATGAGCTTGTCGAAGTAACACCCCAGTCGATACGCCTGAGGAAAAAGGAGCTGGATCCCACCAAGCGGAAACGCTCCAGCAAGTAATGTGCAACCACAGCCGGGGAGTCCCTCTCCCCGGCGCTACACCTCCCCTACCCCAGCAATTTTCATTTCTTTATTTTTTCTCTCAAGATTTTCTCGCAACTGCCGTTATGACAGTATAATAATTTAGTACTGACAGTAATGGATGATTTCTGGCATAACCAGCCCCCTTTCCTACCCGACAACAACAGAACAATGGGAGAAAAGCAATGAAAATATTTTTGTTTATGGCATTTTTGGCGTTATGTGGATGTGCTACTGGCAATCAGCAAAAAGCTCACGTAGAGCAAGTGACATGGGCTCCCTGTGAAGTTGTAGTTACAAAATATAATGACATTAGCAAAAATAATGGCCAAACTGTTACAACGCAATGGATGTGTGAGAACAGAAGTTACTGAATTATTCCTGCAAATCAACCATAGTAGCAGTCATTAAGCACCACGATGCCTGAGATCAAAGGCCGACTCCTGCCATTCTGTGCTCGTGCTGTGTTTGCACCTAGGGTGCTTGGCGCAACATGTGCCTCATTTCTGGTTATATCACCACTCTTACTAAAACCCTCCAACTTCCCGTAGTTCAACATTTGCGCACTTTCTGCTCAAGATTCGCCAACATCTGCCGTTACGCTAAATAATTCCTGTTATCGGATTATTCGAAGATTCGGAAAAGGTGAGGGCTATGAGGAAAAGTGTTCGGCTCGGAGGAGTGCTCCTCCTGATTCAATCGTTGCTGATCTCGACGGCAGTTGCCGCCCCCGGCGCTCTGGACACAACGTTCAACTCGACAGGGAAAAGCATCTACCGTGGCGAAGCGGAGGTCACCGATTACGGAGCCGGTGTTGCGCTGCAAGCTGACGGCAAGATGGTCGTCGTCGGATACGCTCACAACGGTGCCGACCACGACATCCTTGTCACGAGATACAACAGCGATGGCACTCTGGACGACACCTTCGGCAATGAAGGGGCGACGACCTACGATGGCGGCGATGAGGATTATGCCTATGCTGTGGCGTTCCAGGCGGACGGCAAAATTGTCCTGACAGGGACCAGCAACATAGCGGGTGACGATCGTGTCATCGTCCTTAGATATACCGACGCTGGAGCGCTCGATACGACTTTTGGAACAGAAGGATCGGCAACATATGGGGAAGCGCTCTGGTCGATGCACGGCAAGGCGTTGGCCATACAACCGGACGGGAAAATACTGATCGCCGGTGACGCCGGTGACCCCTGGGGCTCAAACAATTTTGACGTCCTTCTTCTCCGCTACAACACCGATGGAACGCTCGACGAGGGTTTTGCCATGAGCGGCGCCGCCATATACGACAGCTTCAGCAGCTTTGATTATGGGACTGCCGTTTCCTTGCTGCCGGACGGGAAAATAGTTGTTGCCGGGCACAAGATGGGTGCGACGTACGATATTTTCGTCGTCAGGTTCGACACGGCCGGGGCATTCGAGACTTCCTTCGTACCCTATGATGGTGGGCCGTTAGTGGATGATTACTCGGCAGCCATGGTTGTCGATGCTGCTGGGAAGGTCGTCGTAGCAGGCTATTCCCATGGTCCTGGGGTAGTAGATTTCGTTATTCTGAGGTATGACACCGACGGAACCCTCGACGGCGGGTTCGGCGCCGGTGGCGCCAGGGTGTACGACAGCGGTGGAGCCGACTATGCCAGTGCTGTCCGGATACAGGGGGACGGGAAGATTGTAGTCTCAGGTTCGTCGAACAACGGTACCAATGACGACTTGGTAATAGCGAGATTCAATGCCATCGGTGCGCCGGACCCCGGGTTTGGAAGCGCCGGGATAATGACCTACAACAGCGGCAACAACGACTACATTTTCGGTCTCGCATTGCAGAGTGACGGAAAGATCGTTGGCGCAGGTTCCATTCAGAACGGCGCCGCCTCCAACCAGCTCGTCATCCGATGCACCACTGGCGGAGTCCGAGACAATGCTTTCGACTCAGACGGCATAGCAGTTTACGATGCGGCAGTTCCTACAATAGACTCCGCTTACGCAGTGACTACTCAACCGGACGGGAAGACTGTTGTTGCGGGAGAACGAATGGGCGACGTGCTTATCCTCCGCTACACCACGGAGGGAGTTCTCGATCCGGAGTTCGGAACCGATGGGATAGTGACCTACGACGGTGGCGGAACAGATAAAGTGTTAGGCATCGCAATTCAGCAGGATGGCAAGATTGTAGTCGCAGGACAGAAAGGCCTCTGGCCAGATCACGATCTTCTGCTCATGCGATATAACCCCGACGGCACCCCCGATGCGGGTTTCGGCACCGCTGGTGTTACAAGTTACGATTCAGGCAGGGATGACACCGGTTACGCCGTGACAGTGCAGCCAGACGGGAAAATAATCGTTGCCGGCTCAGCCACCAACTTTATGGGAACTATAACGCTGCTCATGCGCTACAACAGTGACGGCACTCCCGACGGAACCTTCGGAACCGGCGGAGTTGCCCCCTTCGACGATCCAGACATCGACCTTGGAAATGACTACGCAGGCTATGCCCTCTCGCTCCTCCCCGGCGGCAAGATCCTCGTCACCGGTTCCTCATCCGCAAAAGTGCTGCTCCTCCAGGTTCTCGGCGACGGCTCCCTCGATCCCTCCTTCGGCACGGATGGAATCGTAACTATCGACAGGGGGGAAAGCGATTTCGCCATGGCTGCAGCCGTCCAGACTGACGGGAAGATCGTAGTAACTGGATATACATACAATACCATTACAAACCAGAACGACCTGCTCGCCATGCGCTTTATGCCGGACGGGGGGCTCGATGCCACCTTTGGCACAGGAGGAATATTCACATCCGACAGCAGCCGGGGTGATTGGGGCAACGGAATGGCCTTTCAGCCGGACGGAAAAATCTTTCTCACAGGGTACAAAGACAATGAGGGTGAAATCGATCTGCTTCTCCTCCGGCTCGACACTGACGGCTCGCTCGATGAGACCTTCGGCGCAAGCGGATTAGCGACTTACGATATCGGTGGCGACGACTACGGCAATGCGCTACACGTCCAGAACGACGGCAGAATCATAGTCGCCGGCACCTCCTCGGGGGCTACGGACGATATTGCAGTTCTCCGCCTTATCGGCGGCCCCTACACTTTGTCGGTCACAAAATCAGCAGGAACAGGCACCGTAACGAGCGGAGATGGTGGAATCTCCTGCGGCAGCGACTGCTCTGAACCGTATGAGCTCATAGGCGAGGTGACACTGACTGCCGCGGCGGCGGCGGGGTTTTCCTTCTCCTCCTGGAGCGGCTGCGACACCACGAGCGGCAATACCTGCACAGTGGCAACATCGAGGCAGCGGCAGGTATCGGTAGCGTTCGAAGATATTGCCGCCCCGGAACTGACCGTCTCTTCGCCAACACTGGGAGTCAGCAGCGGCGACATCACCATTGCGGGAACCGTGAGCGATAATGCCGGAGCAGACGGTATCACAGTCACTGTTACGATAAATGGCCAGACATATACTCCGTCAGTATCAGAGGGAGGAGCATTCGCCCAGACTGTGACTCTCCCTGTTCAGAAGGCCTATCCGTTCACGGTAAATGCAACCGACCAGGCCGCCAACACTACCACAGTGCAACGGAACGTCACCTATGCGGTGATTCCCGATCTTGACGGAAACTCTACGGTCAGCGTGAGCGACGCAATTCGGGCTCTTCGCTACTCCCTCGGCCTCGCGACTCCAGGACCGGACGAGATTGGCAGCTTCGATTTTGCCCCCCTGGTGAACGGAGTACCGCAGCCGGACGGCATCATCATCGTTGAAGATGTTTTTCTGATTCTAAGGCAGGTCGTGGGTTTAGGCTGGTAACGACAATTCAGGAGCTACTATGATGAAATCCGTTTGTTTTCGTGTGTTCATACTGACATTGGCAGCACTCTCCGCAGGATGCGGAGGCGGAGGAGATGCAGCACCGCCGCAGCAGAGGACAGCGGTTATCACGTTTCGCGCCGTAAGCAGCGCCACCCTCATCAACACCGTATCCATTGCTGCGGTTCTTCCACCCGGAGTTTCGGTGGCAACGGACGCGGAAAACCCGACTCTCATCTCCGCGCAATCGCTCGCCATCGGAAGCGGGGCCGCCGCAGGGGCCGATTACATTTTAGGCAGGTACTCATCCGCAGGAAGAAAAGTAACGATCGAGTTTCCACACGTGAACGGTTTTGGCGGCGGCGAATTCGCCCGCCTCACCTGCTCTGTCACACCTGGAACAACACTTACAGAAGCCGATTTCACCTCTCTCAATACGCCTTTCCCCTCATCAAGACTGAGCAACTACGACTCCAACATCAGCGAGTTCGTGGATGTAACATCTTCCAAGAATCCCCAGATGACGATAACCTTCGGCTACTGATCTGCCGCCCACGCCCCCTTAATGAACCAGCGGCTGCCCCCGCAGCCGCTTTTCACATCCTATTTTGAAATTGACAACATTCCCCTTTTCTCCTAGTTTGAGGTGAAAAAATCACCTCCGGGGAAAACCATGCCCACTCCGAAATTTGCAGTATTTTCTCTACTTCTCATTCTTGCCGGCTGCGCCTCCGCGCCCCCGGTCAACAAAACCGCTGACACTTATTTCAAGGAAGGGGAAGAGGCGTATGCGTCGAAGCGATACGAAGACGCCATCGACCACTGGAAAAAGGTAAAGGAGAGTTACGTATCGCCGGAACTCACCACTCGCGCAGAGCTGAATATAGCCGATGCCCACTTCGAGAACGGCAACTACATCGAGGCTGCCGCAGCCTATGAAGATTTCCGCAAACTCCACCCAAACCACGAGAAGGCACCGTACGCCCTCTACCGCCTCGGTCTCTGCTATTACCAGCAGATCAGCGGCTCAGACACGGACCAGACCCCCGTAACCAACGCAGCCACCACCTTCGAATCCTTCCTTCGCCAGTATCCGGCATCGGAATACGCGCAGGAGGTGAAGGAAAAGCTGAAATCCTGCCAGGCGAAGCAGTTTCAGTATGAAGTATACGTTGCCCGGTTCTATCTGAGGACCGACAAATACGAAGCAGCAATCCAGCGTATCCAGGACGCCTTCGCCCGCTTCCCTGAAACGGAATACGGAGATGAGGCCCTGTATTATCTGGGTCAGGCCTACCTGCTCAGCGGGGAAAAAGTAAAGGGGAGAGAAGCTTTCACGCGGCTCACTAACGAGTTCGCCACAAGCAGTTACGTGGAGAAGGCAAAGAAATTCATGGAGAAATATTACTGAAAAACGTCATCAGGTGAGCTACACCTTCAGCAGGGAAAGCCGGCTCTGCCTCGTAAGCTTATCTTCATACATCCGCTCGTCGGCCAGACGAAGGGCTTCAAGCAAACCACCGCTCTCTCTCGCGGTAGCCGTCCCCAGAGAGAGGCTCAGGTTGATGCCCCCAAGGACCGGAGAGCTGGTCCGAAGCACATCCCTCACCCGTTGCACCGCTTTGGCGACGGCCGCCTCATCCGCCTCCGGCAGGAGCACCACAAATTCATCCCCTCCGATGCGCGCCACCATGTCCTCCGCCCTGAATACCGAGGAAAGAACCGTTGCCGCCTGCTGTAAGAGCCGGTCCCCTGCTGCGTGGCCACCGGTGTCGTTTGTCATTTTGAGCCCATCCACATCCGCCATGACGACACTGATCGGAAAGAGCCGGCTCCGCTGCAGCCGGGTAATCTCCTCTTCGAAGTACGCACGGTTGTAAAAGCCGGTAAGGGGGTCGTGGGTGCTCATGTACCTGAGCTTCTCTTCCGTCTCCTTTCGCTCGCTGATGTCCCTAACGACACTGATCACGCCGCCGCCATCGATCACCGTCAAGGAGACCTCCTGGGGGAAGGTGCTTCCGTCGGACCTCCGGCCCATGGCCTCGCCCCGCCACTTCCCCTTCTTCCGAAGGATCCGCATGATCTCCCGCTCTATCCGCGCACTCTCCTCCGGCTCGTATAGCATGCTCCAGTGCTTTCCGATCAGCTCCGGCGGCTCCTCGTACCCATGGATGCCGGCATGCGCCTGGTTGGCGTAGACGATGTTTCCGGCTTCATCGACAATTACCATCCCGTCGATGGAACTTTCCATTGCTGCCAACTGCTTGCGCAGGGTCTCCTCGACCTGCTTGCGCTGGGAGATGTCCTCACAGGTGGAGATGATCGCCACCGGCTCCCCATCGGCGTCGGTTACGACGTTCGACACGAGGTAGACAGGAAAAAGGCTGCCGTCCCTTCTGACATTGACGCTTTCCCTGCTGAGGCTTTTGCGCCGTTTCAGCTGGGCGGCAGTCATCGGCTTCCAGGTGTGCGGAGGAGCCAGTCTTCGTACATCGGTCCCCAGCAGCTCCGGCACCGAATAGCCGTGCATCGCCGCTTCCGAAGGGTTCGTATAGGTTATGACGCCTTCGATGTCCGTTATGGTGACACCGATGGGCATGGTCTCTATGGCCTTCTTGAGCGAACGCAGCTCCGCCGTCGCGCGAGCGCGATCAAGCCTGTTGCGGTGCTCACTCAGCTCCCTCGTTATTGCGGGGGCCAGACGCGCCAGGTGCCCCTTCACGAAATAGTCGTGTGCTCCGGCCTTCATCGCCTTGACGGCGGCATCCTCTCCGACTTTTCCTGAAACGATGATGAAGGGTAGATCGATCCCCTTCTTCCGCATCAGCTCCAATGCCGCGAGGCCGGTGAACCGCGGAAGGATGTAATCCGCAATCACCAGATCCCAGGACTCCCGCTCCAGAGCGGAAGCCATCGCCTCAGCAGATTCGACCCGCTCGCATACGGCCGCAAATCCTCCCTTGCGCAGCTCCCGCAACAGCAGTTCTGCGTCGTCAGGCGAATCTTCAACAAGCAGTACACGAAGTGGAGCGCTCACCAGAAACCTCCAATGCCGAAACCAAAGTCTTAATAGCTAAGGTATTAATTATAGATTGTCAATGATTTTTTGTGACTGGGCCGTATGCGCAAAAAGCAGCCGAACCTCGTGGGTCCGGCTGCTTACTCTGTCACTCAGCCTCTATTTCTTTCCGCGCTCGTCCAGCGCCTTGTTAAGCACCGCCACCGCCTCTTTGGAGGCGGTAATGGACGCCGCCAGACTCTCCCTTGCAAGGTCGGGATTGTGGAACCCGTCGCTGTTCTCCGCGGTCCACCACTCCCACAGCACATGCGCTTCTTCATGCTTTTCCCTCGCCTGGGCAAGCACCGCCTCGTCCACCCCGAACCGTTTCGCTACGGCGTATGTATCTATCAGCTGTCCCAGCCAGTACTCAGCCTTGCGCATCTTACCGCGGATGTAGTTCTGGATCGCATCCATCTGGTAAGCCTTCTGCTCCTCCGTGAGCTGCGGATGGCATCGCATGCACGCCTCCTTGACGTTGCCGTGCGGCCTTACCATCATGTGTGAGCGGTATTTCTTCCCCCTCTCGTTCTTCACCACCGGCATATGGCAGTCGGCGCACGTCACCCCTGCCCGTTCGTGGACACTGCCCATATAGCTCTCGACCTCCGGGTGCTGGAGCTTTACAAGCCGTGCGCCGGTGACTGCGTGGCGGAAGTCGTAGAAGTTGAGCTTCTTGTAGTGCGCCAGAATGTCCTGAACCTGCACCAGCGGGAAGTGGTTGGTGCGCCGGTCTTCAAAGCCCACCGGCTTTCCGCTGTCGAATTCGAACCCCTTGCCGCAGGCGTACTCCACGTGACACTGTGCACACATCATGGTTGCGTTGGCCTTCTCCATGATGCCGATCTTGCGGAACCCGTCGCGAAAAGAAATCACTTTAAGGTCGGTTTTGCCGTCCTTTCCGGCAAACATCTTCGCCCCCTGGTCAATCCGGTTGATAAGCTCGTCCCTCACGATCCGCGGCTGCGCCCCATGAGGGTCATGACAGTGGATGCACCCCATGACGTTGCTGGTATCCTTCGCGACCGCTATCACATCCGAGGTCCTGTCCCACTTGGCTCGCGGGTCCTTGTCTCCCATGAACTTCCACTTGAGGATGTGGTCGGTGCTCTTGCACTGGATACACGTGGGGTTTCCCGCCTTTCCGGTCTCCCCCATCTTGAACTCCGCCCCCCGGTCCTTGAGGATGTCCCATGTCTTGCCGGTGGCATCCACGCTATACCAGCCGTTCTTGTAGGTGAAGCGCCCGCCTGCGAACCTATCGACCACGAACTGATCCGTCACCATGAAGAGGTGGCTTCGCGGCTCGTTGTGCTCGATTGTAAACCCGTAGGGAGCCAGGAGCTTGTCCATCATGGGTGACCGCCCGCTCGGTATCCCCTTTTCCTTGTGCGCCGCTCCTTCGTAATTCACCTTTTCGAAGCTGGCAAGCTGGTCCTGATGGCATTTTCCGCACACCGCATGCTCAAGTAGCGTGACTGGTCTGTTGTCGCTGTTCTCCAGATGTTCGTCAAGTTTCTGGTGGCACAGGCTGCATTCGAGCTTTGCATGCTTGGAGCCCTCCTTGAGTCCCCTGACCTCCTCATGGCATCCGTAGCATGTTTCCCGGTTGTCAGATTTCCCCCCCGCCGGCGGCTCCCCCTTTGCCGACAGGACCGGCAACGAAAGCATCAATACAACCCCTCCCGCCACAGCCATCGAACCACAGATTCTCTTTATCATCCCCATCTCCTTTCCTCTGCTGAATCGCTATCCTGGTACGCCATCAGGAAGTATACCAGCTAATAATGAATTCGCAGGATGAGTGATCTCCATTGGGAAATCCGGGAGGTTAAAGGATCATCATTCACGCTGTGCGCCAGCTCACTTACACATTTCGGCTCCTGACGTATCGTCAGCGCATGGATTTCAGAAACCACGAATAGATCCTGCAATAAGGAGCCAAAAATGATACGTTTTCTTGTCGCCGCCATTGCCCTAACCTCACTCCTTTCCACATCACCGGCATCCGCCGATCAGAACCCCGCGGAGCGGCCGGTTACTCTCGCAAAACTTAGCGACCCCGACCCCGGCCAACCGATCAGAAAGTTCGATGCGCGCACCGAGCTCAGGGAAAAGTACGAGTTTTACGATATCACGGGATCAAGCGCCAAGGAACTGAGGCGACAGATGACCCTTAACGGGATTCCGTGGGACGACGGCCAGACCTATGACGCCCTGGCCACCTGGGAGATCAAATACCGGTACAACACCGCCACCGACAACGGCGCCTGTTATGTCACCTCCGCCAAAACGGACGTGGGAGTAGTCTACAGATTTCCACGCTGGAAGGATGCTTCCGGTGCCGACAGCCAGCTCACCAGCCGCTGGAACACCTACATGGAACACCTGAGGACTCACGAATTCGGGCACAAGGACCTGGCTGTGGCCACAGCGCAGGAGATAAGCGAGGGGTTGTCATCCCTCGGCTCTTTCAGAAACTGCTCCGATCTGGAAAAGGCAGTCAAGTCGATGGCCCAGGCAAAGCTCGTACGACTGAAGGAAACCCAGCGGGAGTATGATGCGACAACGCGTCACGGTGAAACCCAGGGAGCCTTCTTTCCCTGATCACCGATGAGTCACGGGCGGAGACAGTTCTGCGTGAGCCGCTCCGCCCGCCCCCCCCGCCGTCATTGACATCCCTCCCTTTTCCCGTAAACTTCCAGTGTCATTAGCCCATTTTAGTTAATAACAAATCAAGGGAGGTGTCCGTGCAGCCAACGGAGAGAATGCTGCTGGCCGGCACTCTGTGCCTGTCCATTGTTGCTGCCGCCCCACCCGGCAAGGCTTCCGGGAATGAAGGAGGCAGCGGGCGTGTTACCTCGACGGCTTCAGCCGACGGAGCAGCGCTTTACCAGGCCAACTGCGCCGCTTGCCACGGCTCACTTGCAAGCTCCAGAAAAAGGGGAAGGACTGCACCCCAGATACAGAATGCCATCAACAAAAATATAGGTGGGATGGGGTATCTCTCAACCCTGAGTTCGGAGCAGATTCAGGCCATCGCCACCGCCCTGAAGTAGCCATCGGGAAGGACCGCCATTCACAGACTATTCTAGGGGGGTGACCCGTGAAGAGAGCACGTGCGCACAGAGCGATCCACAGATTCTCCCTGCTGCCGGCATTCGGACTCGTGGCAGCTCTCATGTTCTTCGCCTCCTGCAGCAGCGGCGGGGGCGGAACAGCTGTGTCCGCATCGTCCGCCGGCACATCTTCTACCGATACGCCGACACCCTCCGGAACACCGGCAGCTCCTGGCTCCTCCACCGATACGCCCTCAACGCCTTCCGGAGAGCCTCCCTCTCCAGACACATCATCGCCGGATACGCCGGCTACGCCTCCCGGGACAACCGCCCCCCCCGACACCTCGACACCTCCTGCCCCACCCGTCACCAACGTCGTTACCCTCACCAGGGTAGCATCCGGCCTCGACCAGCCCCTTCAGATCACTCACGCCGGCGACGGAAGCGGCAGGCTCTTCATTACAGAAAAGAGGGGAACCGTGCGAATCATCAGGAACGGGCTCGTCCTGCAACAGCCCTTCCTGGACATAAGATCTCAGGTACGTTCTTCCGGCAATGAGCAGGGGCTGCTCGGCATCGCGTTCCCCCCCGACTTCGCGACCGACGGGCACTTCTACGTCAACTACACCGGAACAGCCGGAATCGGCGACTCCGTCATTGCACGCATACCCTTAGGCGCGACCCCCGATCAGGCTGACCCGGCTGGTACGACAAACGTACTAACCGTACCCCAGCCCTTTGAAAATCATAACGGAGGACAGATGGCGTTCGGTCCCGACGGATTCCTATACATCGGCCTGGGGGACGGCGGGGGCGCGGGGGACACGCTCAACAATGCGCAGAACCGGACGCAGCTGCTCGGCAAGATCCTTCGGATCGACGTGGGGGCAGCATCCCCCACCTACGCTGTTCCCGCCGGCAATCCCTTCGGCAACGAAATCTGGAGCTACGGCCTGCGCAACCCATGGCGGTTCTCCTTCGACCGCGACACCGGAGACCTCTACATCGCCGACGTGGGGCAGGACCAGTTCGAGGAAATAAACTTCCAGCCCGCAGGAAGCGGCGGGGGGCAAAACTACGGCTGGCGGCTGATGGAAGGAGCTCACTGCTTCGATACCCCCACCTGCGACCGCACCGGCCTCGTACTCCCGGTACACGAGTACGCCCATGATGCCGGATGCTCGGTTACCGGGGGGTATGTCTATCGTGGTCCGGTGCAGGGAAGCCTTCAGGGCACGTACATCTATGGTGATTTCTGCAGCGGCAGGATCTGGGGCCTTCGCCGAATCGGCGATACCTGGGAAAACCGGCTGCTGTTCGAAGCGAACCTGCGAATATCCAGTTTTGGGGAAGACGAAGAGGGAAACCTTTATGTAGCTGATTTCTCAACCGGCGACATTTATCGCTTCGACATCCAGTAAAAGGGAAGGAGGTTGGCCCCATGCCGGCAAGAGCAGGCGAACGAGCCCATGAAACCGGGGATTTCAGGTGCGACAAGTGCGGGATGAAGGTACATGTGGCTAAGAACCGCGAGATACCCTCCTGCATCAGGTGCGGCAACGATGCATACAGCGAGCGTATGAACGAACCGAGCCACCTGAAATCCTCAAGGAGCACAGGAAGAAGGCCCGGGGACCGACCGTAGGGGGAACTACATGCTGTGAGACGTAAGATGTCGGCCTTAGGTAAAGCTGACGTCTCACGTCTCACATATCGGTGCTACCCGTTAACAATTGTCCCTCCGTTTGGGTGCAGCACTTGCCCTGTCATGTAAGAGCCCCCCTCGGTGGCAAGGAACACGTAGCTGTGAGCTATCTCCACCGGCTGCCCCGCTCTTTGAAGCGGCACGTCGGCTCCGAATTTCTCAACCTTTTCCTCCGGAAATGAAGCGGGTATGAGGGGAGTCCACACGGGTCCCGGAGCTACAGCATTCACCAGGATTCCCCTCTGCGCCACCGAAAGGGCCAGCGACCGGGTAAAAGCGACTATGGCACCTTTGGTCGTGGAGTAGTCGAGAAGCATCGGGCTTCCCTTGTATGCCGTGACCGAAGTCGTATTGATAATCCTCGCCCCCTCCTTCATGTGCGGAAGCGCTGCCTTGGTTAGATAGAAATAGGCGAATATGTTGGTGCGAAACGTGCGCTCCCACTGCTCGGAAGATATGTCTTCGAGCCTTTCAGCGTAATGCTGTTCGGCTGCATTGTTGACCAGTATATCCAGCTTGCCGAACGCCTCCATGGAGTTACGGACGAGCTTGGAGCAGAAGGACTCGTCTCCCACGTCCCCCCTGAAGGCAAAACAGCGCACTCCCGCGCTTTCCACCACGTCTCGCGTCTCCAGAGCATCCCGCTCCTCGGCGAGATAGGCAAAAGCCACATCCGCACCTTCCCTGGCAAAGGCTATAGCTACGGCACGCCCGATACCGCTGTCCCCTCCCGTGATAAGGGCGCATTTTCCCCGTAGCCGACCGAACCCCCTGTACTCATCCTCGCCGCTCTGAGGCCGCGGCGTCATCTCCGCCTCCACCCCCGGCTGTTCCTGGCGCTGCGGAGGAAAAGTCTTACGATCGTCAGCCATGGCTCTTCTCCTTTCAGGTATGTGGTGACTGCAGAGCTTACTATTTGAATATAGCAGCCGCTCCGAGTCCCGATCCGGGATCCGGCAAACTCTCTCCCTCGGGCTGTTCCGTGAACATCCGGCAGTCAGTCCGCGCCAGCATCTGCCGTACGAGCCGGCAGTTCAGGTGGTGGCCGCTGCGATAAGCCCGTATGTGCCCCATCACCCGGCAACCTGCCAGAAAAAGGTCTCCCGCCAGATCCAGCATCTTGTGGCGCACCGGTTCGTCACCGTAGCGCATCTTCATACCACCCACCACCCCCTCATCACCGAAAACAAGTGCGTTTTCAAGAGAGCCCCCGGCAAGAAGTCCTTGGGAGCGAAGCGCCTCGACCTCGGCAAGAAACCCGAAGGTCCGTGCAGGAACATATTCGGTGAAAAAATTCTCCCGGCGTGAATCGTAGCAACGGAAGAGCGTGGTGACGGCGGGATGGCGGAATCTCATGGTGTACGATATCCGGAGAAACGGAGCGGGGTGTATCGATATCCTGGCTCTTTCGGCGGCAACGAGCAAGGGGCGCGTGACGACGAGGTATTTCCTGGGCGCCGAAAGCAGGACGGTTCCGGCGCGGAGGATGCCGAGAACGTACGGTAGGGAGCTTCCGTCCATCACCGGCAGTTCCGGTCCGTCCACCTCAGCCGTCACATTATCGAGGCCAGTGGCATAAAGAGCCGCCATCAGATGCTCAATGCAGGAAACGGCACATCCACCGGCGGCAACGGTCGTGGAGAATCGGGTATTCACGACGTAATCCGCGGTCGCGGGAATGGAAACGAAGGGGGAAAGATCGACGCGGCGAAAAAAAATGCCGCTCTCGGGCGGAGCGGGTTTCAGAACAAGCCTCGTCTTACACCCGGAATGCAGGCCATGTCCCTCGAAGCGCACCGTAGTCCGCAGAGTCCGTTGAGAAGGCATAATGTTTCAACTCTACCACCCGTCACACCTATTACAATCAATGATCTCCGGCCCGCGGCGTCTTGACATCACCCGCGGCGGCTCTAAAATTAAAGCATATTCAAGGCATGGAGCCGTCGTCCGGGCTTTCCGGCGACAGCAACGAAATCGCAGCTAACAAGGAGGCTGCCATGCAACAGCCAAAAGACAACCGTCCACTCGGTGAACTGTTTGTGGAACTGTCCCAGGAACTCCGTACCCTGTTTCAGCAGGAAATGGAGCTGTTTCGGACCGAAATCTCGCAGAAAATGACGCAGATGATTAAGGATGTCGCAGCAGTAGCTATCGGCGGCGTTTTGCTTTACACGGGGTTTCTCGTATTGATAGCGGCCATCGTTCTGGGGGTGGCTGAATTCATGCCTCCGTGGGTGGCCGCTCTGCTGGTAGCCATCGTATTCCTGGCCATAGGTGTCGCCTTCGTACAGAAAGGGCGTAAGGACCTGGCACGGATGAAGATGGTGCCTGAAAAATCCACCGACACACTCAAGGAGACGGCGCGATGGGCGAAAACATTGAAATGACGGGAACTCAGATCAATCAGACGGACCGCATCCAGGCAGACATCAGACACACCGAGGCTCAGATCAGCCAGACGGTCCACACTCTTGAGGAGCGGCTCTCCCCGTCGAACCTCAAGAGGCAGGCCGTGCAGAAGGCGCGGCACTCCCTGCTGGTGGGCGCAGCGAGGGTAATGGAATTCGTCGAACGCAAACCCGTTCCCACAGCCCTTGCGGGTGCCGGCATCATTCTCCTGATGGTATTGAAGAGTCGCAGGCACGCACGCGCCGAATCCAGAGGGACCGGAAAAGAAATAGCCGGAGCGGCCGCAAAGGGTTTCCTCTCCGGCATGGCGAAAAACACCCGGAAAAAATCTGTCCGCCCCGGCACAACCATCGTGTGGCGGAGCCTTGCCAGCGCGCTGGGGGCTACCTTGAGCACCCTCTGGTACCGCCGCAAACATGAACGCCCCGTCACCGAGACAGGGATTGTTTCCGATCTCCCCCGAGCTGGTGCGTACCCGGTGGGAACTCCGTTTCTCGAGCATATTCCGGCATCGAAGTAGCGTGGACAATCCCGTCCACAGCTCCAGGAATCGGCGGAGGAACCCAATGAAAAGGTTCGCTGCAAAGATGGCGTGGGTGGTGTTGGCAAGCCTTCTCCTCACCTCCTGCGCCACCATATCCCTCGTCGACTCCTGGCGCACCCCCACTCCCTATGGAAAACGCTACGGAAGAGTCCTGGTGACGAGCCTCGTTCCAGAAGCCGAGACTCGCCGGGTCTATGACGAGATCGTCGCAGCGGAGCTTCAGCGCCGTGGGGTCGAAGCAGTCCCCGCACATAACTTCTTTCCGGGGAAAGCACGTCCCAACCGGCAATCGCTGCAGAAGGCAGTGAAACAATCCCAGGCAGACGCACTCCTCATGATCCAGATGGTCCGGGTCGAACAGCAGACAGATGTCATGCCCGGATACATGAGCATCTTCCCCGACCCCTGGTACGACCGCTTCACCCCCCGGTGGGGATACGGACCGTACCACGGCTACAACTACGGCTCCTACTACAGCCCCAATTACGGCAGTTACGGGTTCTCCACATACTACGAGCCTCCTTCCATCGTCCATTACGAAGTGGCGACCATGCAGGCGAACCTGTTCGATGCCGCAAGCGGATATCTGGTCTGGGCGGGGACTATGGAGACCATGGAGCCGGGGCGGGTTGTAAAGATAGCCAAAGATATGGGAAAAATCATCAGCGAGTCGCTGACCCGGGAGGGACTGATGTGACTGCCGCGCCAGAGTGGCTCCCTCAGCGCCTCGACAGACAGGGACTTCCTTTGAGACAGTAGCGCCACGGATGAAGTGCAGCCTCCCCGGCGTAATCTATACCGATTCGCGGAGTCGTGACCACCTCGACGGGAGCCGCCACTCCCGCATCTCTCACGAAGAGAGTGGGGCCGGTGAGGTCTTCGCCATAAAGGGTGCCGTCTATGGCAAGGGCGCGACACAACTTTCCCGGTCCGTTGGTGAGGGTACACGAGCGACGTCCCGTTGCGTGACGGCGGGAAGTCATCAGATCGACCCCAACCACGGGCTCCAGCGCCCGGACCAGGACGCATTCCGGCACTCCCTCCTCGCGTGTCGTCAGGTTCAGGCACCAGTACATACCGTAGATGAGATACACATAAGCGACGCCCCCCTTTTCGAACATGATGGAGGTGCGGCGGCTCAACCTGCCGCCGAAGGCATGTGAAGCCCGGTCGGTAACTCCAAGGTAGGCCTCCGTCTCCACGATTATCCCCGATGCCGTCCCCTCAGGGGTGACGCGGACAAGCTCCTTCCCGAGCAGGTCACGTGCAACCTCCATGGTATCGCGGAGATAGAACTCGCGGGGAAGTTTATCAGTCACATCTGTTTTTCCTTCGGCCATAGCAGGTTCCTCGGCTCGATCCCGTACCCAAAGATGCAGATCAAATAAAAGAAAAGGCACCGGTCGCAAGACGGTGCCTTAGATTACGAACAAAGGAGAAAACTACTCCTTGTTGGGTCCGCGCCCCGGAAACTTCAGGCCCTTCAGTGTTACCCCCCGGACCACCTCTCCCGTCTTGAGGGATACCTTCTGCATAGGTCCCTCTTTGTTACCGTCCAGGACCGATCCGCCGCGTGGAGGGCCCCCGCCATAACTGTCCCTGACCTTGAGGAAGTACGTGCCACCCTCGTGCACCCGGAGCAGGAACTTCCCATCTTTGTCGCTGCGGTCGGAAACGAAGAGAGGCTTCCCGATAACAGTCGGCGTGACGAAGGCGAAAATGAACACTCCTTCCACAGGCTTTCCGGAGGGGTCCTGAACCGTTCCCTCCACTGCCGTCACCCCCTGCTTGACCGGCAACGCCCGAAATGGAAGCGCACCGGCCATTACGCCGAGATCCAGCTTCTCTCCCTTCGACAGACGGTATTTTTTCGGGATCTTTTTATCGTCGAGTCCGATGAGGAAGTGGTCACCCTCCTGCGGTGGCCCTATCTGCGTGCTGCCATGCCGCTTGATGGCTCCGACGCAGTATTCACCAGCCGGCAGATCCAGCGAAAAACGCCCCTCCTTGTCTAGCCGCTCGACGAAATCTGGCACACGCCAGTACCGCTCATGGGAAGGTGCCGGCCCGTTGGCAAGATTGTAGATGTAGACCATTCCTTCGGACATGGGAGTGGTGGTGCTGATCATCATCTTCCCGGAGAGTGTTCCGGTAGCGGCTTCCCCGGCCGCAAGAGTGAGTCCCGCCGTCAGCATGACGGCAACCGCTAGTACCGCTGAAGAGATCCTTTTCATGCCTCCTCCTTCTGCCTATTGGCCTGAGTCCCATCGAGCCGAACATGCTTCAGGACGTTACGGGAACCACTGACAACCGCCCCGGACGCAGCTACTTTCTCCTCGCCCCTGCTCCGGCAACCGGCGCATCAAGAAAAGGCTCAAAAAAGACCCGGCTCAGTTCTTCATCCTTGGTCCCGTCGTATATACCCGCTGCCACCTTATCCCGCTCAGGCGAGCCCCACCAGTTCTCCGGAACCTCTACATCACGGTCCTGCCCTTCCCCCAGCGAGAAATTGTAGGTACGGTTGCCGTAAATGTTGTTCCGCTGGAATCGTGGGGGCTGCGTCCCCTTGTTGAGCCGTTCGAAATCCACGGCGTTCACGTGCTGGCGCACGAAGAGGACCCCCAGGTCGTTGCGGGTAATTTCGTTATCCGTTATCCGAACCTCACCTTCCAGGCGCATGAAACGTATGCCGATGCGATTGTCGGTAAACGTGCAGTGTTCCACCTGCAAGTTGGCCGTGTTGTAGTGCACGCCGCGGTTGTTGTTGCGGAAAACCGTATCGGCAATCCTGACCTGGGCGTAGTGGATCATGACGCCGGCAAAGGCATACTCGAAACGGCAGTGTTCGATGACATTTTCCGGGTCCGCCGCCAGAAACTGAAGGTACGACCAGTCGTTCACCTTCGGCTTCCTCTCGGCCGAAGTAAAGACTATAGGGCGGTCCTTTGTCCCGCGGGCGACGATCCGCCCCTCCACCATGATCTCGCCGTCACCGATCTCGTTATGGTCCCGGTCGATCCGCTTGAACCGCACCGTCGTGCCCGGAAGGACCGTGAGGGTGGCGCCCCGCTGCACCGAAACTACCCCCTCCACCCGGATCTCCCCCTGCCATACCGTATCGTGCTCGATGACGCTGTCACGGACGACCACCGGCTTACCACCACGAGTCCCTACAATCTTTGCCGGCTTCCGCACGGAAGGCTCCGGCCTGGGTTCTCCGGACATAACCTTGCCCACGGTGATGGAAATATTTTCCACCATGCTACCCTTCCGGTAGGTAACCGCGTGACGGGCGTTCCCCTGATAGAGACCATAGGTCTCACCACTGTGGGGACCGTCACCGAGCACATCCCGGGCCACTAGCCCGTAATCGCCGTCCTGGTCTATCGGAATGAAGAACGTTCCCGCGGCGTCCGTCATAGCAGAGTACTCGGTGCCGTGGTACACGTGGTACATCTGAAACACCGGCGCCGCCAGTCGGTACGCAAGCACCATCATCCCCGAAACCGGTTTTCCCGACCGGTCCAGGACCCTGCCCCGGATGCCGGTGCCGGAAGCAGCCTGCTCCGCCACTGTCTTCAGCTCATTATCCTTCACCTGCGGAGTAGTGACAAACAGGTCGCGGTCGTTCTTCGGGTAGCATGAAAGCTCGATCCGGGCGGTTTCACCCTCCCTTACTTCGACAGGATTGTGCGGGTAGTAGCAGTAGAGATCCCCCTTCTGCAAAGGACGGTTGCTCTTTCCCCCCGCCATCTTCTTGCCGATCACGACATATCGTCCGGAGGATACAGGAATGCGAAACCTGCCATCCCCCCCAGCCGAGACCGTCTTAACCCCCAGCCCCTTGAAAGTCCTGCTCCCGGGAGGATAGAGCGCCACATATCCGTCCTGCACCGGTTCACCCTTGAAGAGCAGCCGTCCCTCTATGCCGGTTTCGCCCGGAACGTATGCCGGCGCGGGAGGGATCGGCACTGCCTGAAGGGCGACCCAGACACTCTCCTTCTCCAGATGCAGAGGGCTGTTGCCGTGGTAGGCATGGTACTCGCGTCCATCATGCAGGCCACGGGCTACGATGAAGTAGTCTCCGGGAGGAGCCTTCAGCGCGTAAACTCCTTTTGCATCGGCAGGCGAGGATGTAGCTACCGGTTTCCCCTCAACAATGTCCTGGTACCCGGTATAAAGCATCACACGCGCCCCCGGAAGTGGACCATGCTCCGTAAAAACCCTCCCTTCAACCGTCAGATCCATTCCGGCAAAGACAGTGAACGGGCAGAACATCATGAGGATGAATAGTAGTCTGATCATGCCCGCTTTGTACCATCTCGCCATAAATTAATCAATATGAATGAACCTGAACGAACCGGCACCTCCTCAGTACTTCCACTTGAGCATCGTCTCCTGATCCTCATCCTCCTGATACAGGTACATGCTCCTGATGCGCTCCGCTATGCCGCCGACGTCCGGAAAGAGGGAACCGGCATGGATGCCGCAGCGGTAGAGGTCGTGGCGGATAGGTGCGAACCTGCCGGCCGGAATAATCACCTTTATCAGCTTGTGATTCTGCTGCCGGTTACGGTCGAGGGGTATGAAGCGGTTTTCCGCCTGCACGAACTCGTGAACCGTGAATGCAGCCTCCTGGGAACGCACACGACCGACGATGTGCCTCGGCAGATAGACCTTGGTCTCCGTCCCCGAAAAAGGGGACTCGCCGGTACCCGTGCTTCGAATGACATCGGCATCGGCGGGAAGGAATATCCAGACGACACCGTGCTCCTGCCCCGATCCGGGACGGCGGACGGCAAACCAGAGGGCACCCAGGGCGTTAGTAGACCAGTCGAGAAGCCTCGTCGGAAGTCCATGATGCTGAGCCACCGCAAGCCATTCCCATTCCGACGACGGCTCAGGGCGCACGAAGCTGACCGCCTCGTGCCGGAACGCATTGAACATCGCCTGCTCGTTCTCCAGTATCGGCCGCACATGCATCCTGGTGGCGATCCGCGGCACAAGCTCCCAGTCCCGGGACTGCCCGCGAAAAATGGCGAACTCCTGGCACAGGTTCAGTTCCAGCAGCTCGACATAATCGCGGAGCGAGTCGATACCGAAAACCGGGTACATCGTTTCGCTCTCAACCTTAAGGACTGACATTATTTCTCCCAGCCTCGCCTCATTCTTCGCAGGCATCTTTCTGCCGCTCCTCCTACTGCTTTGCCCTCTGGTACTGCTCAGGCCACGGGATGTCCACGCCGAGACTGCGGGCGGCATGAAAGGGCCAGTACGGATCGCGGAGCATCTGCCTTCCTAGAAATACGGCATCCGCAAGACCGGTGGCAACGATATGCTCTGCCTGCGCCGGATCAGTGATGAATCCGACGGCCGCAGTGGCGATTTCCACATCACGCCGAATGGCGGCCGCAAAGGGGACCTGAAATCCCGGACCGGCAGGGATCGTTTCATCGGGCACCACACCACCGGAAGAACAGTCGATCAAATCGACCCCCACTTGACGCAGGCACCGGGCCAGTTCGACCGACTGGGAGAGATCCCACCCACCCGGCATCCAGTCCACCGCCGAAATACGGACGAAAAGTGGAAGATCGGGCGGCCACTCTTCCCGCACGGCGCGGGCGATCCGGAGGGGATACCGCATCCGGTTCTCCAGGCTACCTCCATACCCGTCGGTCCGCCGATTTGAAAGGGGGGAGAGAAACTCGTGGAGCAGGTACCCGTGAGCCATGTGAACCTCAACGGTCTGGAACCCGGCTTTCAATGCCCTGCGGGCGGCTGCGCGGAACTCCTCCTCGACGACATCGAGATCCTCTTCCGTCAGCGGGTGGGGAGGCGGATGTCCGGGTGCGAACGGCTCGACGGTGGGAGCTACCGGTGTCCACCCCCGCTCGCCGGCACCCAGAGGGCGGCTACCGTTCCAGGGGGCGTCTGTCGAGGCCTTGCGTCCGGCATGGGCAAGCTGTATACCGGCAACGGCCCCCTGGCTCCGGAGAAAACCAGCAATGGGGGAGAAAGCCTCAACATGCTCCTCCAGCCAGATGCCGCTGTCATCCGGGCTTATGCGCCCCTCCTCGCTGACGGCTGTGGCCTCCACCATAACCAGACCGGCGCCTCCCGCCGCACGACTACCCAGGTGGACCAGGTGCCAGTCGGTGGGAAATCCCTCGCGGCTCGAATACTGGCACATGGGAGAGACGAAGATGCGGTTGCGGCAGGTAATGCTCCGCAGCGTGATCGGAGAGAAAAGGACGCTCATAACGGTTGATCCCCGTGACTAGGGGGGCGTCTCCGCCCAGATCCGCCTCAGCTTCTCGGCGCTGTACTGGACGAAGAAACGATCGGGAGTGAAGACCTCCAGGGTGATCGGGCCGTCGTAACCCGCTCTTTTGAGGGCCGCCACGCACGCCGGCAGGTCGATTGTGCCGGCACCCAGCGGCAGATGCATGTCGTGGCTCCCCCCCCGGTTATCGTGGAGGTGCACGTGGCGAAGGCGGGAACCATACACCGCCAGGAGCTCCTCGGCCGTGTTCTCCTCAACAAGAAGATTCGTATGCCCGAGGTCGAGGTGCAGACCGAGCTCGGGATGGTTGTCGAGGAGTTCTCCAAGCTGTTCGACGTTATTGTATTCCCCAGGGAGATTCTCCACCATGAGGGAGACACCGGTACGCTCCGCCACCTCCTGCAGTTCCATCAGGCTTCTGAGGTTCTGTCTCACGAGAAATTCGCGGTCATGCATCGGCGCCCTGGTGTCAGGGTGAATGTTCATCGAGTCGGCTCCG